>JAWSVN010000245.1:0-2416 GCA_033851875.1 Acidimicrobiales bacterium
GGCCGGGCCGGCCGGCACGGCGATGATCACCCGGTCGGCGGCGGTGTCGGCGATCACGGCATCGAGCGAGGTGACAGCCTCGCCGGTGCGGATCGTGGCCGCCGTGCCGGCGCTGTTGGGCTTCGCCAGCGCGTCCAGGAGCTTCTCGGCCAGGCGGGCGATGCCACCGGGGAGGCCGTAGAAGACCGGCTGGTCCTTGGCTGAGCCGAGGGTGGCGCCTCGTTCCTCGGCGGTCTTGCGCAGGGCTTCGATGATCGACCGGTTGTTGGTGGCGAGGTCCCACAGCTGGGGCGCCCCCGACCGCAGGCTGAGCCGATCGATGTCCGACGCGTTGATGCCGCCGAGGATCGGGTCGATCAGCCGGTCGGTGACCTCGTCGCCGAGGCGGGCCCGCATGTAGGCGCCGACGCTGATGTCGTCGCCGATCGTGGTGGTCGGCAGCTCGAGGTCCTCAGCGGCCCGGGCGACACCCTCGGGCGAGACGGCCCCCGATTCGGCGAGGGCATCGAGGTCGGTCGGCACGCCGAGCACCGAGTTGGCCGGGATCGGGCGCCGTTCCCCGTCGCGCCACAGGTAGGCGGGCACGGGGGCGACCGGCGAGGTCAGCTCTCCCTCGATGCCGAGGTCCTTGCACAGGTCGAAGCCGTCGGGCACCCGGGCCAGGAAGGTGTCGGGGCCGGCGTCGACGAGGCGGTCGCCGACCGGGGACGAGTAGAGCTTGCCGCCGAGCCGGCCGGCGGCGTCGATCAGGGTGACTTCGACCCCGCCTCGGTGGAGGTCGTAGGCGGCGGTCAGGCCCGAGATGCCGCCACCGATGATCGTGACCCTCATGCCGAGCTCTGTTCGTCGGAGCCGGGGCCGTCGGCCCGGCCGTGCTCGTGCACATAGGCGACCACCCGCTCGAGCTGCTCGGGATTGGTCTGGGGGAGCACCCCGTGGCCGAGGTTGAAGATGTGGCCCGGGTTGCCGGCGTTGTCGTCGAGCACCCGCTGCACTTCGCGTTCGAGCACGTCCCACGGCGCGAGGGCGAGGGCAGGATCGAGATTGCCCTGGAGCGCGACCGGGCGACCGACCCGCTCGCGGGCGGTGGCGAGCGGGGTCCGCCAGTCGACACCGACCACCTCGGCGCCGGCCTCGGCGATCTGGGGGAGGAGCTCGCCGGTGTTGATGCCGAAGTGGATGCGAGGCACCCCGAGGTCGGCCATCGCGGCGAGGATTCGGCTCGAGTGGGGGAGGACGAACTCCCGGTAGTGCTCGGGGCGCAGCGAACCGGCCCACGAGTCGAACAGCTGCACGGCTCGGGCGCCGGCGGCCACTTGCGCGGTGAGGGTGCCGATGGCGAGATCCGAGATCCGTTCGCAGAGCTGATGCCACAGCTGCGGGTCGTGCATCATCAGCGACTTCACCTTGGCGTAGTCGCGCGACGGCTTGCCCTCGACCAGGTAGCTGGCCATCGTGAACGGCCCGCCGGCGAACCCGATGAGGGGCACCTCGTGGGGCAGTTCCTTCACCAGGATGCCGATCGTCTCGGTCTGGAAGCCGAGGTCGGTGTCGGCGTCGAGGGGGCGGAGCCGTTCGAGGTCGGCGGCCGACGCGAACGGCTGTTCGCAGGTCGGTCCGACGCCGGGGGTGATGTCGATGCCGAAGTCGACGGCGAACACCGGGGTGACGATGTCGGAGTAGAGGATCGCGGCGTCGACGCCGTAGCGGCGCACCGGCTGCAGGGTGATCTCGGCCGCCCGTTCCGGGTCCTGGATGGCGTTGAGGATCGAGCCCTCGCCCCGCACCTCGTGGTATTCGGGCAGCGACCGTCCGGCCTGGCGCATGAACCAGACGGGCACCCGGTCGCCGGGGAGGCGGTGGGCGGCACGCAGGAGGGGTGGCAGTTCGGCGGCGTCGGAGGGCGCGGCGGCGTCGGAGGTCACCCGCTGCACGCTATCCGCCCCGCCGTGCGGGAGGCGGGGCCGAAGGTCCCGAGCTGTACGCGACGTCACCGGTCGTCTAGTACTCGGACCATGGTCGACCCGTCCCGCCCCACCCCTTCCGATGGCGCCGATCCGGAGGCGTGGGCGGCGCTCGGTGAGCTCTATCACCGCTACCTCACCGGACTCCTGCTCGGCATGGTCACCCGCCTCGGCACCGAACCGGCGGCCGAGGTCGTGTTCCGCACGTTCCGCAATCAGCACCTCGAAGCGTTCGGCCCGGGACTCGAGAAGCTCGGCCTCACCGATGAGCCCGACGCCGCCGCCTGTGCGAAGTACCACGTCTTGTCGAACGCGCTGGGCGGGGTGCGAGTCGAGTGGATCCCGGAGTCCGACACCAAGTCGTGGGTTCGCTATCTGCCGCCTCGCTGGATCTTCGACGGCACCGCCGTTTGCGGGATCCCGAGTGAGCTCAGCCGGGCCATGCTGCGGGG
>JAWSVN010000246.1:0-408 GCA_033851875.1 Acidimicrobiales bacterium
ACGTTAATATCAATACCGATAGTACCGCGTGCTCTTTTTGTACACCAAGCCAAGGCCAAGGCGCCGCCAAATGCATGTGGCAATTGAGCACCCGCTAATGTCTCGTGTAGCGCGACAATTTTTTCGGGCAAGGTTAAGGCTTTTTGTTTTGCGGGACTCATGGCGTTTAATCGATTCAGGCTGGCTGTCGTAGTTTTTGAAACCGGGGCATATCCAAGGTTTTACTCAAACTGGCAGGAAATTGTTCCGCCAACATTAAAGCCTCTTTTAATTCATCGCCTCGGTTAATCCCATCTTGCTCACGAATCCGTGGCGATAATTCAATATCTACCGCAAAACTACAGGCCTCAAGAATACGCAAAAACACCACAGCCGAAGGCACTTTCACACCGTTCTTATAGGCTGACA
>JAWSVN010000247.1:0-1374 GCA_033851875.1 Acidimicrobiales bacterium
TAGTGGGAGGCGGCGATCTCGGCCGGGTCGCGCACGAGGAAGGTGTGGCGCACCTCGGTCAGGAACCGCTGGTCGGCGATCGTCTCGGGGTGGCGGCGGTCGGTGGTGTCCTTGAAGAACACCGGCTGTTCGGCGGCGAGGAGCCAGGCCCGCAGCTCGGCGGCCGACCGTTCGATCCGACCGTCGACGTCGGTCTCGCCGTGGTCCATCAGGTTGCAGAACGGCTCGTGGAGCGCCAGCAGATCACCCCGTTCGACCATCGACCGGAAGAAGGCGGTCGAACGAGCGCGGGGTGGACTCCACAGGGCGACGATCACCGTTGGAGTATCGCAGCGCCGGTCGGCGGCTGCCGCTCAGGCCTGCAGGATGCGACGGGCCAACCAGGCCTGCAGGATGGCGAAGTCGGCCACCCCGATCGCCTGCACCACGTCGACGACCCGACCGGTGTCGGTGAAGTCGACGAACCCGAGGGCGACGAACGACAGCACCACCCAGGCGGCGTCGCCGACAGCGATGCCGATCGTCTGCTCGGCGAGCGGGCGACCGTCGCGTCGGCTGGTGACCGCCACGAAACAGGCGAAGGCGATCAAGCCGGCACCGATGGCGCGGGTGGCGCCGACGTGTTGGGTGCCGAGCTCGTCGACGCACCACGGCGCCGCGAACAGGCCGATGGCGCCGGCGACGAACGACGTGGTGGCGTTGGCCCGCAACACCAGGCGCAGTCGCCGGCTGGCGACGGCGGCCGGGTCGTTGGTGGAGTCGGTCATGGGGACGGCATCGAAGGTGGTCATGCCCCCACGGTGAGCCGCCCACGTCACGGTGGCGATGACCCGTGGGGTAATGGCCGAGCGCACGACGGTCTCGTAGCGTCGCAGCCATGACCGCAACCACCGTTGCCCCCGGCGTCGGCCCCCTCCTGCGGGAGTGGCGCAACCGTCGTCGCCGCAGCCAGCTCGACCTGAGCCTCGAGGTGGGGGTGTCGACGCGCCACCTCAGCTTCGTCGAGACCGGGCGTTCGACGCCGAGCCCCGAGCTGGTCCTGGCGGTCGCCGACCACCTCGACGTGCCGTTCCGTGAGCGCAACACCCTCCTGCTCGCCGCCGGCTACGCGCCCCGCTACCGCGAGACGTCCCTCGACGACGAGTCGATGGCCCAGGTGCGGGCGTCGCTGCAGCGGATGCTCGACGCCCACGACCCCTACCCGGGCGTGGTGATCGACCGGCAGTGGAACGTCGTGTTGTCCAACCTCGGCGCGGCCGGACTGCTCGACGGGATCCCGGCCGAGCTGTTGTCGCCGACGATCAACGTGTTCCGGCTCTGCCTCCACCCGGACGGCCTCGCTCGCCGCACCGACAACCTCGGCGAGTGGGCGGC
>JAWSVN010000067.1:0-18291 GCA_033851875.1 Acidimicrobiales bacterium
TGGTGACGATCGACTCGAGGAAGGCGGCCGAACCCCAGCCCATCGAGTAGTCGATGGTGGGGGCGATCTCGGCGAGGTCGGGCACGACGGCGGCGGAGCGGCCACCGGCGACGATCAGGTCGGGGCCGAGGGCGTTGATCGCCTCGAAGTCGGGCTCGAAGAGGGTGCCGATGTTCTCGACGCCCGAGTAGGCGTCGAGGTGGGGCGGCAGCGCCGTGCCGAGCGGGAGGCCCACGACACGGTCGCCGAAGCCGAGGGCGTCGATGGTGTCGAGGGCGGCGAAGTCCATCACCACGATCGTGGCGGGGTCGTAGGGAGCGGTCACCGTGGCGCCCGAGTAGGTGGTCACCTGGACCTCGGTCGGCATCTCCTCGGCGGCGGCCTCGTCGGCGGCGTCGTCTGCCTCAGCAGCGTCGGTGGAGTCGGCCTCAGCGACGTCGGCTTCGTCAGCCGACTCGGTGTCGGCGGCTTCGGTGGTGGTGGTGTCGGACGCTTCGGCCTCGGTGGTCGCGGTGTCGTCGCTCGAGCCGCAGGCGGCGGCCGCGAGGGTGAAGGCGGCGAGCAACGCGAGCAGCCGCAGGAAACGGTTGATGGACATGATCCTCCTTGGGACCGCGCAACTGGCGCTGCGCGATGTAAGGCGACCTTATCAATCGAATGTCAGCAGTCCAGCCCTTGATCGTCTGGTGATCTTTGCCACACCGTCTACCCGCCGTTGCCGATCGTCAACGCTTGACGACGACGGTCATGCCGTCGCCGATGCCGAGGGTGGTCGCCACGACATCGCCGGACGCGGCGAGCCAGTCGTGGACCTCACGGATGGCATCGGCGCCGTCCCCTCCGCCGGGCGTTGCGATCCGACCACCCCAGTGCATGTTGTCGAACACGATCACCCCACCGGGTCGCAGGCGTTCGAGGACGAGGTGGAGGTAGGCGGGGTAGCCGGTCTTGTCGGCGTCGACGAACGCGAGGTCGTAGGGGCCGGACAGGGTCGGGATCACGTCGACGCCGGCACCGCGGTGCACGGTCACCCGGTCGGCGAGCCCGGCTTCGGCGAACCAGTGCTCGGCCGCGTCGGCGTGGAGGTCGGCGAACTCGACCGTGTCGAGGTGGCCGCCGGCGGGCAGGGCTCGGGCCATCCAGACCCCGCTGTAGCCGAACAGGGCGCCGACCTCGAGCACGCGCTGCGCGCCGGTCATCGCCACGACGGTCGCCAAGAACTTGCCCGACTCGGCACTCACCTCGATCGACGGACCCCGTGCTGCGGTGTCGGCACGGATCGCCCGCTGCAGATCGTCCTCGGTCCAGTAGCGCTCGGCGAGATAGGTGTCGAGCTCGGAAGGCGTGGTCATGGGGTGTCCTCGGTTCGTGGGTGGAATCAGACGGCGATCTCGTCCTGGGCGCGGACGAGGGCGGCGTAGCGACCGCCGGCGGCGAGCAGGTCGTCGTGTCGACCCTGCTCGACCACCCGGCCGCCGTCGAGCACGACGATGCGATCGGCGTTGCGGACGGTGGAGAGACGGTGGGCGATCGTCAGGGTCGTCCGCCCTTCGCTGAGGGCGTCGAGGGCGTCCTGCACCGCCCGCTCGGTGCGGGTGTCGAGCGCGCTGGTCGCCTCGTCGAGCACGAGGATCGGCGGGTCGCGCAGGATCGTCCGGGCGAGGGCGATGCGTTGCTTCTCGCCCCCGGAGAAGCGGTGGCCCCGTGCGCCGACGACGGTGCCGTAGCCGTCGGGCAGGCCGGCGATGTGGCCGTGGATCTGGGCCGCGCTGGCGGCGGCGACGAGCTCGGCGTCGGTGGCGTCGGGCCGGGCGTAGCGGAGGTTGGCCTCGATCGTGTCGTGGAGGAGGTAGGTGTCCTGGGAGACCACGCCGACCTGGGCGGCGACGTCGGCCAACCGCAGGTCGCGCAGGTCGACCCCGTCGATCGACACCGACCCCGCTCCAGGGTCGAACAGGCGTGAGACCAGGGCGGCGAGCGTCGACTTACCCGAGCCCGTCGCCCCGACGAGGGCGATGTCGGCACCGGCCGGCAGGTCGAGCGTGACGTCGGAGAGGGCATCGCGATCGGCACCCGGGTAACGGAACGAGACACGGTCGAGGCGGACGGAACGGACCCCGTCGGCACGGGCCGGCAACGACCGCGGGTGGTCGGGGTCGGCGATCTCGACGGGCAGGTCGAGGTACTCGAAGATCCGGGAGAACAGCGCCATCGAGGCGTGCACCTGCACCCCGACGTTGAGCACGCCCATCAGGGGTCGGAACAGTGCGTTCTGGAGGGCGACGAAGGCGACGATGGTGCCGATCGACATGCCACCCGAGGTGCTCGGCAGGCCGGCGACGAGGTAGACGAAGGCGGGAACCGCCGCGAAGATCAGCTGCATCGAGGCCATCCGCCAGCGGCCGGCGAGCTGGGAGCGCACCTCGAGGTCGGTCAGTTCGAGCGAAGTGCCGGTGAACCGGTCCGAAAGCGCCTCGCCGGCGCCGAGCGTCTTGGCCAGCTGCACCCCCGAGATCGACAGCGACTCTTCGATCTGGGTCTGGAGCCGAGCGAGGGCCCGCTGGGCGTCGGCGGTGATCGACCGGCGGGTGACCGCCACCCGGCGGGTGAGGTAGATCGACGGCGGCAGCACGACGAGGCTCAACAGCGACAACCGCCACGAGAGGGCGACCATGGCGATCGAGGTGGCGGCGACGGTGGTGATGTTCGAGGCGACCGAGGTGGCGGTGTTGGTGACCACGCCCTGCATCGCGTTGATGTCGTTGGTGAGGCGGCTCTGGACCTCGCCACCACGGGTGCGGGTGAAGAACGCCAGCGGCATGCGCTGGAGGTGCGAGAACAACGAGGTCCGCAGGTCGTGCATCACGGCCTGGCCGATCACGGTGGCCCGCCAGGTCTGGATCACCCCGAACGCCGAGGTGGCGGCGGCGACGGCGAGCAGGCCGAGCACGCCGAGTACGACCTGGCGGCCGTTCTGGTTCGGGATGGCCTCGTCGATCAGGTGCCGGGTGAGGAAGGGGGTCGCGAGGCCGACGATCGACGACGCCACGATCAACAGCAGCACGACGGCGAGCGAGCGTCGATGGGGCGCGAACAGCGCGGTGACCCGACCGAGGTCGACCGGGTGTTCGTCGAGCTGGGCGGTGTCGGCCGCCGACTTCTTGGCCGGCGGTGGGCCGAAGCGCCCGCCCGCCTTCATCGGTGCTCCCATCGGGGAACCTCCTTTCGGAACACTCATGAGGCTACCTCATGATCTGGTCACCTCAACATGTGGCTACCTCGCAACGTAGCGGGGAGGCGCGTAGACTGCGGCCGTGCGATCCGGCGACGACGAGACCCCCGACCTCGAGCACCTCGTCATCCGGCTCGGCAAGCAGCTCCGCCACCGGCGTGCCGCGTCGCTCGAGCCGTTCGGCCTGGTCGCCCACCAGGCCCGGGCGTTCCTGTCGGTGGCCCGCGCCGCCGACCGCGACCGAGAGCTGCGACCGTCCCATCTGGCGAAGCGGTTGCGCATCGCCCCACGATCGGCCACCGAGGTGGTCGATGCCCTCGAGGCGAAGGGCCTGGTCGCCCGGCACCCCAGCCCGACCGACCGGCGAGCCACCCAGCTCCTGTTGACCCCCGCCGGCGAGGACCTCCGGCGAGAGCTGCGGCGGGCCCGAGCCGACCGCGACGATGCCTTCGCCTGCCTGAGCGACCGGGAGCAGGCGACGCTGCGCCGGCTGTTGACCAAGGTCGTCGAGGCGACCGACGACGGCCACCATCGACACTGAACACGGCACCGCGCAATGAGGAGCACCGTTCAATGAGGGAGCCGTTCAGCCCTCGAGTACGTCGTGGGTGGCCCGCATCTGTTCGACGCCGCGGGCGACCAGCTCCTCGAGCACGTCGAGGTCGACGTCGGCCAGCTTGTTGACGTAGAGGCAACTCTTGCCGAGCTTGTGCTTGCCGACCCGAGCGAGGGCGTCGCCCAGGTCGTCGTAGCCGGGGAGGATGTAGAGCACGAGGTTCGCCTTCCGGGGCGAGAAGCCCGTCAGCATGAACTCGCCCTCGCGGCCCGACTCGTAGCGGTAGTGGTAGCGCCCGAACCCGATGATCGTCGGCCCCCACATGCGCGGCTCGCAGCCGGTGACCCGGCGCATCATCTCGACGAGGACCTCGGCGTCGGCTCGACGGGTCGGGTGCTCGACGGCGGCGACGAAGTCGGCAGGGTCGACCTCGGTGGGGGTGGTCTTGTTGCCCGCAGCCTTCTTGCTCGCCATTGGCCCAACGTAGTGGCTCGTCGTAGGGTCCGGTCCATGACCCCGCTCGAGATCGTCAACGCCTTCATCGCCGCCGTCGAAGCCCAGGACGTCGACGGTGCGATCGAGTTCCTCGACCCCGAGGTGTCATACGAGAACGTGCCGATCGACCCGATCGTTGGCCGCGACGGCGTGGCCGCCACCCTCAACGGGTTCCTCGGTCCGGTCTCGGAGGTCGACTGGCGCGTCGACGGCGAGTGGGAGGTCGGCCGCACGGTGATCAACGAGCGGGTCGACCGCTTCAAGATCGGCGACGGCTGGCTGGAGCTGCCGGTGGCCGGCTTCTTCGAGGTGTCCGACGCCGGGCTGATCACGCTCTGGCGCGACTACTTCGACATGGGCTCCTACGTCGCTCAGCTCGAGGCGCTGACCGCCACCGGCTGACGGCGGAACGCCTCGAAGGCCTCACGGGCGGCGAACACGGCGAAGAACTCGAGCACGCTGATCGTGGCGATCGACGCGCCGCCGGCCGTGCCCAGGTGGAAGCTGGCGAGGAGGCCCGCGACCACGGCGATCGCGCCGACGACCACCGAGGTGACCATGATGGTCGGCACCCGGTGAGCGACGATCGACGCCGTCGCCGGCGGCCCCATCAGCAGGCCGAACACCAGGAGCGTGCCGATCGCCTGGAAGCTGGCGACGATGCTGAGCGCCAGCAGCGTCAGAAGTGCAGCGTGGGCGAGGCCGGGGCGCATGCCGAGCGACTGGGCCTTGTCACGGTTGAAGGTGAGGGCGAGGAAGGGGCGGTAGAGCACGACCGAGGCCACGACGACGACGAGCATCGCGATCAGCTGGGATCGCACGTCGTCGGCGGTCACCCCGAGGACGTCGCCGAACAGCAGGGCCGTCACCTCGGTCGAGAAGGACTGCGACCGCGAGACGATCACGATGCCCAGCGAGAGCATGCCGACGAAGAGCAGCCCGATCGCGGTGTCCTCCCGCACGACGGTGCGCGACGACACCACCGTGACCAGGCCGCTCATGACGATGGCAGCGAGGAACGCTCCGATCAGCGGGCTGACGCCCCACAACACGGCGAGCGCGATTCCGGGGATCACGCCGTGAGCGAGGGCGTCGCCGAGGAAGGCGAGGCCGCGCAGCACCACCCAGGTGCCGACCACCGAGGTGGCAACGACCGCCACCAGCGAGCCCACGAGGGCACGCTGCATGAAGGCGGGCTCGAACGCCTCGAGGAGGGCCAGGATCGTCACGGCTCCAGGTCTACCCGAGTGCGGAGATGATTCGCTCGGCGTTCACCTCGATCATGCCCAGGTAGGTGCCGGCGGGGTCACCCTCGGGACCGAGCGTCTCGGAGTAGAGGGCGACGATCTCGATGTCGCCGACCTCGGCTGCGAGGGTCTGAACCAGCTCGTCCGAGGCCGATTCGTCGGAGAAGATCGCCGACACGCCTTCGTGCTCGACGATCTCGGCAAGCTCGGCGAGGGCGGCGGCATCGGCACCGTCGGAGGTCGAGCCCGACGGGATCACCGCGCCGACCTCTTCGAAGTCGTAGCGCTCCGCGAAGTAGCCGAACACCTCGTGGTTGGTGACCAGGACCCGCCGATCCTCACCGAGGGCGCCGAACCGCTCCTCGAGGTCGGCATCGAGGGCTTCGAGTTCGGCGACGTAGGCGGAGGTGCGCTCCTCTAGCCCGTCGACGTCGATCCCGTCGAGGGTCACGGCCAGGAAGTCGCTGATGCCGTCGACGGCGTCGGCCATCCGAGCCGGGTCGGTGAAGAAGTGGGGATCGACGCCGCTGTGGTCGTGATCGTCGTGATCGTCCTCGTCGTCGTGATCATCGTGATCATCCTCGTCGGCATGATCATCGTGATCATCCTCGCCCTCGCCGTTCTCGATCGTGCTGACCGTCGACAGGGCCTCGAAAGTCGGCACGCCGTCGCCCTCGGCCGCCTCGATCACATCGAGGATGCCCTCCTCGAAGCCGCCGCCGTTGACGATCAGCGCATCGGCGTCGTTCAGTTGGGCCACCTGCTGGGCCGACGCCTGGAAGTCGTGGGGATCGACGCCCACCGGCATCAGCGTGATGACCTCGATGTCGTCGCCGGCGATCGACTCGACGACGTCGCCGAGGATGTTGGAGGTGACGACGACCGTCGGCACCTCGCCCGATGCTCCCGTGTCAGCGTCGCCTCTGTCCGAGCTGGCGTCGCTCCCCCCGCATGCGCCGAGCACCAGGCCCGCCGCCGCGAGCGGGACCCCGATTCGTCGATGCAGCTGCACTCCCATGGCTCCTCCTGAGTCGAAAGTGAGAATCACTCTCGCCCGAACGCTACGAGCGGGTCGTTCATTCCGCAACCACGGGGGCTCGCCGTAACCTTGCGGCGTGGCCCCTGCCGTCTCGATCGCCGACCTGTGCGTGCACTTCGGCGACCGCCTCGCACTCGATCGGGTGAGCGTCGAGATCGCCCCCGGCAGCTCGCTGGCCGTGATCGGCCCCAACGGCTCGGGCAAATCGACCCTACTGTCGGCCATCGCCGGACTCGTCTCGCCGAGCAGCGGCACCGTGCGCCTCGACGGGCCAGCGCCCGCCTACGTCCTCCAGTCGACGGCGGTCGACCGCAGCTTTCCGATCAACGTGCGCGACACGGTGATGATGGCCCGCTACCCCGAGCGCGGGCTGTTGGGCCGCATCCGCCGCGCTGACCACGACGCCGTCGAGCGAGCCCTCGATCGTGTCGAGCTCACCGATGTCGCCAAGCGCTCGTTCCACGAGTTGTCCGGGGGACAGCGTCAGCGGGTGCTGGTGGCCCAGGGGCTCGCCCAGGAGCGGCCGGTCCTCCTTCTCGACGAGCCGGCGAACGCCCTCGACCCGCGATCTCGCGAGATCATCCAGGGCGTGATCGCCGAGGAATCGGCCGCCGGGACGGCAGTGATCACCACGACCCACGATCTCGACGACGCTCGCCGATGCGACGTGGTCCTCCTCCTCAACACCGAGGCCGTCGCCGTCGGGCCGCCGGCCGAGGCCCTCACCGAGGACAGCCTGTCGACCGCTTTCGGCGGCCACTTCATCCGCGTCGGCGACCGACTGCTACTCGACGACCCCCACCACCATCACCATCACGAGCACTGATTCAGCACGACCGACTCCGTAGCTGCTGAGAACGGTTCTCACCAGAGGTGAGTTGGCGGTAGGGTGCTGAGCATGATCGCCCTGCAGGACGTCTCGGTCGACCTCGGCCGCACGGCGGTGCTCCGCCACGTGACGCTGCACCTCGAGCCCGGCACCACCACGGCTGTCGTCGGCCCCAACGGAGGCGGCAAGTCGACCCTGCTCGGCGTGATCAGCGGCCGGGTCCGACAGTCGGCCGGTTCGGTTCGCGTCGGTGGCGACGTTGCCGACGTGCTGCAGAGCACCACGGTCGACCCGCAGCTCCGCCTCCTGGTCGAGGACGTCGTCCGCATGGGTCGCTACCCATCGCTCGGCCTCCTCGGCCGCCACCGCTCGGCCGATCGCGAGCAGGTGCGGGCGGCACTCGACCGCGTCGGGCTGCTCGGCCTGCGCCGTCGCCCCTTCGGCGAACTCTCGGGCGGGCAGCGCCAGCGGGTGCTGATCGCGCAGGGGTTGGCGCAAGGCGCGCCGATCCTCCTCCTCGACGAACCGTCGAGCGCGCTCGACGCTCGATCGCGCTGCGCGATCGTCGAGATCCTCGACGAGGAGGCGGCCGCCGGCCGCACGATCGTGTTCAGCACCCACCACCGCGACGAGGCCGAGGCCGCCGACTCGGTCGTGGCCGTCGCCGTCGAGTGCCTCTGTTGCGCGACACCGGACGAGGCGTTCGCCCGACCGACCGTCGCAGCCCTCCTCCCCGACCACGCGTCACCGGTTCGCTAGCCTCGCGGCATGTCGTCGATCGACGCTGCCCCCGAGGCGCCCCCGACGGTCAGGCCCTCTCGCGAATGGGCCCAGCTCGCCTTCGCCGTCGCCATGGCGTTGGCGTTCCTCCTGCGAGGTCGCACGGCGCTGTTCGAGAATCCCGCGTTGCGCGACTGGTCGACCCTGTTCGTGTCGGTCTGCGTGCAGGCCCTGCCGTTCCTCGTGCTCGGCGTGACGATCAGCGGGCTGATCGGCGCCTTCGTCTCCCCCGAACTCGTCGAGCGGTTCGTCCCGAAGCGCCCGGTGCTGGCCGTGCCGTCGGCCGGCCTCGCCGGGTTCGCCCTGCCCGGTTGCGAGTGCGGCTCGGTCCCGATCGCCGGTCGCCTGGTCGCCGCCGGCACCCCACCGGCTGCCGCCCTCACCTTCTTGTTAGCGGCGCCCGCGATCAACCCGGTCGTGCTCGTGTCGACCGCCGTGGCCTTCCCCGGCGATCGCCAGCTCGTCGTGGCCCGCTTCCTGGCGTCGTTCCTCACCGCCATCACCATCGGCGCCTGGTGGGCCCGCCGCCAGGGCGGCTCCCTGCTCGACATCGTCAAGGACGACCACTCCCACGAACAATCGCGGCTCAACACCTTCGTCGAGGTCGCCACCCGCGACCTGCTCCACGCCGGCGGCTACCTGGTGGTCGGCGCTCTGGCCGCCGCCACCCTCCAGCTCGTCGTCCCCCGCTCGGTGCTCAACACCGTGGCCGACGACGAGCTGCTGTCGATCCTCATGTTCGCCGGCCTCGCGGTGCTGCTGTCGATCTGCTCCGAGGCCGACGCCTTCGTTGCCGCTGGCCTCCCCCAGTTCTCGCTGACGTCGCGGCTGGTGTTCCTGGTCGTCGGCCCGGTGATCGACCTCAAGCTGGTGGCGATGCACGCCGGCGTGTTCGGCCGCCGCTTCGCCATGGTGTTCGCCCCGCTCACCCTCGGTGTGGCCGTGGTGAGCGCTGTCGTGATCGGAAGGATCCTGCTGTGACTCGAGGAGGCTTCCGGTGACCCGCGGAGGAGCAGCGACCGTCCTGGTGTGCGTCGGCGCGATCATCGGCCGCCTCGTGCAGTCCGGCGGCTTCGGCTGGTTCGTGCAGCAGCGCATGCGCATCCCGCTGGCCCTCGCCGCCCTGATCATCCTGGCGTTCGGCCTCTACCTCCTGCTCGTCCATCCCGGCGACGACACCGACCACGACGGGCACGACCACGATGGCCACGATCACGACGGGCACGACGACCACGACCACGGACGAGTCCCGAAGGTCGGCTGGCTGATGGCGTTGCCGATCCTGGTCTTGATCTCGGTGGCACCGACCGCCCTCGGCGCGTCCGCTGCCGACCGACTCGAGGCGATCACCCCGCTCGAGACCACCGAGCGCTTCCCGCCCCTGTCGAGCGACGAACCGACCGAGATGGGCGTCTACGACTTCATCGAGCGCGCAGTCTGGGACGACGAGCGCACCCTCGAGGGCGCCGAGGTCCGCCTCGTCGGCCTGGTCGTGAACGACGACGAGATCGACGACGGCTTCCGACTCACGCGGTTCCTGGTCAGCTGCTGCGCGGCCGACGGCCTGCCGGTGCAGGTGGTCGTGCACGGCCTCGCCGAGGAGCTCCCCAACGACACCTGGGTCGACATCGTGGTCACGTGGCGGCCGCCCGAGGTTCCCTACGGCGAGAGCGAGGGGACCGACGACATCGAGGCCGACATCGTCGAGCTCCAGATCCTCGACGAGCCGCCGGCCGACCCCTACGAATCGCCCTACTGAGCCGGTTCGCTCACGACGAGCCGAAGGCCGACGTCGAGCTCGTCGAGGGCGCGCAGCCGGCCGTGGCGATCATCCCACGCACCCGAAGCGAGGTCGCGCTCGACGTCCTCGACGCAGCGGTCGACGACGGCCGGATCCATCCGCGAGAACGTCGACGTCCCCGCTCGCGCCACTGGGTCGAGCACCCGCTCCGGATGGGCCCAGAACGAGCCCATCGTCCAGTCGGGGGTGTGGCGTGAGATCGGCAGCGGGGTGACCGACACCGCGGCGGCGGGCACCGCGCTGGAGGACACCGCGCTCGAGGACACCGCGCTGGCGGACACCGTGCGAGAGGCAGCGGGAGCTGCGAGCAGGTCGACGAGGCGGGCGATCGGCGGGAAGGTGGCGCGATCGAGCGCGGCCGCCTCCGGGAGGTAGTCGGCGACGAGCCACATCTGTGCGCTGACCTCGGCGTCGTAGGTCACCACGGCGATGGGCCCGGTGGTGACGCGTCGAAGCTCGGCGACTCCGGCCGCCAGCTGATCGTCCCAGTGATGGATGGTCAGCACCGCCATCGCCGCCTCGGCGGCCCCGTCGAGAAGCGGCACCGCTCCGGCCGTCGCCTGCACCGCCGGCGCCGAGGTCGGTGACCGTTGTTCGAGCATCGTGCGGCTCGGCTCGACCGCCACCACCGGGCGACCGCTCGGCTCGTAACTCCCGGTGCCGGCACCGACGTTCACGACCACGCCCTCACCCGGGCCGAGGGCCTCGTGGAGGCGACGCCGTAGGTCCGGGTCCTCACGACGGGTCGAGGCGTAGGTGGATCCGATCCGGTCGTAGCGCGCCATTTCGATCAAGCTAGCGATCCGTGCTGAGCTGAGCCGATGGCTGCAACCTCACCCCTGTCCACCGATGCGTCCCACCTGACCGACCGAGTCGTCGTGATCACCGGCGCCGGCGGCGGCTTCGGACGCCTGATCGCCCGCGGCGTCGCCGAGCGCGGCGGCATCCCCGTCGGCTGTGACATCGACGCCGATGCCCTCGAGGCCGCGGCGGCCGAGCTCGCCGCCGACGGGTTCGACCTCACCACGGTCACGGCCGACGTCACCTCGCTGACCGATCTCCAAGCGGCGATCGCCTCGGTCGTCGAGACCCACGGCCGGGTCGACGCACTCGTGAACAACGCCGGCATCATGCCCCTCGCCTTCCTCGCCGACCACGCGAAGGCGGCGCCCGCATGGGACCGCTGCATCGACATCAACATCAAGGGCGTGCTCCACGGCATGATCGCCGTGCACGACCAGATGATCGCCCAGGGGCGCGGCCAGATCGTGAACGTGTCGTCGATCTACGGCAACTTCCCCGTGGCGGGGGCGTCGGTGTACGGCGCGACGAAGGCCGCCGTCAACGTCCTGTCGGAGTCGGTGCGGGTGGAGAGCCAGGGCCGCATCAAGGTCACGACGGTCAAGCCGACCGGCGTGCCCGGCACCGGGCTCGGCGCCGGGGTGATCAACCCCGAAGCGGTCGTCGGCATCCTCGGCCAGAACGCCGGCGAGTACCTCGGGGTGATGGGCGCCTATCGGGCCGGGACGGCCGAGCCCGAGCAGCTCGACGTCGACTCGCCGCGTTACGCGGTGCTCGACCCCCAACACATCGCCGACGCCGTCGTCCACGCGCTCGACCAACCGTGGGGCGTGTCGATCGGCGACATCACCGTGCGAGCGACCGGCGACCGCTACATCCTCTGAGCCTCGGCCACGCCCTTGGCCTGGACCCAGTCGAGCAGGATGTCGACGTAGCGATCGGGGGCGTCGCCGTGCATCGAGTGGCCGACGTCGGGAACCGATCGGTACTCGACGTCGACCCCGGCCGCCTCGAGGAGTGCGCGAGCCCGGGCGGCCTGGGCGTCGGTCAACGCTCCCATCAGCGTGCCCGTCGCCTCGTCGACGTGGCGGAAGTGATGGGTGAGCAGGAGGTGGGGGACCCGGGCCGAGGCCAGCATGCGCTCGTGGTCGCAGGACGCAGCGACCGTGCCGGACCAGAACGCCTGCCCCCACTCGGGGTCGTACTCCTTGAGCTCCTGGCGCGGCTCGGGTGGGATCGGGAGCCCGGCCAGCCAGGCGGGAAGCCGCTCGGGCGCAGCGGCCCGCATCGCGTCCCACGCGCCGATCGACCACTGCGGGCCGAGATAGGTCGACCAGAGATCGAACATCGGGCCGATCGCCTGCCGGATGCCCGGGGCGATCGCGGGGCGCACCTCGGAGGAGAACAGGGGCGGGTCCTCCAAACAGGCGGCGACCACCTGTCCCGGCTTGGCGTAGGCGCAGAGCCACGCCGTGAGGACGCCGCCCGACGACAGCCCGCTGACGATCACCGGGCGACCGATCACCTGGTCGATGAAGCGGACGAGGTCGTTGCCCATGTTGTCGAGGGTGTAGCGACCCGGCGTGCGGGTGGAGCGACCCTGCCCTCGGACATCGACGGCGAAGACCTCGAAGTGCTCCGCCAGCCGGGGTATCGCCGCCTCGTAGCCCCACCACGACTCGGTCTGGCCGGGGATGCACAGCAGGGCCGGCGACGCTGCGCTGCCCGCGGTGGCGTAGTTCAGTTCGACCTCGCCGAGATCGACGCGTTGCTCGGCGAACTCGTGGGGCAGGTAGGTGAGCTCGGGAGCGTGGGGTCCGTAGCGGCCGCGGTGGTCGATCGACATGGCCGCCGTTTTATCACTTGATAAGGGAGGCGGATGGTCGACTTGCGGTCAGGCCGCTTCGACCTCGGCCTTGAGGCTGGCGAGGCCCTGCTCGAACGCCTTGCCCATCATCTTGTCCATGACCTTGTCGGGCGTGGAGAAGACCGAGAGGATCTTGGTGAACCAGTTGGTCGGGCCCGAGGTGGTCCAGGTGACGTCCGAGCCGCCGTCGGCCTCGGCGATCGCGAACGTCACCTCACTGCCGCTCTTGAAGGGCTTGGTGAACGCCAGGTCGAGCACGATGCGTTCCGGGACCGTCGCCTCGGTGATCTCCATGCTGCCCGTGCCCGCCTTCATGTTTCCCGACCACGCATAGGCGGCACCGACGCCCGACTCGGCGCCCGAGTAGGTCTTCGACATGTTCGGGTCGAGTTCCTCGTAGGGCGACCACGATTCCCAACGATGGAGATCGACGATCCGGTCGTAGACCTCCTGGCGGGGGCCGTCGATGTGGACGCTGCGTTCCACGGTGTAGGTCTGGGTCATGGCGAGCCTCTGACGATGGATGGTTTGGGGCGCGAGGCTACTGCAGCGGACATCGCCGCGAGTCGGGCTCAGGCGCCGTGGCGCAGGAGACGTCCGGGATGGGCGCCGGTCTGGCTGTCGTGCTCGATCGTGACCTCGCCGTTCACGACGACTGCCCGGTAGCCGCTCGCCTTCTGGACGCGTCGCCACTCCCCGCCCGGCAAGTCCTCGACCACCTCGCTCGGCCCGACCTCGAGGGCCTCGGGGTCGTAGACGACGATGTCGGCCGGACCGCCGACCCGCAGCGTGCCCCGATCCCGGAACCCGGCCAGCTGGGCGGGCAGCGCGGAGAGTCGCCGGTGGGCTTCTTCGTAGGTGACCCAGCCGTTGTCACGCACCTGCTCGGTGAGGGTCTCGGTCGGGTAGCGGCCGGCGGTGAGGAACTTGGTGTGGGCGCCGCCGTCCGACACGCCGAACAGCATGTGGGGGTATTGCACGATCTCGCGCAGCAGATCCGACGAGCCCTGGGGCGGGGCGACGAAGAACAGCGTCTTGAGTTCATCGGTGACGGCGATGTCGAGCATGGCGTCGACGGGGTGCTTGCCGGTGAGGTCGGCGACCTGGCGGACCGACATCTCCCGGAACCGCTCGGTCGACTCGCTCCGCGGCGAGAGCACGGTCACCGACTCGAGCGGCGCGGTCGCCACGGCCGGCATCTGATCCTTCAACCCCTGGCGCCGAGCCGGGTCGCCGAGCTTGGCCAACCGCTCCTCGGTCGCGCCGGTGGTGGCTTCCATCCAGGTGTCGGAGTCGTCGTAGAGGTTCCAGTCCTCGAAGGTGAAGGTGAAGCCGGCGTCGGTCGTCATGCCCTGGCCGTAGACGGGGATGCCGCGCTCGCGGCAACGCTCGAGCCACTGGATGGCCTTGCGGTGCACGTGGGGTCGGCTCTCGAACGCCTGCACGACGTTGTGGAGCACGGGCCGGCCCGAGATCGAGGCGATCTCCTCGAGGTGAGCCATGTCGTGGCGGATGTCGTCGGTGGTGAGCGTCATCTGCTGCACCCCCTGGTTGCGCTCGGCCAGCACCCGAGCGAACACCCGACAGGTCTCGTCGTTCATCATGTCGGTCGGCATCGGCGTGCCGTCCCAGTCGCGCTGCACGGCGGCCGGGCCGGTCGGGGGCAGCCGCTGGGCCGACCAGCCGCACCCGCCGGCGTCCATCGCCTCGTGAAGAAGCTCGGCGAGGCGCTCGTGTTCGGCGTCGGTCGGCATGCGCCCGGACTTGGCGCCATCCACGCCGAGCACCTCGAGCAGGAGCGGCCCGACCGGCACGTAGGGCAGCATGTTGACCGCCTTGGGGGTGCGGTCGAGGCTGTCGAGGTATTCGGGGAAGGTCTCCCAGTCCCACGGAAGCCCGAGCCGCATCGACTCGTACGGGATCGCCTCGACCCGGGTCATCGAGCGCATCGCGTACTCGCGCATGTCGGGCGCCATCGGCGCGAACCCGAAGCCGCAGTTGCCGATCGCCACCGAGGTGACGCCGTGCCAGCCCGACAGGGTGCAGTAGGGGTCCCAGAAGATCTGGGCGTCGTAGTGGGTGTGGAGGTCGACGAAGCCCGGGGCGACGTGGTGGTCGGTGGCGTCGATCACCGTGGTGGCCTCCGCAGCGTCGATGCGGCCGATGGCGGTGACGACGCCGTCGCTCACCGCGACGTCGGCCCGCACCCGTGGCGCGCCGGTGCCGTCGAAGACGAGGCCGTTCTTGATGACGAGGTCGTGGTTGCTCATGTGATCCTCCCTGGATTGGTGCTGCCGGCGCCGGCGTCGTCCGCCCCGACGAGGCGGACGGCGAGGTCGCTGTAGTGGTAGACGAGTGCGTCGACGCTGAGTTCGCCGTCGCGCCGGAACCAGACCGAGACCCCCGACCCCATGTCGAGCAGGGCTCGAGCGGTGGTCTTGGGGTGCTCGACGGTGAACACGCCGGCGGCGACACCGCACTCGACGACCTCGACGAAGGCGGCCTCGTAGCGGTCGCGTTCGGCGAGGATCCGCTCGAGGAACGGTCCGGGTTCGAGGTTCGAGAGTTCGTTGGCGCCGAGCAGGGCGTCGAGGCAGTGTTCGGCGTGGTAGCGGACATGGGCCTCCATGGCGCGACGCAGCCGCAGCACAGGGGCGGAGGTCGACCCGGTCGCGGCATCGAGAGCGGCGTGCACCTCGGTGATCGAGCGGCTCATCAGCTCGACGAGCAGCTCCTGCTTCGACCGCACGTGCTTGTAGAGGCTGGGGGCGCGCATGCCGACCGCCTCGCCGATCGCCTCCATCGTCGTCCCCAGGTAGCCGTGGCGCACGAAGATCTCGAGGGCGGCGTCGAGGATCTCGGTCCGCCGGTTCCGCGCCTTCGAGATCGGGATCGGCGTCGGGGCCGGTGAGTCGGCAGGTGCTTCTCGGGACGGGCCAGGCGTCATGGGGCGCGAAGCTAATGACTGTTAGCCATGCGAGCAAGTGGTTCCGTTCAGCCCAAGACCGACTCGACATGATCCGGCAACGAATCGTTCCCACCCAGCGCTGGCCCGAAGGGCTCCTACGCTTGTGCCATGCGTTGGAGCACGGATGACATCGGGGACCTCACCGGCAAGGTGGCGGTGATCACCGGCGCCAACGGCGGCCTCGGTTTGGCATCGACCCACGCGCTCGCCGGCGCCGGCGCCCACGTCGTGATGGCTGCCCGGAATCAGGACAAGGCTCGTTCGGCCCGCGACGAGATCGTCCGGGCGCACCCAGGAGCGTCGCTCGAGATCGTCGAACTCGACCTGGCGTCGCAGGCATCGGTGCTCGACGCCGGCGCGGAGATCGCCGCCGCCCACGACCGCATCGACATCGTGATGTGCAACGCGGGGATGATGGCGATCCCCAAGTCGGTCACCGAGGACGGATTCGACACCCAGTTCGCGATCAATGTGCTCGGTCACTGGACGCTGCTCGCCACCCTCCTGCCCCGCATCGTCGCCACCCCGGGGGCACGTGTGGTCACCCTCACCAGCTTCGCCCAGCACACCGGTCGCCCGATCGACGTCGACGACCCCCACATGCACGAGGCCTACGAGCCGTGGGCGATGTACGGGCAGACGAAGCTGGCGATGCGCCACCTCGCCGTCGGCCTGCAACGGCGATTCGACCAGGCGGGCGTGGATGCCCGGGCCGTCGCAGCCCACCCCGGTCTCACCAACTCGGACCTGCAGTCGACCACCCACTCCCACGGCGGCGGTGGCGTGATCGGCGCCGTGTCAGAGCGATGGGCGGCGCTCACCGGGATGTCGGTCGAACGCGGGGCCCTCAGCCAGCTCCGGGCCGCGACCGACCCCGACGCTCCGCCCGGTGGCCTCTACGGCCCGCTGTTCGGCACCAACGGCCCTCCGGTCGCGAAACCCCTCGTGCGACCGGGGTCGGACGCCGCAATCGCAGCGCTGTGGCAGGTCGCGACGGCCGAGACNNTTGCGTGACATCAGTCACCCGACTAAGTTCGGCACATCGACGGTCGACAGGGGGTCGGCCGCCACGAGGTAGGGGGAACTCCCGTGGCCTACGATCTCGACACGTCCGACATGCCGCCGGTGAAGGACTGGGTCAACGACTGGGACTGGCTCGACGACCAGTGGGGCTCGAACGCGATCGAGATCTGGAACGACGTTCGCGAGCAGTGCCCGATGGCGACGACCGAGCGCTACGGCCGGGCCTTCATGCCGGTGACGATGGACGGCGTCAGCCAAGTCGCCCACGACACCGAGCACTTCAGTTCGATCTGGGTCAACGTCGGCCGCCCCGACGCTCCCCGCTCCCCCGCTCCGCCGATCACCAGCGACCCACCCGACCACAAGGACCACCGTCGGCTGCTGCTCCCCGCGTTCGCCCCCAGGCGCGTGAGCCAGATGGAGGACGAGCTCCGCTCGTACTGCCGAGGTCTCATCGCGGAGCTCGACGGGGCGTCGAGTGCCGACGCCGCCGAGCAATACACCCAGCACATCCCCGTGCACGGGATCTGCGTGCTCACCGGCATGCCGGAGGAGGACGCGGATCTGTTCCGCGACTGGATCTACCGCAACTTCCAGCTCGCCCCGCGTGACAACTCGGTCCGACTCCAGGTCAACACGGAGATGACCGAGTACATCGACGGCATCCTCAACGATCGGCTCGCGAACCCGCGCGACGACATGATGACCGAGATCGCCAACGCCGAGATCGACGGCGAGCCGGTCGAGTGGAAGCTCAAGAACGGCTACGTGAAGCTGCTGATCATCGCCGGTATCGACACGACCTGGAGCGCGATCGGCTCCGGGCTGTGGCACTTCGCCCAACATCCCGAGGAGGTCACCCGCCTCGTGGCGGCGCCCGACGACGACATGCTGTGGATGACAGCGATCGAGGAGGTGCTGCGGTTCTATGCGCCGGTGACGATGGCCCGCAAGGTGATCGCCGACACCGAGGTGTCGGGGTGCCCCGTGCACGCCGGCGACCAGATGCTGCTGACGTTCCCGGCCGCCAACCACGACCCCGAGGCTTTCGAGCAGCCCGAGGAGTTCCAGCTCGATCGGGCCAAGAACCGTCACGTGGCGTTCGGCCTCGGCGTCCATCGCTGCGTCGGCTCGAACCTGGCCCGGCTCGAGATGACCGTCGGNNNCGCGCCGTGACATCGACCCAATCCCGAAAGGCCGCGCCGCTGCTCAGCGTTGGGTCACTGAGGCGGCGCCACGCGCCCGGACACCGACCCAATCCCCAGAAGGCGCTGCCTCTCGGCGTTGGGTCACCCAGGCGGCGCCACGCGCCCGGACACCGACCCAATCGCGGCGGGCCCGGGGTGCGAGGGGATCAGTCCGGGAGTTCGAGGACGGTGACCCTGCCGGTGTTGCCGTCGATCTCGAGGATCGCCCCGTCGGGGATCGAACGGGTCGCCCCGACGGCCGACACGACACACGGGATACCGAGCTCGCGAGACACGATCACGGCGTGACTCATCGTGGCGCCGACGTCGACCACGACCGCCTCGGCGGCGAGGAACAACGGCGTCCAGGATGGGTCGGTGATCGGGGCGACGAGCACGTCACCGGGACCCAATGCCCCGGGGTCCGACGCGTCGAGCACCACCCGCGCCCGCCCCTTCGCCACGC
>JAWSVN010000248.1:0-4979 GCA_033851875.1 Acidimicrobiales bacterium
ACCTGGCGGGGTTGCGGACCCGCTACGCGGAACGCCGTCAGGCTCTCCTCGACGCCGTGACCCATCACCTCCCCGAGGCGACCATCACCCCCCAGCGGGGTGGCTTCTTCCTGTGGCTCGACCTGAGCGCCTACGGGGTGACCGACGCCAAGGCGGCCCTCGAGCGGGCCCTCGACGCCGGCGTGGCGTTCGTGCCCGGGTCGGCGTCGTCGATCAGCGCCGAACCGGCGGCCACGATCCGCCTGTCGTACTCCTCGGGCGACCCCGACACCTTCGACGAGGCCATCCGCCGCCTCGCCGCCGCCCTTTCCAGCTGACGCGCTGCTTGCCTGGCCTTCAGATCGGCAGCGTGATCGTGACCCGGCCGCCCGGTCCCGGGTGGGCCGTGATCGTGCCCCCGTGGGCGGCGACCAGGGTCTGGGCGGTGGCGAGCCCGAGCCCGGCACCGCCGTGGCCGGAGCGGGCGGCATCGGCCTGACTGAACCGCTCGAACGCCCGGTCGACGAACTCGGGGGCGAAGCCCGGACCGTCGTCGACCACGTCGACCACCGCCGCGCCCGCCCTCGTCCCGACCTGCACCTCGACGTTCGCCCCGAACCGGATCGCATTGTCCAGCACGTTGCGCAAGACCCGGCCGATCGCCCCGGGGTCGGCGTCGAGTCGGACCGGGGCGTCGATGCTGGCCGCCAGAGCGACGCCGGCGTCATGGGCCGACGGGCCGACGGCTTCGAGTGCCTCGTCGACCAGCTCGCCGAGGTCGACCGCCTCGACCTGCAGGGCCATCGCCCCGCTGTCGGCCCGAGCCAGCAGGAACAGGTCGTCGACGAGGCGGCGCAGCGTGTCGACGTTGCGACGCATCGACCCGAGGTGGGTGGCGGGGTCGGCCACCCCGTCCTCGAGGGCGTCGACCGACACCAGCAGCGACGCCAGCGGCGTGCGGAGGTCGTGGCTGAGGGCACTCACCACACCGCGCCGCTCCGAATCGGCAGCCTCACGCTCGGCCTCGGTCCGCTGCAGGGTCGCCGCCAGCTCGTCGACGGTGGCGGCCAGCTCGCCGAGCTCGTCGCCACGATCGATCCCGGTGCGGGCCGAGCGGTCGCCGCCGGCGATGGCTCCGACCGTGTCGGACACCACGGTGAGATCATCGGTGAGGGGCCGAGCGAGGCGGAGCCCGACGACGATCGCCACCACGCCGGTGAGGGCGCCGACGATCAGCAGCGGCCGCACGTCCGCCCCCGAGAGACTCATCACGGCACTGCCGACGAGCGAGCCGACGGCGGCCAGCGCCGGGCCGATCACCGCAAGGGCCGGCACCGATCGACGAAGCGGCATCCGCTGCAACACCGCCGGCAGGCCGACGACCGCGGCGACGGCAGCGCCCGCGGTGAGCAACACGAACAGCGTGATCGACTGTTCGTCCTCCATCATCGCGCCGTCCGCACCAACGACCGCACCAACGACCGGAGCGAGCACCACGCCGGCGCCGGTCACGGGTCGAACCGGTAGCCGACGCCGTAGACGGTCACGAAGTGTTTCGGGTCCGACGGGTCGGCCTCGAACTTCGAACGCAGTCGCTTCACGTGCACGGTCACGGTGCTGGGGTCCTGCCAGTCGGGGCTCGAGCCCCACACGTCCCGCAGCAGGTCGGCCCGGCTGTGGACCTGGCCCGGCGTACTGGCGAGGCGCACGAGGAGGTCGAACTCCTTCGGCGGCAGTTCGACCTCGGTGCGGCCTCGCTGCACGCGCCGGCCAGAGACGTCGATCTCATGCGGGCCGACGGTGAGGGTCGTCGCGCCGCCGGTGGGGGTGGAGCGCCGCAGGACGGCGCGGACCCGGGCGACGACCTCGCGGGCCGAGGCCGGCTTGGGCAGGTAGTCGTCGGCTCCCAGCTCGAGGCCGGCGACCCGCTCCGATTCGGCGCCCCGTGCGCTCAGCACGATCACCGGCACCTCGTCGCCAGCCGATCGGAGTCGGTCGAGGATCGTCCACCCGTCGGTGCCGGGCAGCATCAGGTCGAGCAACACGAGGTCGGGTCGCTTGGCCGCCAGCTCGGCGAGGGCGGCGTCGCCGTCGGCCGCGGTCCGCACCCGGTAGCCCTCGCGCTCGAGGTACTCGGCGACGACGGCGAGCACCTGGGGTTCGTCGTCGACGACGAGGACGTCGTGCCCGGTCGGCGCCGTCGCGTCGGGCCGGGTCACGGGTGCCGCCGATCCGGGGCGCCGTCGGCCGACCACGTCATCAGGATCGGCACCAACAGCTCGGCCGAGTCGGGCGGGGGCGGCCGTTCGTCGAGCCAGGGACCGATGGTGGCGAGCGGCACGTAGTCGACGGCCTGGACCTCGCCGTCGGGGCAGGTGACCTCGTCGTCGGAACGGGTCCAGTAGACGTGGCCGACGATGGCAGCCAGGGGGTCTTCGAATGAGACCGGACCAAGCGGTTCGAGGCGTTGGCCGACCAGGCCGGCCTCCTCGGCGAGCTCTCGGTCCGCCGCGGTGTCCCAGTCCTCGCCGGGGTCGCAGACGCCGCCGAAGGCGATGTCCCAGACACCGGGCGACACGTCCTTCCACTCGGCGCGCTGGTGGACGACGACGCGGTCGTCGCCGGTCAGGACGAGGACGTAGGTGCACCGGTGGCGGAGTGCGTTCGCCCGCATCTCGGCCCGGGTCACCAGACGTTCGACGGTGCCGTCGAGGTCGACGACCTCGACGAGTTCACTCGATGCGGCAGCGGCCTTCGCCTCCGGCGTCATTCCTCGATCGTAATGGCCTGCTTCGGGCAGCGATCGGCAGCGAGTCGCACGTCGTCGTGCATCTCGGCGGGCGGCTCCTCGATCAGGACCTGGAGCACGTCGTCGTCGTCGAGCCTGAACACCTCGGGGGCGAACCCCTCGCAGATGGCGTTGGACTCGCACACGTCGTAGTCGACTTTCACCTTCATGACGGGGAACCTAGTCCCCCGCTCAGAAGCGCGTGTAGCCGCCGTCGACGACGATCTCGTCGCCGGTGTGGAAGACCTGGGTCGGGTCGGCGAGGAACGCGCCGAGCGTCTTGAAGTCGTCGGGCACGCCCCAGCGCCGCGCCGGCGTGCGCTTGGTGGTGTTCTCGAGGAACTTGGCGTTCTCGCGTCCGGCCTCGGTCATCTCGGTCTCGGTCCATCCCGGGAGGATCGAGTTGGCCCGTATCCCGTGGCGGGCGAGTTCGACGGCCAGGCCCCGCATGATCGCCAGCATCGCCGCCTTGGTGGCGGCGTAGGGCTGAGCGGCCGGGGCGCCGTGGATCGCCGAGGTCGACGAGACGCCGACCAACGAACCACCCTCGCCCCGTTCCACCATGTGGCGGGCGGCGGCCCGCAGGGTGAAGAACGCGCCGTCGAGGTTGACCGACAACACCCGACGCCAGATGTCGGTGGTCTGGTCGATGAAGGGCGCACCGCCACCGATGCCGGCGTTGGCGAACAGGGCGTCGACCTTGCCCATCTCGGCGACCGCCTGGGCGAAGGCGCCGTCGACGGCCTCCTCATCGCTCACGTCGACCCGCTGGGCCAGCACCTTGCGTCCGGTGGCGGCGAGCTGCTCGGCGGCGTTGTCGAGCTTGGTCTGGTTGGTGCCCCAGATGATCACGTCGGCCCCGGCCTCGGCGCAGCCCTCGGCGATGCCGAGTCCGATGCCGCCGTTGCCACCGGTCACCAACACCACGCGTCCAGAAAGATCGGTCATGGCGGGCCAACCTAGGACGGCCCACCCGACCGGGGAAATTCGCTGGTCAAGGTCTCGCCTCGTCGTCACGATGTTGGACCGGAACGACCACCGGCGGCCGTACGAGCCCCTGGAAGGAGGCGGCAATGGAACGCATCACCACCAACGACGGGACCACCGAACTGGTCCGCAACTGGGCCACCGACCTCGACGGCGCGGCCCGGGCCCAGGCCTTGCGGGCCGCCGGCTCCCCTGCCGTCACCGAACCGCTCGCCCTCATGCCCGACGCCCACCTCGGTGCCGGCGCCACGATCGGTTCGGTCCTCGCCACCGACGCGGTCACCGGCGGGCTGATCCCCTCCGCGGTCGGCGTCGACCTCGGCTGCGGCATGACCGCCCTCAAGACCAACCTCGCCGACGACGAGCTGCCCGACGACCTTCGCCCCCTGCTCGATGCGTGGGCGACGGACATCCCGGCCGGCGTGGGTCAGGCCCATTCCCGCACCGGGCGCGCCGCGAACCGGTGGCTCGAGGCGAACCCGCTGCCTCGCGGCTCCGAGATCGAGAGCCGGGATCACGAGCGCGCCCACACCCAGCTCGGCACCCTCGGTTCGGGAAACCACTTCGTGGAGGGCTCGGTCAACGCCGCCGGCGAGGTCTGGATCGTCCTCCACTCCGGCTCGCGTGGCATCGGCAACAAGCTGGCCCAGCATCACATCCGTGCAGCCAAGGAGCTGGCCAAGGCCGAGGGGCGGATCCTCGAGGATCCGGACCTCGCCTACTTCCTGGCCACCGACCCCCAGTTCGAGGCCTACCGGGCCGACATGCTGTGGGCCCAGGACTACGCCCTGGCCAATCGGGACCTGATGATGGACGCCGCCCTCGGCGCGCTGCGGGCCCTGGTGCCCCACGTCGCCGAGGTCGACCGGATCCGGTGTCATCACAACTACGCCGAGCGCGAGACCCACGACGGCCGCGACCTGTGGGTGACCCGCAAGGGAGCGATCCGGGCCCGAGCCGGCGACCGTGGCGTGATCCCGGGGTCGATGGGCACCTCGACGATGATCGTGGAGGGCCTCGGTTCGCACGAGTCGTACTGTTCGGCGTCGCATGGCGCCGGCCGGAAGCTGTCGCGGACCAAGGCCCGCAAGCAGCTCGACGCCGCCGACTTCGCCCGCCAGATGCAGGGTCGGACCTGGCAGCAGGAGAACGCGACCAAGCTGCTCGACGAGGCGCCGGATGCCTACAAGGACATCCACGACGTGATGGCCGATCAGGAGGACCT
>JAWSVN010000068.1:0-11520 GCA_033851875.1 Acidimicrobiales bacterium
GCGTATTCAGCTTGGGAAGCTGATGTTCTACCATTGAACTACACCCGCAGGGTCCGCTCACCGTAGCGGCTGTCGGACGGCGAATCACGCTCGCGGTCGGGGGTGAGCCGCTCAATCCAGCCGCGGATTCGTCCGATGGAACGGGCGTGACAATCCAGCCGCGACGCGCCCGCTCAGCGAGTGTGATCGTCCTGGCGCTTGCGGCGAGCGCCTGTTCGGGAACCTCCGACCCCGTGTCGGGCCCCGAGCCGACCACCGCCGAACCCAACGCCGTCACCACCGCCCCACCCGCCGCACTGGCGCTCGCCGACGAGCCCGTCGACGAGATCGCCGTCGACGAGGAGTCCGGCGACCGGACCACGGCCGACGACACCTCGACCGCTGACGATGACGAGTCCGACACTCACACCTCGACCGACGAGGCGGACGACACCGACGTCTACCGTGATCCGTCGATCCCGACCTCGGGTGGCCAGCCCGGCACGCCCGCCCCGGCCCCGACCAACGACGGCGTCCCGGCCGGCTACACCGGCGCCCTCGGCCAGATGGATCCCGACACCCTGCTGTTCGGCCCCCTCGCCCCGCTCCCGACCGCTACCTCCGGCACCTTCCCCCTCACCGGACTCCCCGGCAGCTCCGCCGCCCCGGCCGTCGTGGTGAAGATCGACAACTCCTCCAAGGCCCGCCCCCAGGCCGGCCTCAACGACGCCGACGTCGTCATCGAAGAAGAGGTCGAGTCGGGCATCACCCGGTTCGCGGCGATCTTCCACTCGACCGACGCCGTCGTGGGGCCCGTCCGCTCCGGCCGCACCACCGACCTGTCGTTCCTCCACTCACTCGGTCGGGCCGGCCTCGTCTACTCGGGCGCCAACTCGATCACCGACACCCTCCTCCGCCAGGTCGACGACGTCGCCAACTACTCCGCCGCTCGCAGCGGTGGGTTCTGGCGTCAGACCGGGCGCTCGGCCCCGTCCAACCTGTTCGCCGACACCGCCGACTTCCGCTCGGTCGGCTCGGCCCCGCCCGCGTGGTTCCACGTCGGCACGCCGACCGTCGCCGGCGACACCGTCTCGACCGTGTCGGTCCAGTTCCCGTCGTCCTCGGCCACCTGGACCTGGGACGGCGCCGCATGGCTCCGTCGCCAGAACGGCACCGCCCACGTCACCGCCGATGGCTCCCAGGTGAGCGCCGCCAACGTCATCGTCGTCGAGACCCCGAGGGTCGCCACCGGCATGGTCGACTCCGCCGGCTCGGTCGTGCCCGAGTTCGTCTGGGCCGGCCAGGGCAACGCGGTCGTCTTCACCGGCGGCCAACGCTACGAAGGTGTCTGGACCCGCTCCCGGCTCAGCGAGCCGGCCGTGTTCACCACCGCGGAGGGCCAGGTGCTCAACATCGCTCCGGGCCGAACCTGGATCGAGATCGTCGAACCCGGCAATCACTCGTCGAGCTGACCGGCCGAGCTGACAGCCGCTGTGACCGGCGGTGACCCGGTGTGGTGATGGCCGCTAGCCTGCTCGGCGTGATCCTCTCCGACCGCACCATCAAGGAACGCATCGCCGACGGCTCGATCATCGTCGAGCCCTACGACGAGCGGGCCGTGCAGCCGTCGTCGGTCGACCTCCGCCTCGACTCCTACTTCCGGGTGTTCCGCAACCACACCCTGAGCCACATCGACGTGAAGCAGAACCTCGAGGAGCTGACCCAGCTCGTCGAGGCCTCCGACGAGGATCCCTTCATCCTCCACCCCGGCGAGTTCGTGCTCGGCTCCACCGCCGAACGGGTAGCCATCGCCCCCGACCTGGTCGGGCGCATCGAGGGCAAGTCGAGCCTCGGTCGGCTCGGCCTCTTGATCCACACCACCGCCGGCTTCGTCGACGCCGGTTGGGACGGGCAGCTCACCCTCGAGTTCGCCAACGTCGCCAGCCTCCCGATCACCCTCTACCCGGGCATGAAGATCGGGCAGATCTCCTTCATCCAGATGACGAGCGACGCCGAGCGCCCCTACGGCACCGGCTCGCTCGGCTCGAAATACCAGGGACAGAAGGGTCCCCGCCCCTCCCGCTACTGGGAGAACTTCGACCTGCGCTGAAGGCGCCGAAGGCCTCCAGAACTGCGAACGCCCGGCCGTTGCGGCCGGGCGTTCGTCGTCGTCGGAGTGACAGAGGGTCGATCAGGCCTCGGGAGCCTCGGTCGGCAGCGGTGGCAGCTCGGCGGTCTTGGCCTCGCGGCCTTCGGCGAGCTGGGCTGCCTGGCCACGCCAGTCGTCGCGCTGGATCCGACCGTCGAACGACAGGAACTGATTCATCCCGTCGGCGTAGGCGTCGTCCATCGCCGCGACCTGTTCGTAGGTCTTGATGCCGATCGAGTGGAGCAGCCCTTCGAGCTTGGGCCCCACGCCCTTGATGACCTTGAGGTCGTCGGCCTCGGCCTCGGCGATCTCCGCCGACAACTCGACCTCGGTCGGAGCGACCTCGGCCACCTCGGCATCGGCGCTCATGTCCGCCAAGGCATCGGGCACGACGTCGTCGGCCGGCAGTTCGGCGACGGCGGTGGCCGAACCGGCCAGGGCGACAGGTGTGCCCGGGATCAGGCGACCCTGCGGGGTCGAGGCGATCGCGTCCCGGCGTGCGGTCCCGGCCGCGGCCGACATCGACTCGCCGTTCTCGATCGCCTCGAGCACGGTCTGGGCGATGTCGGCGACCTTCACCTCTTCGTTGCCGTGACCCTTCACGCCGTCGTCCATCATCACGAAGCAGAACGGGCAGCCGGTGGCCACTCGACTCGCACCGGTGTTGATCAGCTCGAGCGAACGCTCGTCGTTGACCTTGGTGCCGGTGTCCTCCTCCATCCACATGCGGGCGCCGCCGGCCCCGCAGCACATGCCCTTGGTGCCGTTGCGGCCCGCCTCCACGATCTGTACGCCCTTGAGCGAGCCGATCACGTTGCGGGGCGCCATGTAGACGTCGTTGTGGCGACCGAGGTAGCAGCTGTCGTGGTAGACGACCCGCTCCTCGAGGGTGGCCTCGGACACGTCGAGCTTGCCGCTGTCGATCAGCCACTCGAGGAACTGGCTGTGGTGGACCACCTCGTAGTTGCCGCCGAGCTGCGGGTACTCGTTCATCAACGTGTTGAAGCAGTGGGGGCACTGCGTGATGATCTTCTTCACGCCGATGCCGTTGAGCGTCTCGATGTTCTGCTTCGCCAGCATCTGGAACAGGTACTCGTTGCCGCCACGGCGAGCCGAGTCGCCGGTGCACAGCTCCGACGGGCCGAGGATGGCGAAGTCGATGTCGGCCCGACGCAGCAGCTTGGCCATCGACTGGGTGACCTTCTGGTTCTTGTCGTCGAAGCTGCCGGCGCAACCGACCCAGTAGAGGTACTCGTGGCCCAGCGCCTCGGTGCCATCCACGATCGGCACGTCGAGGTTCTTGGCCCAGTCGGCACGCGTGGTCTGGCTGATGCCCCACGGGTTCGAGCTGTTCTCCATCGAGCGGAACGCGGTACCGAGCTCGGTCGGGAAGTTCGACTCCATCAGCGTCAGGTAGCGACGCATGTCGAGGATCTTGTCGAGGATCTCGATGTTGACGGGGCAGTTCTCGTCACAGGCCTTGCACGAGGTGCAGGCCCAGATCTCGTCGGTCGAGATGCGCTCGAACACCGAGTCGGTCTCGACGGTGATCTCCTGCAACACGCCGAGGGGCGGCGACACGGCCGGGGTGCCGGTGCGGCTCATCACCTCACCGGTCTTGAGCACGATCTCGCGCGGGTCGAGGGGCTTGCCGGTGGCGTGGGCCGGGCAGACAGCGGTGCAGCGACCGCACATCGTGCAGGCGTCGGTGTCCATCAGCTGCTTCCACGTGAAGCCGCCGACGGTCGAGGCGCCGAAGGTCTCGAGCGAGGTGTTCTCGAGGTCGGGCATCGCCTTCATCGCGCCCTTGGGGCGCTCGCGGTGCGACAGGTACATGTTCGCCGGGCTGGTGAACATGTGGCGCAGCATCGTGCCGGGGATGATGACGAGGAAGGCGCAGAAGCTGACGATGTGGGCGAGCCACCAGGCCTGGTGCCAGCCGGCGAGGTTGGCGTTGTTCTCCACCAGCGTGGCGAGCGGGTAGCCGACGACGCTCCACTTCTCGAACTCCGGCATGCCCTGGTTGGCGATGCGGAACATCTCGGCGCCGAAGCCGGTGACGCCGATCGACAGCAGCACACCGTTGATCACGAGGTGCTCGGGCTTGGTCTTGAAGTCGATGCGGTAGGGACGCCACTTCTTCGGACCCCAGCGACGGGCGATGGCGAGCACCATGCCGGCGATGAAGCCGAGGCCGGCCAGGTCGCCGATGAGGGCGTAGGCCTTGTAGACGTCGCCGTTGAGGAACTTGAGGCTCTCGGGCACCTGGTGGTTGACCTCGAGCACGGTGGTGACGCCGAGCAGGATGAGGAAGTTGAAGTAGATGAGGGCGTGCATGATGCCGGCGCCGGGCTCGCGCATCAGGGTCTGCATGTAGATGCCGGACCGGAAGTCCTCCATCCGGGCCTTCAGGTTCTTCGGCGTGGTCGACCGATCGTCGGGGGCGCCCCGCTCCCAGTTCTTCACCCGATAGCTCAGCTGCAGCGCACCCCACACCAGCAGGATCGGGATGATCGTGTAGAAGGCGAGCTTCCACGCGCCGGGGATGTTCTCGAAGACCTCGCGCTGGATCTCGGAGTCGTCGTGGAACTGGAAGATCGTGGCGGCGATGCCCGAGAGCACGGTCACCATCGCGATCATCACGCCGACACCCAACCAGAGTTGGTTGGCCTTGAACCGCGATGGCGGCTCGGTCTTCAGGTCGTCACTCAGGGCTGCGTCCATAGCGCCCAACAAGGTAGTGGGTTTGCTGGGCGTCGCCCTAGTTGTCGTGCAGGTTGCCGTCCAAGGGTGTGACCCCGGTCGCATCGGCTGCTGGCACCGGAGGGTGACGGGTGGCGACCCGAGCTGAACCCGCGCCCTTCATCTCGGCGAAACAATCACGAAACGAGGGGTGCGTAGCTTGCCAGCGATGGACGTCGAGATGGTCAGATGGCCCAGCGACGAGACGAGGCGGCTCCACCTGAGGGAGTCGGGCAAACCTCGACTGCTGCTGGTGGACGACGATGCTCCCGCGCCGGTCACACCCGACCCGCTCGAGGACTGGATCCGCCTCCCCGCCGACGACCGCGACGTGCGCGCTCGCCTCGACTCCCTCACCCTTCGCTTCCAGCGCACCGACTCCTCCGAGGGTCTGACCCTCGATGAGGACGGCCTGCTGCGCAACGGCTCCAACTGGGTGGCCCTGCCCCCGATCGAAGCGCGACTCATCGCCGGCCTGCTGGCCAAGCCCGGCGCCGTGGTCAGCCGCGACGCCCTGCTGCGGGCCGGTTGGCCCGGTGAACAGCCCAATCGCAATGTGCTCGACGTGCACGTTCTTCGCCTCCGTCGGCGGATCGAACCCCTCGGGCTCCAAATTCGCACCGTCCGATCCCGTGGCTATGTGCTCGAGGCGTGAAGACGCCCCCGAGTGCGGGGCGCGAGAGCGGCTGGTGGACCTTTCTGACCAACGATGTTCAGAAATAAGCAAGAAAGGCGTCTCGCTTCCGTAACGAGGGTCGCATGAAGCGGAAATTGAGCCTTCGTAGGTTCGGCTCCGCTCTGGGATCCACGCACACGCAGTGTGACGCCCATCCGCAAGCAACAGGGAGACATTCAATGAACCGAACGTTCCGAGCAGCCCGAGTGGCTGCGACGACCGCCGGCGTCGCCACCTTGGCGTGGGCCGGCCCGGCAGGAGCGCAGGACGCTGATCCGTTCGATCGCTCGGCCGCCACTGGCGCCGAGGCGATGAACATGATCGTCCTCGACAACATCTTCATCTTCGTCTGCGCCGTCTTGGTGTTCTTCATGCAGGCCGGTTTCGGTCTGGTGGAGGCGGGTCTCACCCGTGCCAAGAACGCCGCCAACATCATGATGAAGAACCTGATGGACGTGAGCATCGGCATCCTGATGTTCGGCCTCATCGGTTGGGGCATCGCCTACCCGGGCTTCGATCCCGGCGGTTGGGTCGGCTTCGCCGGGTTCGGCGTCTCCGGCTTCTTCTCGGCCTCGTCGTTCGACGCCGAAGCCATGGCCGCTGCCGGCGACCTCTACCCGCTGGCCGTCCCGGTCGACTTCTTCTTCCAGGCCGCCTTCGCCGCCACCGCCGCCACGATCGTCTCGGGCGCCGTCGCCGGTCGCACCAAGTTCGTCGGCTATCTCTCCTACTCGGTGGTCCTCACCGCCATCATCTACCCGATCGTCGTCTCCTGGCAGTGGGGCGGCGGCTGGCTCGCCGAGCAGGGCTTCGTCGACTTCGCCGGCTCGGGCCTCGTGCACATGACCGGTGGCTTCGCCGCCCTGATGGGTGCCTTCTTCATCGGACCGCGCATCGGTAAGTACGACGAGAACGGCAAGCCCCGTGCCATGCCGGGCCACTCGATCCCGCTCGCCATCACCGGTGTGTTCATCCTCTTCATCGGCTGGTTCGGCTTCAACCCCGGCTCGCAGCTGCAGGCCGACATGGCCGTCCCGATCATCGCCGTGCTCACCGCCTTCGCGGCCTGCGGTGGCGCCGTCGCTGCGATGTTCACCTCGTGGGCCGTCATGAAGAAGCCCGACGTTTCGATGGCCGGCAACGGCATGCTCGCCGGCCTCGTGGCCATCTGCTCGGGTGTTGGTGAGGTCACCGCCCTCGGCGCCGTCATCGTCGGCGCCATCGCCGGTGTCATCGTGGTCCTCGCCGTGCTCGCCGTCGAGCGTGCCGGCATCGACGACCCGGTCGGCGCCTTCAGCGTCCACGGCGTCTGCGGCTTCTGGGGGCTCATCGCCACCGGCCTCTTCGCCTCCACCACCCCGGTCAACGGCGCCGAGGAGGCCGCCGGCCTCCTCTACGGCGGCGGGGCCAGCCTCCTCGGCACCCAGGTGCTGGGTGGCGTGGTGATCGCGATCTTCGTGACGATCACCGCCGGTGCCCTGTTCGCCGGCCTCAAGGCGGCTGGCATGCTCCGAGTGAGCGAAGAAGAAGAGATGGCCGGCCTGGACGTGGCCGAGCATGGTGCGCCGGGCTACGGTCCGGACATGCTCGTCACCACGTCGGTCTGAGCGAAGAGAAGGACCAGAACCATGCAACTCGTGACAGCCGTCATCAAGCCACACATGCTCGACGAGGTGAAGGAGGCCCTGCGGGGCATCGGGATCCAGGGCATGACGATCACCGAGGTCAAGGGCTTCGGCCGCCAGGGAGGTCACACCGAGACCTACCGCGGCGCCGAGTACCGGGTCGACTTCGTCCCCAAGGTCAAGCTGGAGGTCGTCGTCGACGCCGGCGACGTGGCCCAGGTGACCGAGACGATCACCTCCGCTGCCCAGACCGGCAAGATCGGCGACGGGAAGATCTGGGTCACTCCGGTCGAGTCCCTCACCCGCATCCGCACCGGTGAAATCGGGGCCGACGCCGTCTGATCCGGCGTCGCGGTCGCCCTCGCCGGCCGCCCGAGAATTGAACACCACGAGTCGTGGCCGACCCCGACGGGGTCGGCCACGGCCGTTTTGCCTGTTCAGAGGCAGGTTTCGTGGCCTCATGTTCCCCGGTTCATCACCGATGTTGGATAAGTGGAATACTCTGCACTGCAAAAGGTTGAGTCAACTGCACTCAGGTTTGTAGTCATCGGGTGAACCGCCCGGCAGACTGAGACACTCGAACGCTCTCGCCGGGCGAATCCCGGCGCTCACACAGAAGGAACCCCCACATGGCAAAGGCCGTTGGTATCGACCTCGGAACCACCAACTCCGTCGTCGCCGTGCTCGAAGCCGGCGACCCGGTGGTCATCCCCAACTCCGAAGGCGCCCGCACCACCCCCTCGGTGGTCGCGTTCGGCAAGGACGGAGGCGAAGTCCTCGTCGGTGAGGTCGCCAAGCGGCAGGCCATCACCAACCCCGATCGCACGATCCGCTCGGTGAAGCGTCACATGGGCACCGCCTGGACGACCGAGATCGACGCGAAGAAGTACACCTCGCAGGAGATCAGCGCCCGCACCCTGATGAAGCTCAAGCGCGACGCCGAGGCCTACCTCGGCGACAGCGTCACCCAGGCCGTCATCACCGTGCCCGCCTACTTCGACGACGCCCAGCGCACCGCCACCAAGGAAGCCGGCCAGATCGCCGGCCTCGAGGTGCTCCGCATCATCAACGAGCCCACCGCGGCCGCCCTCGCCTACGGCCTCGACAAGGACGCCGAGGATCAGACGATCCTCGTGTTCGACCTCGGTGGCGGCACCTTCGACGTGTCGATCCTCGAGATCGGCGACGGCGTCTTCGAGGTGAAGTCGACCAGCGGCGACACCAGCCTCGGTGGCGACGACTGGGACGAGGCGATCATCGATTGGCTCGTCGCCCAGTTCAAGAACGCCCACGGCGTCGACCTCTCGGCCGACAAGATGGCCGCCCAGCGCCTCAAGGAGGCCGCCGAGAAGGCCAAGATCGAGCTGTCGAACACCCAGTCGACCTCGGTCAACCTGCCCTTCGTCACCGCCACCGCCGAAGGCCCCCTCCACCTCGAGGAGACCCTCAGCCGGGCGAAGTTCCAGGAGCTCACCGCCGACCTGCTCGAGAGGGTGAAGAAGCCCGTCGAGGCCGCCCTGTCCGACGCCGGCCTCAAGCAGAGCGACATCGACCACATCGTGATGGTCGGCGGCTCCACCCGGATGCCCGCCGTCACCGAACTCGTCGAGTCGATGACCGGCAAGGAAGCCAACAAGACCGTCAACCCCGACGAGGTCGTGGCCGTCGGCGCCGCCGTGCAGGCCGGCGTCCTCAAGGGCGACGTGAAGGACATCCTGCTCCTCGACGTCACGCCCCTCTCCCTCGGCATCGAGACCAAGGGCTCGGTGATGCACAAGCTGATCGAGCGCAACACCACCATCCCCACTCGCAAGACCGAGACCTTCACCACGGCCGACGACAACCAGCCGTCGGTGGAGATCCACGTCCTGCAGGGTGAGCGCGAGATGGCGATGTACAACAAGACGCTCGGCAAGTTCCAGCTCGTCGACCTGCCCCCGGCGCCCCGTGGCATCCCCCAGATCGAGGTCACCTTCGACATCGACGCCAACGGCATCGTGCACGTCAGCGCCAAGGACCGGGCCACCAACAAGGAGCAGTCGATCACGATCACCGGTCAGTCGACGCTCTCGTCCGACGACATCGAGCAGATGGTGAAGGACGCCGAGGCCCACGCGGAGGAGGACAAGGCCCGCCGCGAGGAGGCCGAGGTCCGCAACGGCGCCGACAGTCTCGTGTACCAGACCGAGAAGCTGCTGCGCGACAACGGCGAGTCGCTCTCCGACGAGGAGAAGGCTCCGGTCGACGACGCCCTCGTCGAGCTGCGCAAGGTGCTCGACGGCGACGACATCGAGGCGATCAAGGACAAGACCGAGGCCCTGATCGGCGCCACCCAGGCGATCAGCACCAAGCTCTACGAGCAGGCGGCCGCCGAGGCCGACGGTGGTGCGGCTCCGGGCGGCGAGGCTCCCGCCGATGACGACGAGGTCGTCGACGCCGAAATCGTCGAGGACGAGGAGCAGTGAGCGACCCGACCACGCCGGGCGGGGAGGACACCATCTCCCCGCCGTCGGGCGAGCCGGCCGAGGCTCCGCTCGACGCCGACCAGGCCGCCGACGCCCCCGACCCCGCAGCCGCCGCCGACCCCGCTGCCGCCGACCCCGCTGCAGCGCCCGCGACGGTCGAGGACCTGGTCGCCGACCTCGAGCGGGTCAGCACCGAGCGCGACGAGTACCTGGATTCGCTCCGGCGGCTCCAGGCAGAGTTCGAGAACTACCGCAAGGCCGTGGCCAAGCGGGAGGCCGACGCCAAGGCTCGCGCCAACGACGGCCTCGTCCTCGAACTGCTCCCCGTGCTCGACGCCTGCGACGGCGCCGCCGCCAACGACATCGAAGCCGTCGCGCCGGTCCAGGCCGCGCTGATGAGCGCCCTCGAACGGCAGGGGCTCGAGAAGCTCGTGCCCACCGGCGAGGCCTTCGATCCCGAACAACACGAAGCCGTGATCCACGAGGAGGGCGACGGGGCCGACGGCCCGGTGGTCGCCGAGGTGCTCCGCGTCGGCTACGGCTGGAAGGGCCGGGTCGTTCGCCCGGCGATGGTCAAGGTCCGCGGCTGATCCAGCCGCCGACCTCCGAGTGACCCGATCGACGATCGGAAGGAGGTGCATCCCCCATGCCACCCCAACACGAATGGCTCGAGAAAGACTTCTACAAGGTCCTCGGCGTCGCCAAGGACGCCTCCGACAAGGACATCCAGAAGGCCTACCGGAAGCTGGCGCGCCAGTACCACCCCGACGCCAACCCCGGTGACACCAAGGCCGAGGAACGGTTCAAGGAGGTCTCGGCCGCCTACGACGTGGTCGGCGACGCCGACCGACGCTCCGAGTACGACGAGGTCCGCCGGCTCGGTCCGAGCGGCGGCGGCTTCGGCGGGTTCGGTCCCGACACCGGCATGGGGGGTGGCCGCACCTTCAACATGGACGGCATCGACCTGGGCGACCTGCTCGGTGGCGTCTTCAACCGTGGCGGCCGGGGCGGCGGGGCCGGCGGTGGCGCTCGCAACGCCAGCTCGGTGCGGGGCGACGACCTCGAGGCCACCCTCCACCTCTCGTTCGACGACGCGGTGAACGGGGTGACCACCTCGGTCCACCTCACCTCCGACGCGCCGTGCGAGACCTGCAGCGGCACAGGCTCGAAGCCGGGTACCCGGCCCGATCCGTGCTCCCGGTGCGGTGGGCGAGGCGTGCTCGACGACAACCAGGGGCTGTTCAGCTTCAGCCAGCCCTGTCCCCAGTGCGCCGGGCGGGGCACCGTCATCAAGGATCCGTGCCCCAACTGTCGGGGCACCGGCAGCGAGCGACGTCCGCGCCAGGTGAAGGTCCGGATCCCCGCCGGGGTGAAGGACGGCCAGCGCATCAAGCTCAAGGGTCGTGGTGGCCCGGGCTCCTACGGGGGACCGGCCGGCGACCTGTTCGTCATCGTCTCGGTGGCCGACCACGAATCGTTCGGCCGCAAGGGCGATCACCTCACCGTGACCGTGTCGGTGAGCTTCGCCGACGCTGTGCTCGGCGCCAAGGTGAGCGCCCCCACCCTCGACGGTGGGACGGTCACCCTCAAGATTCCGGCCGGTACGCCCAGCGGTAAGACCTTCCGCGTGAAGGGCCGTGGCGTGCCGGCGAAGTCCTCGACCGGCGACCTGCTGGTCACCGTCGAGGTGGACGTGCCCACGGGTGTCACCGACGCCCAACGGGCGGCCGTGGCGGCGATGGCCTCCGCCTTCGGGCAGGAGATCGAACCCGAGCGACTCGGCGCCGAGGCGTCGTGATGCCCGGGCACCCCGTGCTCGTGAACGTCTGCGCCGAAGGAGGGACCCGGCATGGCTGACGACAACCCGAAGAACCCACGTCCGGC
>JAWSVN010000068.1:11525-37825 GCA_033851875.1 Acidimicrobiales bacterium
GACCACGCCGTCTACGTGATCTCGGTCGCCGCCGAGATCGCCGGCGTGCACCCCCAGACCTTGCGCATCTACGAACGCAAGGGCCTCCTCAGCCCCGCCCGCACCGGCGGCGGCTCGCGTCGCTACAGCGACGCCGACATCGCTCATCTCCGTCGCATCCAGCAGCTCACCGAGGCCGGGGTCAACCTGGCCGGGGTGCATCGCATCCTCGAACTCGAGGAGCAGCTGGCGGCCGCCGAACGTGAGATGGACCGACTGCGCGAACAGCACCGGGCCGAGTTGCGCCAGCATCGCGCCAACCTCGAACAGGTCGAACGCTCCCACCGGCGCGACCTGGTGCCCGTCCGCACCGACGTCACGCTGTACAGAAGGCGCCGGTGAGGGCAACAGATTCCTGAGAGCTGGAATATCCATGCACTCAGGAAAGTTGAGTTGGTTAGTATCAACTTTGTAGGAAGGAGTGCCGACGATGGCTCTCGACCCGAATCGCTGGACCATCAAGACCCAGGAGGCCATCACCGCCGCCATCGAGCGGGCACGGAAGGACTCCCACCCCGAGGTCACCCCCGATCACCTGCTCGCCTCCTTGCTCTCGCAGTCGGAGGGCGTCGTCCTGCCGCTCCTCACCAAGCTCGAGCGGCCCATCACCCCGCTGCGGGCCGAGACCGAGGCTTCGTTGGCCGAACTCTCGAAGGCCTACGGTTCCGAGCCCCGCTTCAGCCGTCAGACCAACCGAGTGCTGTCCGACGCCGACTCGGTGCGGACCGAACTCGGCGACGAGTATCTGTCGACCGAGCACCTCCTGCTCGCCCTGGCCAACCCCGACCCCGCCGGCAAGACCGCAGCAAGGCTCGATCTCACCCGCGACGCCCTGCTCGCCGCCCTGGTCGAGATCCGCGGCTCGCACCGGGTGACCAGCCAGAACCCCGAGGACCAGTACCAGGCCCTCGAGCGCTACGGCCGTGACCTCACCGCCGATGCTCGCAACGGCAAGCTCGACCCCGTCATCGGCCGCAACGACGAGATCCGTCGGGTCGTCCAGGTCCTCAGCCGCCGCACCAAGAACAACCCGGTGCTGATCGGCGAGCCCGGCGTCGGCAAGACCGCGATCGCTGAAGGGCTTGCCCAGCGCATCGTCGAGGGCGACGTGCCCGACAGCCTCCGCAACCGTCGAGTGATCAGCCTCGACATGAGCTCGATGCTGGCTGGCGCCAAGTTCCGCGGCGAGTTCGAGGAGCGGCTCAAAGCCGTGCTCAAGGAGATCACCGACGCCGAGGGCGAGGTGATCACCTTCATCGACGAGATGCACACCGTCGTCGGGGCCGGCGCCGGGGGCGACTCCGCGATGGACGCCTCCAACATGCTCAAGCCGATGCTCGCTCGGGGCGAGCTCCGCATGGTCGGTGCCACCACCCTGGATGAGTTCCGCAAGTACATCGAGAAGGACCCGGCCCTCGAGCGCCGCTTCCAGCAGGTGTTCGTCGGCGAGCCCTCGGTCGAGGACTCGATCGCCATCCTGCGCGGGCTCAAGGAGCGCTACGAGGTGCACCACGGCGTGCGCATCCAGGACGCCGCCCTCGTCGCCGCCGCCATGCTGTCCGACCGCTACCTCACCGGCCGGTTCCTGCCCGACAAGGCGATCGACCTGGTCGACGAGGCGGCCTCGAAGCTGCGAATCGAGATCGACTCGCTGCCGACCGAGATCGACGTCGTCGAGCGCCGCATGCGGCAGCTCGAAATGGAGAAGGTTGCGCTGGCCAAGGAGACCGACTCGATCTCCGAGGAGCGTCGGGGTGAGCTCGACGCCGAGCTCGCCGACCTCAACGAGCAGTCGGCGGCGATGAAGGCCCACTGGCAGAACGAGAAGGACGCGATCGACCGGATCCGTCGCCTCAAGGAGGAGCACGACGCCCTCAGCCGCGAGCTCGAGCGGGTCGACGATCTCGAGAAGGCGGCGGAGATCCGCTACGGCCGACTTCCCGAGCTCGAGCGCGACATCGACGACGCCACCGGTGCCCTCGCCTCCCTCCAGACCGAGCAGACGATGCTCAAGGAGGAGGTCGACGAGGAGGACGTGGCCGAGGTCGTCAGCCGTTGGACGGGCGTGCCGGTCTCTCGCCTCATGGAGTCGGAGTCGAAGAAGCTCCTGCGCCTCGAGGACGAACTCCACGGCCGGGTGATCGGCCAGGACGAGGCCGTCAGCGCCGTCGCCTCGGCGATCCGCCGCAGCCGGGCCGGCCTGTCCGACCCCAACCGGCCGATCGGCAGCTTCCTGTTCCTCGGCCCCACCGGCGTCGGCAAGACCGAGCTCGCCCGCACTCTGGCCGAGTTCCTGTTCGACGACGATCGGGCGGTCACCCGCATCGACATGAGCGAGTACATGGAGAAGCACTCGGTCAGCCGCCTGATCGGGGCGCCCCCCGGCTACGTCGGCTACGACCAGGGCGGCCAGCTCACCGAGGCCGTGCGTCGCCGCCCCTATGCCGTGGTGCTGCTCGACGAGGTGGAGAAGGCCCACCCGGATGTCTTCAACGTCCTGCTGCAGCTCCTCGACGACGGTCGGCTCACCGACGGTCAGGGCCGCACGGTCGACTTCACCAACGTCGTGTTGATCATGACGTCGAACCTGCCGGGTGACCCCAAGGACTTCTTCCGTCCCGAGTTCATCAACCGGGTCGACGACATCGTGCGGTTCAGCCCGCTCGACGCCGACGATCTCACCAGCATCGTCGAGATCCAGCTCGGCCACCTGGCCGATCGTCTCGCCGAACGTCGTCTCGTGCTCGACGTCACCGACCAGGCCCGACGCCGACTGGCCGAGCTCGGCTACGACCCCGCCTTCGGGGCCCGTCCGCTCAAGCGGACGATCCAGAAGGAGGTCGCCGATCGCGTGGCCCTCGCCATCCTCGACGGTCAGCTGATCGAGGGCGGCAAGGTCCGGGTCGACACCCAGCAGGACGGGGAGCTGATCATCTCCGTCGAGTGAGCGGTCCGGCGGCGGTAGGCTTGACCAACGTGCCAGCAACGATCGTCGTCGGAACGCAGTGGGGAGACGAGGGGAAGGGCAAGTTCACCGACCTCCTCTCCAAGGAAATGTCGATGGTCGTCCGCTATCAGGGCGGCCACAACGCGGGACACACCATCGTCGTCGACGGTGAGAAGTTCGCGATCCAGCTCATCCCGAGCGGGGTGCTCTACGACCACATCGTGCCGGTCATCGGCAACGGCGTGGTCGTCGACCCGTTCGTGCTTCTCAAGGAGAAGGAGATGCTGGAGCGGCGGGGCATCGACTGCGCCCGCCTCAAGGTGTCGGGCAACGCCCACCTGATCCTCCCGTACCACCAGCAGCTCGACGCCCTTCACGAGCGTCATCTCGGCAAGTCGAAGCTCGGCACGACCAAGCGCGGCATCGGCCCGGCCTACGCCGACAAGGCGATGCGGCTCGGCATCCGGGTGCAGGATCTCCTCGACGAGGACATCTTCCGCGAGAAGCTGCACGGCTCGCTGAGCCACACCAACAAGGTGCTCACCAAGGTCTTCAACCGGCTCCCCGTCGATCCCGACGAGTTGGCCGACAAGGTGCTGGCCGAGGCCCTGCCCGGCCTCAAGCCCCACATCGCCGACTCGATCAACATCATCCACGACGCCCTCGACGCCGGACAGCACGTCCTCTTCGAGGGCGCCCAGGCCACCTTCCTCGACCTCGATCACGGCACCTATCCGTTCGTGACCTCGTCGAACCCGACCTCGGGCGGCGCCTGCGCCGGTGCCGGCATCGGGCCTCGCGACATCAGCCGGGTGGTCGGCATCGCCAAGGCCTACGTCACCCGCGTCGGCTCGGGCCCGTTCCCGACCGAGCTCTTCGACGAGACCGGCGACAAGATCGTCGACATCGGCCGCGAATACGGCGTCAACACCGGTCGCCGTCGTCGGCCGGGCTGGTTCGACGCCGTCATGCTGCGTCACGCCGCCCGCATCAACTCGCTCACCGAGCTCGCCGTCACCAAGCTCGACGTCCTCGACAGCTTCGACACGATCAAGATGTGCGTCGCCTACGAGATCGACGGCAAGCGGGTCGAGAAGCTGCCGTACCACCAGTCGGAGATCCATCGGGCCACCCCGATCTACGAGGAGTTCCCCGGGTGGAAGACCGACCTCACCGGGGTTCGTGAGCCCGGCGACCTGCATCCCAACGCCAAGGCGTACCTGCAGGCGCTCGAGGATCAGGTCGGCGTGCCGGTGAGCCTCGCCTCGACCGGCCCAGGCCGCGACGAATACCTCCACTTCTCCGACCCGAGCTGATCCCCTCGGGCGACGGCGTGTTCAGTCGTCGGAGCGGCGTCGCGGCAGCGAGCCGCGTTCGGTCTCGGGCGTCATGCCCCGGAGTGCCGGCGGGATCCAGTTGCCGCCGGCGTCGGTGTCGGCCGGCTCGTCCGCATCGTCCTCGCTCGACCCGAACGGGTTGACGGCCAGGTCGGGGGAGTCCGTCGCGTCGGCGATGACGGTGCGGGTCGCCGAGGCGGCGGGCACCCAGGGATCGGCCGACCGCTCGACCACCGGTGGCGGCGGCGTGCCGAAGGGCGAGTCGTCGAACGATGGGGTGTCGTGCGGTTCGTCCGTCGATGCCGGGTCGACGAAGGCATCGAGATTCGGCCCGTTCTCCTGGGCCTCGCGCAGCCGGGCGAGCATCTCGGTGGCCGAGGGTCCTCGCTCGTCGGCCGGGTTCGGTGCCGACGGGGGAGCACTGTCCTGTCGGCCGACGGCCCGGTCGAACGCCCACTGATCAGGGACGGCATCCGGAGGGGGAGCATCGTCGCCGAGGAACTCGTCGAAGTCCACGGTCTCGCCGAGAGGCGATGCCGGCGCACCTGCCGGTGGTGCGGCGGCACCCTCGTCGACCGGCGCCGCCTCAGGCGGTACGGCTCCGGACTCGTGGAGCGCGGGCTCGTGGAGCGCGGACTCGGTCGGTGGGGCTTCGACACGGTCGCTGGCCGACGACGTCGGGTCGAGATGGGTGATGTCGGCGAGCGACCCGGTCAGGTCGTCGCTCGGCGCGGGTTCGTCGTCCTTGCGACGCCGGAACCGAGGGAGGCGGCGCTTCTTCTCCTCCTCGACGGCGGGCTCGGTCAACGGGCGGGAGAGCTCGAAGCCGCTGGCGGGATCGTCGAAGAAGCGGAATCCGTCCCCGTCCCCGCGCTCGGCGAGGGCCTCGGCCAGCTCGGCCCTGCGCTTCTTGATCGCTCGCTTCGTGACACGCGCCCCACCGTCCTGCCGGCCGCGCAGACCGGAGGCACGCACGGCGCACGGCCGACACGATCCCGGGTGCTTCTCGCCCTGGGGGTACACCATGCAGCGCACGCAGAACTCGTCTCCGCAGTACATGCAGAGATCGACAGCGAGATCGACTGGGTCACTGGAACAACGGCCGTTCACGGCACGACATACCTCGGAATCGGGGCACACTTACTGGGGTCCCGTAGGGGCTCTCCACAGGGAATCGACCCGCTCGGTCGGCCCCTTGAGTGTTTGTCGTCCACCTGAGGAAGTTCACCCGTGATCCCCAACGTGCTCGCCGACCGTTACGCCAGCCGCGAGATGGCCGCGATCTTCCGTCCCGAGAACCGGGTGCGGACCGAGCGCACCTTCTGGTTGGCGGTGCTCGAAGCGCAGATCGACCTCGGTCTCGAGGTCGATCGTGGGGTCCTCGACGACTACCGCAAGGTGCTCGACGAGATCGATCTCGACTCGATCCGTCGGCGCGAGATCGTCACCCGCCACGACGTGAAGGCTCGGCTCGAGGAGTTCTGCGACCTCGCCGGCCACGAACACCTCCACAAGGGCCTCACCTCTCGCGACGCCACCGAGAACGTCGAGCAGCTCCTCACCTTCCAGGGCCTCGAGCTGGTAATCGGCCGGGCCACGGCCCTGGCGGTCGCCCTCGGTGAGCTGGCCGATCGATACGCCGGACTCACGATCGTCGGGCGGACCCACAACGTGCCGGCTCAGCCGACCACCCTCGGCAAGCGGTTCGCCATGGTCGGCGAGGAGCTGGTGGCGGCGATCGAGACGCTCACCGCGCTTCGTGAGCGGTTCGCTCTCCGCGGTATCAAGGGGCCCGTCGGCTCTCAGCAAGATCAGCTCGACCTGCTCGGTTCAGCGGATGCCGTCGGCGAGCTCGAACAGCGTGTGGCCGACCACCTCGGCGTCCCTCGCACCCTCAATGCCGTGGGGCAGGTCTATCCCCGCTCGCTCGACTTCGAGGTGGTGGCGGCCCTCCTCCAGCTGGCTTCGGCCCCCGCAAACCTGGCGACGACCATTCGGCTGATGGCCGGTCAGGACCTCGCCACCGAAGGGTTCAAGGAGGGCCAGGTCGGGTCGTCGGCCATGCCCCACAAGATGAACACCCGCAGCTGTGAGCGGATCAACGGGTTCACCACGATCCTGCGCGGGCACGTGACCATGGCGAGCGGTCTGGTGGGCGATCAGTGGAACGAGGGTGATGTGTCGTGCTCAGTGGTGCGTCGAGTCGTGTTGCCGGATGCCTTCTTTGCCATCGACGGTCTGCTCGAGACAACCTTTGCCGTCGTCCGCGAATTCGGGGCGTTCGACGCCGTGATCGAGGAGGAAATACGCCGCTATCTGCCGTTCGTGTCGACGACGGCGTTGTTGATGCACGCCGTGCGGGCCGGACTCGGACGTGAAGAAGCCCACGAGATCATCAAGATCCATGCCGTCGCCGCGGCGCTCGCCATGCGCGGCCAGGGCGACGGGGGTGGCTCGCTCGTCGAGCGTTTGGGTGCGGATGTGTCGTTCCCGGGGGACGACGAGGAGATCGCCGCCCTGGTGGCCGACCCCTCCGGGCTCCTCGGTCTGATCGACCGGCAAATCGCTTCCTACGTCGCCACCGCAACGACGTGGGCTGCACGGAACCCGGAGGCTGCGGCCTACCGGGGTGCGGACATCCTCTAGGCCGAGCGCGCGACGCCGGCGGCGCGAAGCGTGGCCGCCGGCACGCCCAGCTCGCGGAATGCGGCGTAGGAAATGCTCTTGCGTTCGGCGTAGGAAGCGGCGACCTCGATGAACTCGCCTTCGAGCTCTTCGAGGTTGTTGCCGGCGTCGAGCGAGAGGGCCTCCTCCTCGAGATCCATCCGCTCCTGCGTGAGTTGCAGACGCTTCAGCGGGTCAGCTTCAGGGATCTCCAGATCGATCTTGTCGATGCGCTTTGCGATCGATTCCGGTGTGCGCTTGCGACCACGCTTTGGCTTGTGGGTTTCCAGCGCTTCGAGATAGAGACGAACGGCTCGGCCTTCGGCCCGACCTTGTGCCAGGGCGGCTTTGTGTTCGTCCGACATTTTGTCTTTGCGGGGCGGTGTCATGCTCTCATTGAACACGACGGCGCTAGCAGTGACAATCGATTGCGTTCGCGCCGGTTGTCGCTTCCATAGCAAGCACGCTGCTGCAACTCGCCAGTCTTGGCCAATTGGGGCCAGGCGACTCGACACGAGCAGCCGAAAATGCGTCGGAAAAGCGACGACGCCCGAGCTTGGGGCTCGGGCGTCGTTCAAACGTGGTCGGGACCGGCGTCGATCCGGTGACCTACCGCTTTTCAGGCGGTCGCTCTGCCAACTGAGCTACCCGACCTCAGCAGAACTCCGGGGAGTTCCAGCGGTCCCGACGAGATTTGAACTCGCGACCTCCGCCTTGACAGGGCGGCGTGCACTCCAGACTGCACTACGGGACCTTTTGCCACCTCGTCGGCCGAAGCTTCGGAGGAGAACGTTGATCTCGGTGACGAACCACCGGACCGGACCCATTGTCTATCGGGTTCGGCAGCCGGTTCGGCATCGATCTCGTCGAATTTTTTGATCTGCTCGCAGATCTGGCACCCCCAACGGGATTCGAACCCGTGTTGCCTGCGTGAAAGGCAGGTGTCCTAGGCCACTGAACGATGGGGGCTCCGACGTCCGACCGGGTCGAGCGCAGGAGCGGTCAGGCTAGCAGGGAGCGGCCCGCCCGGCGACGAGTTCCACGCGGCGAGATCCGATCAGTCGTCGAGGGTCGACATCATCGCGGAGACGATGATGTCGAGGATCAGTCCGAGTAGTTCGTAGATCTCGCGGGTGCCGGCGTGGGGATCGTCGGGATCGATCTCGGACGGGTCGTCGTCCTCGGAGACGTCGAGCTGGGTGCCGAGCACGAGGCGGACCGAGTTGACCACCCGCATCCACGCTTCGAGCGTGTCGGCGGCGATCTCGGTGTCGTCGCTGGTCGCCCGGAGGGTGGCGATCGCCTCGCGGTGGCCGTCGACGAGTTCGCTGCGAGCGAGCACCTGATAGCCGGCGTCGCGCTCGGGGTCGTCGGGATACGCGGTGGGGAAGAGGCGTCGCAGGGCCGGCGCGTCGCTCTCGAGCGCCGGATCCAGCTCCGCTGCCAGGTCGCCGAGGAAGCGCCGCAGGTCTTGGGGCATCTCGACCGAGAAGCGGTCGTCGCCGATGGGGCGGATGGCGACGAATCGGCTCACGAGTCCTGCTCCATCGTCGCCCACAGGCCGTGTCCGTGGAGCTTGTGGACGTAGCGCTCCGACTCGGTCCGGTCGCCGGTGAACACCACGGCCCGGCCCTTGTGGTGCACGTCGAGCATCAGCTTCGTCGCCTTCTCCTTCGAGTACCCGAAGACCTTCTGCAGGATCAGGGTGACGTAGGACATCAGATTGATCGGGTCGTTCCACACGAGCACGGCCCACGGTCGATCGGCAGCGACGATGGTCTCGTCGTCGAGCAGGCCGACCGGCGAGCCGTCGGTCTTGTGCGGGTCATCGCTCACGCGGTCTCCAGGACCTTGACCGACGGTGCCGACGGGGCCGGGTCGTCGGCGGTGCCGACCAGCGAGTAGTGGTGGGCGAGCACGGCGGCGAAGACCGCGACCGAACCGATGACGTGCACCTCGACCAGGCCGGCGGGCAACCCGAGCGCATACTGGAGGTAGCCGACGGCCCCCTGAGCGGCGATCACCCCGAGCAGTGCCGACGATCGCGAGTTGGGTCCGAGGCCGATCGTCAGCCACACGACACTCGCCACCAGGAGCCAGGCCGATGCGCTGTGGGCCCGGACGACCCACTGCAGGTCGAGGCCGAGGCGTACGGCCTCGGGGTCGCCGGCGTGGGGGCCGGTGCCGGTCACCAGGGTCCCCACGACCAGGGTGAGCAGGCCGAGGCTCACCGTGAGCTGTGATCGACGGCGGATGGTCGCAGCGGGAGCGGGCCTCGTCGTCTCGTCGTCGGCGCGGAACCAGAGCCACACGCCGATCCACAGGATCGCCACCGACAACAGATAGTGGACGGCGACGCTGAGCGGGGCGAGCTCGAGTTCGACCACGAACTTGCCCACGATCACCTGGGTCACCACCAGCGCGAGGATCCACCAGGATCCCTTGCGCAGGACGGTCGACGGTCGCTCGAGTCGATGGGCGCCGATGAGCAGCGCCAGGGTCGGGATGCCCGACGCCGCCGAGAGCAGTCGGTTGCCGAACTCGACCCAGGAGTGGAATTCCCATTTCGGCACCGGATGGGTCTCGGTACAGCCCGGCCAGTCGTCGCAGCCGAGCCCGGAGCCGGTGAGGCGAACGGCCGCGCCGGTGGCGACGATCGCCGTCAGCAGGACGGTCGTGAACGCCACGAGCTGGCGGAATCGTCGTCGCGACAGGCGTCGGATCCCGGTTGCGTCGACCACGGAGAACCACGCTAGTCGGCTCCTCACCGCTTCCCGTCACCCGTCCGGGCCGGCTGCATTCGCGGCCGCCGAGCGCCCGACGAAGCAACAGTTGCCGATCTCGGCCTTCCTGTCCGACAGTCCGGCTCGCTACCCTCGTGGCGTGGCCCTCACCGCCGTCGCGACTCGCTCGCGCACCCGCGCCTTCGTGGCGCTCACCAAGCCGCGGATCATCGAGCTGTTGCTCGTGAGCACCGTGCCCACGATGGTGCTCGCCGAAGGCGGGCTCCCGTCCTTGTGGTTGATGGTGGCCACCGTGATCGGCGGCACGCTCTCGGCGGGGGGCGCCAACGCGATCAACATGTACGTCGACCGCGACATCGACGCGAAGATGAAGCGCACCCAGAACCGCCCCCTCGTCACCGGCGAGGTCGAGCCGAACGAGGCGCTCATCTTCGCCGTCGGCCTCGAGGTGGTCTCGTTCCTGTGGTTGTGGGCGTTCGTCAACCTGCTGTCGGCCGTGCTCGCCGTGGCGGCCTGCTGCTTCTACGTCTTCGTCTACACCCTGTGGTTGAAGCGCACCTCGACCCAGAACATCGTGATCGGCGGCGCCGCGGGCGCGGCGCCGGTGTTGATCGGCTGGTCGGCGGTGACCAACTCGGTCGGTTGGCCGGCGATCATCCTCTTCCTCGTGGTGTTCTTCTGGACGCCGCCCCACTTCTGGGCCCTCGCCATCCGCTACGAGTCGGACTACGCGGCGGCCGAGGTGCCGATGATGCCGGTGGTCGAGGGCCACCGGAGTACGGCGATCCAGATCTTCGTCTACTCCCTGATCGTGTGGGCCTGCACCCTCGCCCTGGTCTTCGTGGCCGACACCGGTTGGGTCTACCTGGGCGCCGCGATGGTCGTGGGCGCCTGGTTCTCGTGGGGCGCCTTCGACCTCATCCGCGAGACCGACACCGCCACCCTCGACAAGAAGGCGATCCGCTACTTCGCCTTCTCGATCACCCACCTGACGGTGCTCTTCGCCGCCGTCGCCATCGACCAGTTGGTCGGCTGGGGGATCGGATGATCTCGACCACGTTCCGGTTGCACCTCGGCGGTTCGGTCCGCCGATTCACCACGTTCCGTCCCGCCCTTTCGGCAGAGTTTTCGAAAGTGGCGGGATCGCGGGTTACAGTACGGGCCGCTCGCCCGGGTTGTCGTCCCGCGCGTCCCTTGCCGTGGCCCGAGCGGTCGCGCTCCCGATTCCCGTCGCTGAAGGTCCCATCGTCACATGGCTCTGACTGAAACCCGCCCCGAGACTGACGCGCCGGAGGCGGCGGTCGCCGAGGCGACGCCCGCCCCGGTCCTGGAGCGCCTCCTGAGCACCGGCGACCACAAGGTGATCGGTCGCCTGTGGATCGGCTTCGGCGCCCTCTTCCTCCTCGCCGGCCTCGTCGTCGGTGCGGTCGGCGCCTTCGAGCAGGCCGACCTCGGCTCGTTCGACATCGTCGACGACGGCATCGAGTTCGTGCAGGCCCAGTCGGCCGTGCGAGACCTGATCGTGCTCGGCGGTCTGATCCCGCTCGCCATCGGCGTCGCCACGATGATCGTGCCGCTCCAGGTCGGCGCCTCGTCGATCGCTTTCGCCCGCGGTGCGGCCGGCGCCTTCTGGACCTGGCTCTTCTGCACCGGCGTGATGGCCGCCTCCTACCTGATGAACGGCGGCCCCGGCGGTGGCGTCGGTGATGCCGTCCAGCTCTGGACCCTCACCCAGATCGCCGTGATCGCTGCACTGGTGTGGGGCTTGATCTGCGTCGCCACCACGGTGATGGGCGCTCGCGCCACCGGGATGCGCTTCGAGTGGATCCCCGCCTCGAGTTGGGGTTTCTTCGTCTACGCCATCGGCGGCATCCTGATGCTGCCCCTCGTCGCCGCCCAGCTGATGCTCGGCTACCTCGATGTCCGCTTCGGCTACCTCCCCACGCAGGAGAGCCGACTCACCCTCCTCGGCGCCCTCGACACCCTCACCCACGCCCCGGTCGTCTACTGGCTGGCGCTGCCGGTCCTCGGTGTGGCCGTCGACGCCATCGTCACCCACACCGGTGTCACCCTTCGCTTCCCGAAGGTCGTGCTCGGCGCGATCGGCGTCTTCGGCGTCCTGTCGATGGCGGCCGAGGTGCTGGTCTGGAACGGCCGAGGCCGTCCGATCGCCTTCGACAACGGCCTGCTGGTCGTCGCCACGCTCGCCGCCGTCCTCCCGATCCTGGCCACCCTCGCCCTCGCCGGCGAGGCTCTCAAGCGGGGCAAGCCGGCGATGCGCACCCCGCTGGTGGCCGGCTTGCTCTCGGGTCTGCTCCTCCTGGCGGCCGCCGCGGTCGCCCTCCTCGGCCTGGTCCACCCGATCGTCTCGTTCATCGAGACCGCCGGCGACACCTCGATCGACCTGCCCGACGGGTTCGCCCTCGCCGGCACCACCTTCGCCTCCGGCATCCTCGGCCTGGTCGTCGCCGCCTCGGTGTGCGGTGCCGTCGCCGCCGTCAACCAGTGGGGCCACAAGATCTGGGGCCGTCAGGTCGACGGCCGCCTCGGCATCCTCGCCGCCCTCGTCGCCGCCCTCGGCGGTGTGGTGTGGGCGGCCTCGATGGTCGCCTCCGGCTTCGCCGGCCAGGGTCGTGACCTCTCGGCGCTGAGCGAAGCGGTCGACGGCGCCGAGGCCTACAACGCCGCCGCCGGCGCCGGCATGGCGCTCCTGGCCGTCTCGGGCGTCCTGCTCCTGGTGTCGGTGCTGCTCCCGTCGATCGGCCTCGGTTCGCAGGCCGAACCGTTCCGTGGTCTCACCCTCGAGTGGCTGGCCCCGTCGCCCGCCCCGCTGTCGAACTTCGACGCCGCCCCCGTGGTGACGTCGCCCTATCCCGCTCTCGACGCCACCGACGACGGAGGTGCACAGTGACCACGGCCACCGACATCAGCGGCTTCGACAACCTGCCCGAGGCCATCCCGGCCCCGAGTCCGGCGCGTCCCCGCCTGCTGCTGATCGCCACCGCCCTCACGAGCGTCGCGATCGCGATGGGATTCGCCGGTCTGCTCGGCATCTACATCGAGACCAGGGCCGAGGTGATCCAGACCGGCGAGCGCTGGCTGCCCGGTTCGACGGTCATCCCGCTCACGCAGCCCAACATGATGGCGATCACCCTGCTGCTCGCCGGCTACGTCATCGCCTGGGCCGTCTCGTCGATCCGCAACGACGACCAGGGCAACACCAACGTCGCCCTCGGCCTCACCCTGATGCTCGGCTTCGCCTACCTGGCGCAGAGCGCCTACCTGATGACGATCATGGAGCTCCCGGCCGCCGGCGACACCCTCGCCCGCCCCACCCTGCTCTACGCCCTCGTCGCCGCCCACATGATCCTGGTCGTGGCGGCCATGGCCTTCGTCGCCGGCACGTTCTTCCGAACCGTCGGCGGCAACTACAGCTCCCGAGACGTCGAGGGCCTCTACGCCCTCGCCTTCTTCTGGGGCGTGACGATCGTCCTGTACCTGGCCGTCTGGTACGCCATCTACATCACGAAGTAAGGCGCTCACTCGATGCTCACCTGGGGTTCCAAGTTCCTTTTCGGCCTGTCGGCCGCCGCCGTGCTCTCGGCGATCGCCTACGGCCTCGTCACCGGCGGCGATCCCGTCGGCGTGATCAGCTCCGGCTACAAGGGCGGTGTCGGCGACCACGTCGGCTACACCATCCTGCTCGCCGCCGCGCTGTCGGCCTTCGTGCTCGGCTGCGTCGCCGTGGTCACCCGTGACGGCGACGCCGAAGCGATGGCGCTGCGGGCCGGCGTGGCCGAGGTCCCGGCCGTCACCCCGCCGGCCGCCGGCAGCTTCTGGGGCGTCGTCGCCGCCTTCGGCATCGCCTGCCTGGTATTCGGCGGCGTCTACTCGATCGCGTTCGTCGCCCTCGGGCTCCTGGTGCTCTTCATCGCCGCCCTGCAGTGGCTGATCCTGGCCTGGAGTGACCGGGCCACCGGCGATCCGGCCGTCAACGCCCTGATCCGCTCGCGGGTGACCGGCCCGTTCGAGGTGCCGATCTGGTCGCTGGCCGCCTTCGGGGCCGTCGCCGTGGCGATGTCCCGGGTCTTCCTGTCGCTGTCCCACACCGGGGCCACCGTGGCCGGTTCGATCATCACCCTGATCATCTTCGGCGGAGCGATCGTGCTCTCGAAGATCGAGGTGCCGCGTGCGGTGTTGTCCGGCATCGTGGCGCTCGGCGCCGTTGGCGTGCTCGCCGCCGGTATCGTCGCCGCCGCCGTTGGTCCGTACAACCACCACGGTGACGATCACGGTGACGACCACGGTGACGAGGAACACAGCGCTGTGCTGCTGGAGGGCGAGTGACCACCGACCAACGAACTCCGACTTGGCCTGCTGATCCAGAACGCACCAATCTTGTGAACGCCATGCACCGCACTTCCCCCCGTCGCATCAAGCACCTCACACTGCTCGCCGGCATCGCCCTGTTCGCGGGGTCGTGTGCCGAGGACAAGCCGCTCAACACCTTCGAGCCCCGAGGCCCGCTGGCCCAGAAGGTGCTCGACCTGATGTACCCCATCATCTGGGTCATCATGGGCATCGTCTTCGTCGCCGTCGTGTTCGGCACGCTGTGGTTGAGCGTCAAGAACCGCGTGAAGCCCGAAGACTTCGATCACGACGATCTGCCCGAGCAAGTCCACGGCAACCCGAAGCTGGAGTGGGGCTGGACCGCCGCTCCCGCCGTGCTCCTCGGTGTCATCGCCGTCTTCAGCTGGAGCGCCGTCTTCGACCTCGAGAAGAAGAACGACGGCACCCAGAACGAAGTCGACGTCATGGTCATCGGCCAGCAGTGGTGGTTCGAGTATCGCTACGACATCGACGGGGACGGTTTCTTCCGTGACGCCGACGGCGACGGCCAGATCTTCGGCGCCAACGCCGAGGGCGGCGACATCGACGATGTCGAGTGGCCCCTCCACCTCGCACTCGACCCGGACGATCTCGTCGTCGCCAACCAGCTCGTCATCCCCGTCGGCCAGCAGGTCGACCTGTGGGTCACCAGCCGCGATGTGATCCACTCGTACTGGCTGCCCCGCCTCAACGGCAAGCGCGACACCGTGCCGGGTCGACTGTCGACCTGGGCCATCGAGGCCGACGAGGTCGGCGAGTACAACGGCTGGTGCACCGAGTACTGCGGCCTGTCGCACTCCCGGATGCGCATGAGCGCCGTCGCCCTCGAATGGGACGACTACCAGGCTTGGCTCGACAACCAGGTCGCCGGCGCCGTGGTGCCCACCGAGGGCACCGAGGAGTGGGACGGCTACCAGGTCTTCCAGGCCCAGTGCATGTCGTGCCACGTCGTGAACGACGGTGAGCTGCAGTACGCCGACGATTTCCAGGCGGCCCTCACCGCCGGTGCGGCTCCGAACCTCACCAAGTTCGCGACTCGCACGGCCTACGCCGGTGCGATCTACAGCCAGTTCGCCGGCGTCGACGTCGACGACGACGACCTCCTCGAGGTCCTCGAGGCAGCCGGCGGCGACTATCTCTCGCTGTCCGACACCCTGCGATTCGACGAGGCCGGCTTGCGACGCTGGATCTCGAACGCTCCCGAGCAGAAGCCGATGTCGCCCGAGGATCAGCGGGGCATGCCCGCCTTCCCGGGTCTCACGGAAGACGACCTCGAAGCGCTCATCGCATACCTCCACACCCTCGACTGACCGACGCACCGCTCACGTAGCTGACTAGGAACACTTTTCATGGCGATCATCGAAGAGCCACTCGCCCTGCCGTCGGGTGGGAGCCGCACCATCGAGAACCCGATCGGTGGCTTCGCCCGTCCTCGCAACGCCACTGGCGTGAAGGACTGGCTGACCACCGTCGACCACAAGAAGATCGGCATCATGTATGGCGCGGCGGCGCTGTTCTTCCTGCTGATCGGTGGTCTGGCGGCCATCCTGGTCCGCATCCAGCTGGCCACGCCCAACAGCGACTTCCTGTCGGCCGACGCCTACAACCGGGTGTTCACGATGCACGGCACCGTGATGATCTTCTTGGTCGTCATGCCGATCGGCGCGGCGTTCGCCAACTACCTGTTGCCGCTGCAGATCGGCGCCCGAGACGTCGCCTTCCCCCGGATCAACGCCTTCAGCTTCTGGGTGTTCCTGGCCGGCGGCATCCTGCTCAACACGAGCTGGTTCACCGGCGGTGGCGCCGATGGCGGTTGGTTCAACTACGCCCCCAACAACGGCATCGCCTTCTCTCCCTCGACCGGTATCGACTTCTGGAACGCCGGCCTGCTGATCACCGGTATCGGGTCGGTCTCGGGTGCGGTCAACCTGATCACGACCGTCCTCAACATGCGGGCGCCGGGCATGAGCCTGATGAAGCTCCCGGTCTTCGTGTGGATGACGCTGGTGACGCAGTTCCTGCTGCTGTTCGCCGTGCCGATCCTCACCGTGGCGCAGATCCTGCTCCTCATGGACCGGCGCTTCGACGCCAACTTCTTCAACGTCACCCAGGGCGCCGATCCCCTCCTGTGGCAGCACCTCTTCTGGGTGTTCGGTCACCCCGAGGTGTACCTGATGATCCTGCCGGCGTTCGGCATCGTGTCGGAGGTCATCCCGACCTTCGCTCGCAAGCCGATCTTCGGCTACCCCTTCATGGTCGCCTCCGGCATCGGCATCGGCTTCCTCGGCTTCGGCGTGTGGGCCCACCACATGTTCGTGTCGGGTCTCGGCCCCCTGTCGGTCGCCTCGTTCTCGGCCGCCACGATGTTCATCGCGGTGCCGACGGGCGTGAAGATCCTCAACTGGATGGCCACCCTGTGGGGCGGTCGCCTGACCCTCAACACGGCGATGCTGTTCGCCATCGGTCTGGTCACCCAGTTCACCGTCGGTGGTCTGTCGGGCGTGTCCCACGCCGTCGCCGCCTCCGACACCCAGCAGACCGACACCTACTACATCGTCGCCCACTTCCACTACGTGCTCTTCGGTGGCGCTCTCTTCGGCTTCGTCTCGGGCTTCTACTTCTGGTGGCCCAAGGCCTTCGGCTACAAACTCGACGAGAAGATCGGCAAGTGGCACTTCTGGACGATGGTGGTCGGTTTCAACCTCACCTTCGGTCCGATGCACATCCTCGGCCTCCAGGGCATGCCCCGCCGCATGGCCACCTACGACGATGCGATGGGCTTCAACTTCTGGAACTTCGTCGCCACGATCGGTTCGTTCATCCTCGCCGTCGGCACGCTGATGATCGTCTGGAACTTCACGGTGTCGTACCGTCGCTGGGTTGCCGCCGGTCGCCCGGACGTCGGCGCCGACCCGTGGGACGCACGCACCATCGAGTGGTCGATCCCGTCGCCCACCCCGGAGCACAACTTCGACACCGATCCGCAGATCACGTCGCTCGACGACTTCTGGCACCGCAAGTACGCAGAGGACGAGAACGGTCGCCTGCGTCGTGTCGCCACCGGCGAGGAGCTGGCCCAGCCGGGCAACGGTGAGGGCGTGCACCTCCCGGCCCCGTCCTACTGGCCGATCGTTCTGGCCGGTGCCATCGGCCTGATCGGCTACGGCATCATCTTCAGCCTCTGGCTCACGGTGCCCGGCGCCCTGCTGCTGATCGTCTCGATGTACGGCTGGGCCCTCGAGCCGGCCGACGACCTCGACGGCGGCGCCCACGACCACGACGATCACCACGGCGACGAGGTCGCCGTCGGTGCCAGCGACGGAGCGAGCGAATGACCGACGTCGAGAATCCCGAGTACCCGAACCTCGAACAGGCGGCCGCCTCCGAGCTCGCCACCAGCGACTCGGGTACCGAGAACGACACCATCGCCCACGATCACGGGGGGCACGAGGGTCACCACACGAGCCTCGGCCTGTCGAACATGAAGCTCGCCATGTGGCTCTTCCTCGGTTCGGAGTGCCTCCTGTTCGGTGCGCTGATCTCCACCTACCTGCTGTCGAAGACCCGCTTCCTCACCGAGTTGCTGGCCGGCAACCCGATCGTCACCGAGTCGATCGACAACGAGGAACTCGTGGCCGAGATGATCGCCGAGGGCAGCGTCGAGCCGCTCTTCGACATCCCGTTCACCTCGTTCAGCTCGTTCGTCCTGCTGATGAGCTCGCTGGCCATGGTCCTCGCTCACCACGCGGTGGTGAACAACGACATCAAGGGCTCCCGCATCTGGCTCGGTGCCACGGCCGTGATGGGCTCGATCTTCATCGGCGGCCAGATCTACGAGTTCACGACCTTCTACAACGAGGGCCTCACCTTCGACGGCAGCCTCCTCGGCTCGGCCCTCTACACCCTCACCGGCTTCCACGGCGTGCACGTGAGCGGCGGCATCCTGATGCTGATGTCGCTCCTGTTCGTGTCGTTCAAGGGCCGGCTCAATTCCGATCGGGCCGAGACGGTCGAGCTCGTCGGTCTCTACTGGCACTTCGTCGACGTCGTGTGGGTGCTCATCTTCACGATCGTCTACCTGATCCCCTGAGGAGCTGAGCATGGCCGCCGACACCACGACTGCCGACGTCGCAGCGCACGACGCCCACGACCACGCCCATCCCACGGAGAAGTCCTACTGGATCGTCTTCGCGGTCCTCGCGGTGATCACCGCCGTCGAGGTGGCGTGGAGCTACCTCGGCCTCTCGGGCCTGGCCCTCGTCCTGCCCCTGATCCTGATGATGGTCGTCAAGTTCGCCATCGTCGCAGGCCACTTCATGCACCTGTGGTTCGATCTGAAGATCATCAACGGCAGGTACTTCATGTGGACGTTCGCCGCCGCCATCGTGCTGGCGGTCGTCGTCTACTTCATCGTCTTCGCCACGTTCGAATTCCAGATCTGAGGTGACGCACATGATCGGGTTCGCTCCGATCGTCGTGCCCAACGACCCCGTCGGCTGGGAAGCCGTGCCGTGGGTCCCGCATCCCGAGGTGTGGATGCTGGTGCTCGCCGCGGTGAGCATCGGCTTCTACGCGTCGAGGGTCCTGCAGCCCAAGGCGGTGGCGGCCGGTTACCCACCGATCTCCGGTCGGCAGAAGATCTGGTTCGTGGCCGGTGTGGTGTCGATCTGGTTGGCGTCGGACTATCCGATGCACGACATCGCGGAGAATCACCTCTACGCGGTCCACATGCTCCAGCACCTGCTGCTGTCGATGCTGATCCCCGCCTGCTTCGTGCTCGCCACCCCGCGCTGGCTGATCGAACTCGTGCTGCCCCCGTCGGGGCGCGGCTGGCTCGCTCTCGAGAAGGTGTCTCGCCCGATCGTGGCCGGCCTCGTCTTCAACGGCCTGACGATGCTCCTTCATTGGAGCCAGGTGGTGCAGTGGTCGGCCGACAGCGGTGCGGTCCACTTCGTGTTCCACCTGACGGTGTTCACCGCTGGTCTGCTGATGTGGATGCCGGTGGCTGGCCCGATCGACGAGTGGAAGCTCTCGGCCCCGGCCCAGTGCATCTACCTGTTCACCATGTCGCTGGTGCCCACCGTGCCCGGCGGCTGGCTCGTGTTCGCCGAGGGTGTCGTCTACCGTCACTACGACACGGTCGAGCGTCTGTGGGGGATCGACGTACTCGCCGACCAGCAGGCCGCCGGTGCGGTGATGAAGCTGGTCGGCGGCATGTTCCTGTGGATCGTGATCGCCATCATCTTCGGCCGCTGGGCCCAGGCCGAGGGCGAGAAGGATCGCGCCGAACGGCTGGCTCGTCATCGCGAGACGTTGTCGACACTGACCTACGACGACGTCTCGAAGGCCTTCGACCAGACGCCGGCCCCCGCCGAGCGCTGATCGAGGTCTCGGCCCGATTGGCCGGTGGCCCGCCGGCTCACTCCCAGCGGAACAGCTTCATGGCGGCGGCCGTGGCGCCGATGCCCCAGGCGCCGAGACACAGCCACGCCCACCCCGGGCCGGCCGCGCCATGGGTGAGTTGGGCCCGGAGGAGCTCGGCCAACGCCGTCGACGGGAGCACTTTCACGGCCGAGGCCAGCGCGCCCGGGAACGAGCCGAGGTCGATGACGAGCCCGCTGAGGAGCAGCAAGATGACGTAGAGGCTGTTGGCGACGGCGAGGGCCAGGAGCCCTTCGACCCGCGACGACACCACGACGGCGAGGGCGCTGAAGGCCAGTAGACCGAGCGGCACCGTGACCACGATCAGGGGGGAGAGCGACGGCTGCCAGCCCAGGGCCAGCCCGACGGCGCCCAACACGGCGAGTTGGACGACGGCGAGCACCACGGTGGTCGTGAGTTTCGCCGCCAGGAACTCGCCCACGCCGAGAGGGGTGACGGCGAAGCGACGGATCGCTCCGAAACTCCGGTCGAAGCCGAGCCCGATCGCCTGGCGGACGAAGGCGACCGACAGGACGGCGAGGGCGACGATGCCGGGCGTCAGGAAGTCGATGGCCTCGCGATCGCCGGACGGGAGCACGTCGACCAGCGAGAAAAAGACGAGGAACAGCACCGGCAGCCCGAGGGTCAGCAGCAGCTGCTCCCCATCACGGGCGGCGACCCGGAGGTCCGATCGGGCGAACGCTCGCACCCGCCGAGCGTCGAGCCCGCGACGGTTGCCCGGCAGCGACGACGCAGTCATCGTGTCTCCTCCCCGCTCTCGGCCAACAGTTCGTCGAACCGTTCCGCCAGCGAGCGTCGACCGGCCTCGATCGATCGGGCCACCACGCCGTGCTCGGCGAGGAGGCCGGTGAGGGCGGCGACGGCGTCGGCGTCGGCCGGGGTGGCGATGCGGACGCGGCCATCGGGGAGTTGCGTCGGCGCGGCCCCGAATCGCTCGGCGATCGCGTCGGCGAGCCCGGCGTCGAGTTCGTGTCCGGCGGTGGCGTGGTCGAGGGTGATCGTCACGTCGTCATGTCCCTCGGTGAGGGTGGCGACGGTGTCGGCTGCGACCACCCGACCTCGATCGAGGACGACGACCCGATCGGCCACCGCCTCCACGTCGTCGAAGCGATGCGTTGTGACCAACACAGCGGACCCGGCGTCGGCGCGAGTGGTGATGGCATCGAGCACGCGACGTCGGCCCTCGGCGTCGACCGCCGCGGTGGGTTCGTCGAGCAGGAGGAGGTCGTCACCGCCGACGAGGGCCAGGGCGAGACTGAGGCGCTGCTGCTCGCCTCCGGACAAGCGGCGCCATCGACGACCGAGCAGGCCGTCGAGCCCGGTGATCTCGACCGCCCGGTCGCGTCGTCTCGCTGCCTCGGCAGCGTCGGGATGGGTCAGATCGGCGAACAACCCGATCGCCTCAGCCACCGTCATGCCGGTCGGCAGCCCCCCGGTCTGGGGCATGACCCCCCACCGATGGGCGATGTCGCGTCGCTGCCGGACCGGGTCGACGCCGAACACCCGGACCGTGCCGCCGGTCGGGCAGCGATAGCCCTCGATCGTTTCGAGCGTCGTCGTCTTGCCTGCGCCGTTCGGGCCGAGCAGGGCGACCACCTCGCCCGCCTCGACGCTCAGATCCACACCGTCGACGGCCCGCACAGCGGCGAGGTCAACGCGCACCTGGTGCAGCTCGACGATCGACACGTCAGTACCCTACGGGCACGAGAGGAGCCTCATGGTCGACCTGGCCCGCATGCGATCGGAGTACGAACAGCGGGGGCTCGACGTGGCCGACGTCGCCCCCGATCCGATCGATCAGTTCCTGGTGTGGCTCGACGACGCGGTGGCGGCCGAGCTCACCGAACCCAACGCGATGGTCGTGGCCACCGTCGATCCCGAGGGCCGGCCCGCCACCCGCCACGTGTTGTGCAAGGGTGTCAGCCCGGCGCCCGACGGACACCGGGGCCTCGAGTTCTACACCAATCGGCGCAGCACCAAGGCCGATCACCTCGCCGCCAACGATCATGCCTCGGCGACCTTCGGGTGGCTCGGGCTCCACCGCCAGGTCACCCTGCTCGGCACGGCGTTCCCCCTCACCGACGCCGAGAACGACGACTACTTCGTGGTCCGCCCCCGTGGCTCCCAACTCGGTGCCTGGGCGTCGCCCCAGAGCGAACCGATCGACGGGCGGCACGTCCTCGACGACGCGCTGGCCGCCGCCGACGCCCGGTTCCCCGGCCCGGTCGACCGGCCACCCCACTGGGGCGGCTACCGACTCGTGCCGCGCGCCGTCGAGTTCTGGCAGGGCCGACCCAATCGGCTCCACGATCGGGTTCGCTACCGCCTCGACGGCAACACCTGGATCACCGAACGCCTGGCGCCGTGACACACGAACACCCTTGACCTGCTCCGCAGGTCCGGATCCGCCGATCCGGGTGTCACGCTCGGGTCGTTCCCCGTGCCGCACGTCAGACGTGGGGCATGACCTCGGCGGCGATCAGTTCGAGGTGGTCGAGGTCGCTCAGGTCGAGCACCTGCAGGTAGAGCCGGTCGAGGCCGAGCGGCCCGTAGTGCTCGTTGATGCGCTCGATCACCTCGGCCGGGGTGCCGGCCACGCCGTTCTCCCGCAGCTCGCCGGCTTCCCGGCCGATCGCCTCGGCCCGTCGGGTCACCTCGGCCTCGTCGGCGCCGACACAGACGACGACGGCGGCCGACGTCGCCAGGTCGCCCGGCGCGCGACCGGCCTCGGCACACGCCGCGTGCACCCGTTCGATCAGCACGGCCTGCTCGGCCGGGGGCACGAACGGCACGTTGTACTCCGCGGCGTAGCGGGCCACCATCGCCGGGGTCCGCTTCGGGCCACGGCCACCGATGATGATCGGCGGATGCGGTCGCTGGCTCGGCTTGGGGAGGCCGGGGGAGTCGACGAAGGTGGCGAATTGGCCGTCGTGGCTGAACGTCTCGCCCTCCGGGGTCGTCCAGAGCCCGACCATCTGCTCGAGGGCTTCCTCCATGCGGCTGATGCGCTCGCCCATCGAGGCGCCGAAGTCGAGGCCGTAGGCGGTGTGTTCGTCGGCGTACCAGCCGGCGCCGAAGCCGAACTCGACCCGACCCCCACTCATCGCGTCGACCTGGGCGACCATGATCGCCAGCGGCCCCGGCTCGTAGAACGTGATCGGGCTGACGAGGGTGCCGAGCCGGATCGTCTCGGTGTCACGGGCGAGACCGGCGAGGGTCACCCAGGCGTGGGTCGGTCCCGGCAGGCCCGACACGTCGCCCATCTTCAGGTAGTGGTCCGACCGGAAGAACCCGTCGAAGCCGACTCGCTCGGCGGTCCGGGCGACGGCGAGGAGGTCGTCGTAGGACGCGCCCTGTTGGGGTTCGGTGAAGATTCGCAGCTGCATCGCCGGCCACCCTACTGGGCAGCTGCGTCGGCGTGCCCGCTCCCAGCCTGGGCCAGCTCCCACAGTGTGGCGGCCTCGGCGAGGCCGTCGACCAGGCGATGGAGGTGGCTGAATTCGACCGCCCGGTCGGCGCCGGGCCAGTGGTTCGCCATCGGCGTCAGGCCGCGCAGCCGGGGCGGGAGCTCGAGCTGTACGCCGCCGCCCCGGGTCAGGTTGCACGGGTTGTCGCGATGCTGGCCGCGCAGGGGCTTGGGGATGTCGTCGAGTCGGTCGGCGAACCGGTACTCGGGGAGGCGGCGCCGCAGCGGCCGCACCACGTCGGCGGCCAGGTCCCGGTTGCGCCCGCCGACGAGCACCTCGGTCCAGCGGCCACGACGGCCGTAGCCGTGAACCGCCACCACCACGTCGCAGTGCTCGACGAAGGCGGCGAGGGCCGGCGACTCGGCCGGGTCGAACCTGGTCGACGCCAGGTGGTGACGAACGCCCGGGCCCTGCACCACGCCGTAGAACGACGCCCCGGCCCGGTCGGCGGCCGCTCGGGCGATCCGGTCGGTGGCTCGCTCGAGGTTGCCGCCGTGGAAGGCCATGAACCCGAACCGGCTGCGTAGCTCGTGGTGTTCGGTGACGCCGGGCACGGCCAACAGCTCGGTGAGGGTCGCCGGCGCACCGGCCGTTTGTCCGGCCGGCATGTCAGTGGGCGGTGTTCGCCGGTGAACGCTGTTGGCGTACCGCCACGCCCGCCGCGATCAGCGCCACGTTGATCGCGAGGAACCCCCAGCCGAGCAGCGTCGATCGCTGATCGATCCAGATCGCCAGCGACGCCTGCCAGTCGAGGGCGGTGGTGATCACGTCGTCGATCCACGGGGTGATCGAACCCCGCTCGACCTGGATCTCCCAGATCCCGTAGAGGGCGACGTAGGGGCCGACGATCAGGAGGATCATCGCCGCGATCGTGTCGACCTTGGTGAGGGCGGCGCGGAACCGGTTGACCACACCCCGCCGACCGGTCGCCACCGCGAGGGTGAGGGCCGTCGCGAGGAGGCCCATGCCGAGGCCATAGGAGAGGAAGCCGCCGAGCCGATCGACGAACCCGGCGCCCGAGGTCGACGTGCCGACGGCCGCGAAGAACACGGCGATCGTGCACGACAGCGACGCCACCGCGTACGACACCCCGAACAGGAACACCGAACCGACCGAACGGCTCCCGGTGCCACGCTCGAGTTTGGGGAGCCGCACCATCGGGCTGAAGCCCCGCAGCATCGCGATCGCCAGGATCACCAGGCCCACACCGATGGCCACGCTCACGTAGGGGAGCGCCGGTTGGATCGTCGACTGCAGACCGGCCAACACGATGCCGATGACGCCGAACACGACCATGAAGCCGAGGGTGAGCGACAGGCCGACGAGCTGGGCCCGGTTGAGGGCGACGATGGGGTGGACCTCGTCGTCGTCCTGCTGGCCGAGGAAGAACCCGAGATAGGCGGGGAGGAGGGCGAACCCGCACGGGTTGAGCAGGGCGACCATGCCGACCGCGAAGGCGTAGGGGTCGAACAGGTCGCCCATGTCAGCCGGCCGCCAGGTGGGTGTCGATCAGCTCCTCGAGCCGTTCGGCGTCGAGGGTGCCGGCGACGACGTGGACCACCTCGCCGTCGCCGTCGATGAAGGCGGTGGTGGGCATGAAGGTGCCCTCGACGGCCCGGTAGAGGCCGTCGACCTGACCCTCGTAGAGGGTGTCGAAGGTGATGCCGGTCTCCTCGACCAGGCCCTGCCAGGCGCCGACCGTGGAGTCGCGGCTCACGCCGACGATCGCCACCTCGCCGTCGAGGGCTTGGTGCACGGCCTCGAACTCCGGCATCTCGCTACGGCACGGCGCACACCAGGCGGCGAAGAAGTTGACCACGAGGGGGGTGCCGTCGTAGTCGGCGAGGGTGATCGTCTCCCCATCCGGTGTGGCGAGGGGCAGCGCCAGCACGTCGTTCGCGTCGTCGGCCTCGCCGCCGCCCAACGAACCGCCGCCCCACAGCAGGGCGCCGAGGCCGACCGCGGCGACGGCGGCCGCGGCGACCAGGAGGGGGAGCAACGAGCGGCGCTCGGTCGGCGGCGCCGGGTCGGTGGTGGTGTCGTCGAGCACGAGAAGTCAGTGAAACAGGTCGGGGAGAAAAGCGACGCAAACCGAGCCGCTGCCACAGACAACCCACCCCGACGGGTCGTCATTCCGCGCCAGAAAAACGACAGTGCCACCGGCGATGACGCCGGTGGCACTGTTCAGCACCTCGACCGAACCACCCCGTACGGGGTCAGCCGGTGGCTCGCATGTGGACCCGACGGGCGGGTCCGGCCGTTGCCACCGGTCGATCGGTCAGGCGATGAGGCGCTGCAGGTGCTCGGGCACGGGCACCTGCGGCAGCTGGTCCTCGGGACGAGGGTTCTTGGGCGGACGGCCCCGACGCCGCTTCTGGGTCAGAACCTTGCCGTTGTGGAAGAGCTGGCCACCCCACACACCGGCGGGCTCGCCGCGGAGCAAGGCTCCCTCGAGGCACTCGGCCATCGCCGGGCAGCTCATGCAGATCCGCTTGGCGGCCGCGATGTCCGGCAGTTCCTCGGAGAAGAACAGGTCGCCGGCCTCGGGCACCTCACGGCACGCAGCCTGGGTCCACCACGGCTGGGCGAAGGCCTCGCTGAGCAGGGCAGCCGCAGCGACGGTCTCCTCACTGCTCGGCGTGGGCTGGGGACTGGGGGGCACTCCATTGATCTGGACGATGGTCATCGGTGTCTCCGGGGTTCGGGTTGGTGCGAGCGGTTGGCGGGGAATCGGCGGCCAAAAAACAAAGAAGCCGCTGGGAGCAGTGCTCCCAGCGGCTTCGAGTGCGTTCTTCCGACGTCGACGTCGTCAGGTGCATCTCTCCCGCTGGGAGTGGCCCTTCTTCTTCTCGGTGGTGGTGCAATGCCACGAGCCGGAGAGGAAGGGCCGGAAGGAAATCGGGGCAATACCTCGGCCGTTGGCATAGGTGTTGCCCTGCACATCGCCGAAGGCGGTGGCCATCGAGGCCAGAGCCATGGCGGTGGCGGCGAAGGCAGCCATCGTGCACGCAGCGGCGAAGGACAGTCCGGGGACGGTCACGGCGGCGGCGGAGGCGGCCGAGGCGCTGGCAGCACCGAGCACGACGAGTTCGAAGGCTGCGTTCGAGGCAGCGCCGGAGCGCGACGTGGCAGTGATCGTGGTGGCGGTGTTGCTGGCCGTGGTGATCAGCTTGTCCATGACGTCGGCTCCCTTCTCGAGTGGTGTGGGTGGTGCAGCGCCGATGACGCTGTCCTGTTGGCAGGCGCCGATGACGCTGCCCTGTTGGCAGGC
>JAWSVN010000069.1:0-5341 GCA_033851875.1 Acidimicrobiales bacterium
GCCCTCAACATGTGGAGCGTGAAGGCGGCAACCGCCCTGCGCCCCGAGGGGATCGCCGTCGTCATGCTCCACCCGGGCTGGCTCCGCACCGACATGGGCGGCGACGCCGCGCCCCTCGACCTCGAGACGACGGGCACGACGATCGCCGACACGATCGGCGCGCTGTCGATCGACGACACCGGGACGTTCATCCGCTGGGACGGCGGCGAACACCCCTGGTGACGGCGATCGAAACGGACGACGAGGGCGACCGCTAGGGCAGGGTGTCGAGCACCTCGTCGAGGTCGAACGCCCCGAGCCAGCGACCGAGTTCGTTGCCGTTGGCGTCGACGAGGATCGCCGCCGGTTGGCCACGAACCCCGTAGTGGGTCCACGAGTCGAAGCTCGGGTCCCAGATCATCGCCGGGGTCTCGACGCCGCCGTCGGCCTTGAAGTCGTCGGCTTCGTCCTTGGTGTCCTGGGCGCCCATGCCCACGACGCGGATCTCACTGTCGTTCTGTCGAGCAAACTGCTCGACGACCGGCGCCTCACGCCGGCAGACGCTTCAATGCGGCGCCCAGAACCAAAGCAATGTCGGCAGGTCGCTGCCCGCCAACACCTGGCCGAGGTCGACCGTGGTGCTCGTGTCGAGGTCGATGACGTCGATGCTCGGGAACCCGGGACCGTCGTCGGCCGCAGCGTCGGACGAGCCGCCGTCGGTCTGGCCGTCCGATCCGCTGCTCCCCGAACTGGAACCGCTGTCGGCGCCCGAGTCCGAGCCGGCGGCGACACTCTCGCCGCCGTCGGCCGTCGAACCGCCGCTGTCGGAGCTGCACGCCCCGGCGACCAACGCCAAGGCCAGCGCGAACGGGGCGGCACGATGCGCCAACCCTCGCCGTCTGGTCTCTCGTGGTGGAGGAGAATGAGGCATGGTCAGGGAACCCTTCGTGCCGTCGGTGCATTCCCGGCCGGTGGCCGTCCCGCTCAAGCATGCCCGATTCGGCGACCGAAGGTTCTGAACAAGCTGTGAACGACGGAAGCCAACCGGCCAGGGACCGGTTCACTCTCACCATGGACACGCCAGCAGTTTCCCAGAGCCCGACGGGCGCCAGCACCCCCTCCCCCTCCGCCTGGCAGGGGGCACTGGCCGGCGCGGTGGCCGGCGGCGCTGCCCTCGCCGCCGGTGAGATCGTCGCCTCCTTCGCTGCCCCACGGCCCGGCCCGGTGCTGGCGGTGGCCAACCGGGTGGTCGACGAAGCGCCGACCTGGTTCGTCAACTTCGGCAAGGACGTGTTCGGCCTCGCCGACAAGCCGGCCCTGATGATCGGCACGACCCTGATCGCCGTGGTCGTCGCCGCGATTCTCGGCGTGGTGTCGCTGCGGCGACCGATCGTCGGCATCGCCGGTATCGCTGCGTTCGGGCTGCTCGGCGCCGTGGCCACAGCGAGCGACGCCTTCGCCGGGGTGACCAGTGCCGTGCTGATCAACATCGTTGCGGTCGCCGCCGGTGTCGCCACTCTGCTCATGCTCTTGCGGGTCGCTCACAAGGGTCGGCTCAGCCCGGCGATGCCCGAGCCGATCGTCGACGACGCCCCCGTCGCCGAGTCGATCGTGAATCCGGCCCACTCCCGCCGCTCGTTCCTGGGCTGGGCCGGCGTCGCCACCGGAGGCGCAGCGGTGGCCGGCGTGGCCGCCGGGCAGATCCGCGGCCGAAGCAACGCCGAGGAGGCCCGCTCCGAGGTCGTGCTGGCCGAGACCGACGATGCCGCTCCGGTGTCGGAGGCCGTCACGTCGGCGGCATCGAGCCCCGTCGCCCAGACCGCCGGCATCACCCCGCTGGTGGTCCCCAACAACGAGTTCTACCGGATCGACACCGCCCTGGTCGTCCCCCAGATCGACCCGGCCGACTGGTCGTTGACGATCAAGGGCATGGTCGACAACGAGGTCACCTACACCTACGACGAACTCCTCGAGCGAGCCACCACCGTCGAGGCCGTCACCCTGTCGTGCGTGTCCAACGACGTGGGCGGCGACCTGGTCGGCAACGCTGTGTGGCAGGGCGTGCCCCTCACCGAACTCCTCGACGAAGCCGGCGTGCAGCCGGGTGCGACCCAGATCGCCAGCCGATCGGTCGACGACTGGACCTGCGGGTTCCCCACCGATCTCGCCTACGACGGCCGCACGGCGCTCGTGGCGGTCGGCATGAACGACGAACCGCTGCCGACCCGTCACGGCTTCCCGGCCCGCCTCGTCGTGTCGGGCATCTACGGCTACGTGTCGGCGACCAAGTGGCTGTCGGAGATCGAACTGACCACCCTCGAGGCCTTCGACGGCTACTGGATCCCCCGTGGCTGGTCGAAGGACGGGCCGATCAAGACCCAGTCCCGGATCGACACCCCCGGCGACGGCCGCTCGATCGTCAGCGGCGGCAACGTCCCGATCGCCGGCGTGGCGTGGGCGCCCAACCGAGGCATCACCAAGGTCGAGGTCCGTATCGACGGCGGCGACTGGAACGAGGCCACCCTCGGCGAGTCGCTCGGCGTGCACGCCTGGCGTCAGTGGCGTCTCGACTGGACGCCCGAGCCCGGCGACCACACGATCGAGGTGCGGGCGACCGACGACACCGGCGAGCCCCAGACCTCCGAGATCACCCGTCCCGCCCCCAACGGCGCCTCGGGCTACCACACGATCGAGGTCACCGCCGCCTGACCGGCGTCGGCCCCGCCTTCGGTCGAACGGCCGCTCGGTTTCGGCCGGTGGCCTCGGCTCAGGGCAGGTAGGGCGCCGGGTCGACGGCGGTGCCGCTCACCCGGATCTCGAAGTGGAGATGGGGCCCGGTCGACTGTCCGGTGCTGCCCACGTAGCCGACGATGTCGCCACGGTTCACCGACTGTCCGACCGACACCGCGATCGAACTCTGGTGGGCGTAGAGGCTCGTGATCCCGTCACCATGGCTGACGACCACGCAGTTGCCGTAGCCACCGTTCCAGCCGGCGAGGATCACCGTGCCGCCCTTGGCGGCCGCGATCGGCGTACCGCTCGAGCCGCTGATGTCGAGGCCACGGTGGAGCCGTCGGGTCCCGAAGATCGGGTGGACCCGGTAGCCGTAGCCGCTCGACACCCGACCGTTGACCGGCCACTGGAAACCGCTGACCGACGGCGTCCCCGGGGCCGGCGCCGTCGAGACGACGACCGGCGTGGGGTTCAAGCGACGTTCCTCGGCCCGGATGAAGTCGGCCAGCTCCTCGTCCTCGGCCTCGATCGCGGCGACCTGCGATTCCCAGTCGGCGACGCGGGCCTCCATCTCGGCCTTGAGCTCGGCCTGCACGGCCTGCTGCGACTGGTAGTCGGCCTGGATGGTCTCCATCTCGGCCTGGAGGGCGGCGGTGGTGGCGACGGCGGCCTCGGCCTCTGCCTCGGCCACGGCCCGGTCCTCCTGCAGCGTGCGCAGTTCCTCGAGCACGTCGCCGGCGTTGCCATTGGCCGACGCCAGCAGCTCGTTCTGTCGCAGGACCTCGCCGAAGTCCTCCGACGCGAGGAGCGCGGCGGTCGACTGTTCGCCGGCGTTCACGTATCCCGAGACGGCGAGCTGGAGGATCTCGTCCTGCAGCTCCGCTTCGCGAGCGTCGGCCTCGGCGACCGCAGCTTCGGCGTCGACGGCGATCTGCTGGTTGACCACCAGCTGACGGCCGACCTCGTCGAGGCGAGCCTGGTGGGCGTTGACCAGGTCGGTGATGTCCCGGAGGGCGGCTGCCACTTCGGCATCCTCGGCCCGGGCGGCGTCGAGCTCGGCGGCGGCGGCCGCTCGCTCTTCACGGAGCGCCTCTCGTTCGGCCCGTGCTTCGGCGATGCTCTCCTGCGATCCAGCGAAGGCCGAGGGCAGCAGCGAGGCGACCCCGAGGACGACCGCGGCGGCCACCACGCGCACTCGATTGATCGGCCGTTGCGGCACGGCTCTCCTTCCACGCCGGCGCTCACGCGCCAGACCTTCTGCATCCTCTGCCCGGACGACATGTGATCGTAACGCGCGCTCTGGGTGCTGACAGGTCACGCAACGATGGAACTGCTCGACCGAGTAGGTTTGCCCGGGTGCATCCGTTCCTCCAAGGCGTGCTGCCCCTCGCCCGTGCACTCGGCGGCAGCGTCGTGTTGCCCGACCAGATGGTCGACGGCGACATCGAGCTGTGCTGGGAGGGCGCCCTGGTCGGCGGATTCCGGCCGGGCGGCATCCACGACGCCCTCGACCGACTGATCGACCAGGTCGAACGCGAGCTCGGGTCGAGCCTCGGCGACCTCGACCGCGCCGGCAAACAAGAGGTGGTCCGACGCCTCGACGCCCTCGGCGCGTTCGGTCTCCGCAAGGCGGTCGAGGACATCGCCGACCGGCTCGGCGTGAGCCGGTTCACCGTCTACAACTACCTCAACTCCCACGAGTGATGCCGTGACTGCTTCCCCCTCTCCCGCTTCGGGCCCCACGGACCTGCCCGCACTCCCCCGCCTCGAGGTCGAGTTCACGGTCGAACCCTTCCACGACGCCGCACCCGGGCCCCACGTCGAAGGTGCGATCGAAGCGATCGCCACGGCCCTCGACGGGGTGGCCGAGGCCACCATCGACATCGGACCGTTCGGCACGGCGGCCACCGGCCCCGGTGAGGCCACGGTCGACGCCCTCACCGCCGCTCTCCGGGCTGCCTTCGCCAACGGGGCCACGCGGGTCAGTGTCCAGGTCACGGCCGCCTCCGACGGCGAGTACCCTCCGTCGACGTGACGCCCCCCGAATCAGAACGCGAGATCCTCGACTGGGCCAAGTACGGCGTGGCGATCCGCGAACTCGCCGCCATGGTCGCCGACGACGGCTACCGCCCCGACATGATCCTCGCCATCGCCCGTGGCGGCCTGTTCGCCGCCGGATCGCTCGGCTACGCCCTGTCGGTCAAGAACCTCTACGTGATGAACCTCGAGTTCTACTCCGGGGTCGACGAGCGTCTCGACGTCCCGATCATGCTGCCGCCCTACATGGACAAGGTCGACCTGACCGGGGCCCGCATCCTCGTCGCCGACGACGTGGCCGATACCGGCCACACCCTGAAGGCCGTGCATGAGTTCTGCCAGGACGTCGTCGCCGAGTCGCGTACCGCCGTGCTCTACGAGAAGAGCCACTCGCTGGTGAAGTGCGATTACATCTGGAAGCGCACCGACAAGTGGATCAACTTCCCCTGGTCGAGCGAGCCGCCGCTAGCCGAGCCGAGCGACGGCGAAGGCGTCGTCGTCGACGCCTGACACTTCCCGGGCCGGCATCGCGAGCCCGCATCGCTGAGGCCGACCCCACGGTTTCGGGGATTGGGTCAGTGTCCGGGCGCCA
>JAWSVN010000069.1:5379-18251 GCA_033851875.1 Acidimicrobiales bacterium
CCGTGGGCGAGGGCAGCGACAGGTGGGGCCGGCAAACGGGGCGCGAGCGCGGTGCAAAACGGCGAATGACGCCCCGTGGGGCGTCATTCGAACCAAGTGGAGCTGAGGGGAGTCGAACCCCTGGCCTCCTCGATGCGACCGAGGCGCTCTAGCCAGCTGAGCTACAGCCCCGAGCGGGGACGGACCCCGTTGGGATGGAAGAGCCTAGCGGCTCACATGCCGGATCAGCCGTCGTTGACGGCCCGGATGTAGACCGGGCTGGCCTGGGCCCGAGCGGGCGACAGGTAGCTCACCTTCGAGCGGCGCTCGCTCTCGGCGGCACCGTGACGGGCGGCGAGGGCGGTGTAGCCGACCAGCAACACGTCCATCAGGAGGTGCTCGTAGACCCAGATGCCACGGAACACCAACGCCATCACCAGCGACACGCCCGCCGCGATGCACAGCGCCATGAAGATCTGCAGGCGACGACGGCGGGCCGAGGTCATCGTCGGCCCACCACCGAGGCTCCGCGGCAGCGCGGGGGCGCCGAGCCCCATCGAGCGTTGTGGCGCCTCTCCGAGAGCCGACATCTCGCGTCGGAAGCTGCCGACCGGGTCACGACGAGCCTTGTTGAACAGGTTCGCAGCGAGCGGACGTCCGAGCACCCAGACCCAGACGGACAAGACGATCAGCAGAACAATGGTCTGGAACCAATTCATCGAGTTTCCTCAAACGTTCTGCGCCCGACGGGAGGGACCTGCGGGCGGGGCGGCGGCGGCGTCGCCAACGTTACGAACGTACTACGGACAGGTAGCGGGGACAACCACCACGGTCGGTCAGGCGTCAGGGCGACGGGAGGGTGGTCAGTCGACCTCGGAGGCCCGGCGGTAGGTGCCGGACCGGCCGCCGACCTTTTCCCACAGGGCAACGTCGCCGATCGTCATCGCCTTGTCGGCCGACTTGCACATGTCGTAGATCGTGAGGGCCGCGATCGACGCCGCGGTGAGCGCCTCCATCTCCACGCCGGTGCGGTCGACGGTGTCGACGTGTGCCTCGATCTCGATGTACGTGTCCTGGATGTCGAAGTTGATCAACACCGAGCCGACCAGGAGGGGGTGGCACAGCGGCAACAGGTCGCTGGTCCGCTTCGCCGCCTGGATGCCGGCGACCCGGGCGACGGCGAGCACGTCGCCCTTCGCCACGGCCCGATTGGCCACCAGCGCGGTGGTCTCCGGCGTCATGTAGACACGCCCTCGGGCCACCGCTCGTCGTGCGGTCGGGTCCTTCTCGCTCACGTCGACCATGCGAGCACGGCCGAGCGGGTCGAGGTGGGTCAGTTCACGATCTGGCACGGCAGGAGCCTAGTCGGGCCGCCCCGAACGCTGGCGCAGGCAGAACTGCTGTGTCATCCACCGCTGTGTTACCCACCGATTTGCGACATCGACTTCGTGGGGCGGAGGAAGTGGACCTTGTTGATGGCGTGGCCGGCCCACTTGCGCTCGACCTCGCCGGCGACCGTGTCGAGCAGGGCGGCGTGGAGTTCCTCGACCGGGGCACCCGAGCGCAGCACCGGCTTGAGCTCGACGTGACGCAGGGCGAACAGGCAGTTGCGGAGCTGCCCCTCGGCGGTGAGACGCATCCGGTCGCAGCTGCCGCAGAACGCCTCGGTGACCGAGGCGATCACCCCGAACTCGCCGCCCGCGCCCTCCGGCGCATCGGCGTCGGTGTAGCGGAACCGCTCGGCCGGCGACGAGCCCCGCTCGATCGGCGCGAACTCGAAGTGTTCACCGGCCCGCTCGAGGATCTCGGTGGCCGACACCACCCGGTCGTTGCTCCAGTCGTCCTGGGCGTCGAGCGGCATGAACTCGATGAAGCGCACCGCCACGTTGCGTTCACGACCGAGCCGCAGGAACTCGACGATCTCGTCGTCGTTGATGCCGCGCATCAACACCACGTTGACCTTCACCGGGTCGAACCCGGCAGCCGTCGCCGCGTCGATGCCGTCGAGCACCTTGTCGAGCTCGTCGCGCCTGGTCAGTTCGACGAATCGTTCCCGGTCGAGGGTGTCGAGGCTGATGTTCAGCCGCTGCAGGCCGGCCTCGCGCAGGTCGTCGGCGACGAGGCGTAGGGTGGCGCCGTTGGTCGTCATCGACAGCTCGAGCGGATCGCCCTCGGGGGTGCGGATGGCCGCCAACATCTCGACCAGCGACGCCAATCGGGCTCGCACGGTCGGCTCGCCGCCGGTGAGGCGCACCGACCGCAGCCCGGCCTCCTCGGCCAACAGCCGCACGATCAGGGTGATCTCCTCGAAGCTGAGGATCTCGTCGCGCCCCAACCACTCGAGGCCTTCCTCGGGCATGCAGTAGGTGCAGCGGAAGTTGCATCGGTCGGTGACCGAGATCCGCAGGTCGGTGTGGACCCGCCCGAACGTGTCGATGAGCTGCCTGGCCATGAGGACCCAACCGTACCAAAGGCCCGTGGCCCCGGTCCTGTCGGCGCCGCCGCGGGTAGATTCGCGCAGGTGGACGCCCCCGAGGTCACCGCTCCCCCCGCCCGTGGGCTCGGCCGCGTCACCCGGGTGCTGTGGGTGGCTGCCGGATTCCTCGCCGTCGGCGTCGGCGGCATCGGCCTGATCCTCCCCGGCCTGCCGACCACGGTGTTCTTCCTGATCGCGGCGTGGTGCTTCGGCAAGGCCAGCTCCCGGTTCGAGCAGTGGGTCCTCGACCTCCCGGGCGTCGGCCGTCTCGTCGCCGAGGCCCGCGACGGTCTCGGCATGCCCCGGCGGACCAAGGCGGTCGCCATCGCCATGATGTGGACCGCGATCACGATCTCGTCGATCGTGATGTGGCGGCCGTGGTATGCCACGCGGTGGTGGCCCGGGGCGACCCTGCTCGCCCTCGGGCTGATCGGCGCCGCCTACGTCGCGTGGCGGGTGCCGACCCGGGAAACCGTGCTCGCCGAGCGAGCGCTCAGCGCAACACCAGCACCCTGACCTTGCCGCCGAGCTGCACGCCGGAACCGTCGTCGAGCACCGCCAGGGCGTTGGCCCGGGCCATCGCGCTCAGCTGGTGCGAGCCCTGCCCGCCGGCCGACCGCACGTGGAGGGCGCCGTCGCTCTCGGCCCGTGCGACGACTCGCACGAAGTGGGTCTTGCCGTCGGGCCGACGGCCGAACGTCTCGTCCGCGATCGCCCACTGGGCTCGCCGCTGGGGTTCGCGGTGGCCGAGCATCGTGCGGATCGCCGGACCGGCGAACAGCTCGAAGCTCACCATCGAGCTGACCGGGTTGCCGGGCAGCCCGAAGATCGGCACGCCGAGCAGGGTGCCGAATGCCAGCGGCTTTGCGGGCCGGATCGCCACCTGCATCCAGTTGAGGTCGCCGAGACGCTGCAGGATCGCCTTCACGAAATCGAAGTCGCCCATGCTCACCCCACCCGAGGTGACCAGAGCGTCGACGGGGGCGCCGTCCGGTGTCTCGATCGCCGAGCGCAACGCCGCTTCGATCGCTTCCTCGTCGTCGGGGAGGAGACCGAGGTCGACCGGTTCGGCGCCGGCCTCGGCGACGAGCTGGAGCAGGCTGTAGCGGTTCGAGTCGTGGATCTGTCCCGGCCCGAGCGGCTGGCCCGGCGGGACGAGTTCGTCGCCGGTCGAGAACACCCCGACCCGGGGCCGCCGGTGCACGGCGACCGTGGCCCGACCGACCGAGGCGAGCACCCCGAGGTGGGCGGCGGTGAGGAGTTCGCCAGGCTCGTAGACCACCGCGTCGGCGGGTAGGTCGTCGCCGATCGGGCGGATGTGGTTGCCGACCGGCACCTCGGCCCCGACGTCGACCTCGTCGCCGTCGGCCCGGGTCAGTTCGACCATCACCACGGCGTCGGCGCCGTCGGGGATCGGGGCGCCGGTCATGATCCGCATCGCCTCGCCCGCCTCCAGCGGCCGGGGGGCGATGGCGCCGGCGGGGATGGTGGCCACGATCGGCAGCCGCACCGGTGCGGTCTCGGTCGCGCCGGCGGTGTCGGCGGCCCGGACGGCGAACCCGTCCATCGCCGTGTTGTCGAAGGGCGGGATCGGGGCCTGGGCCGTCACGGCCTCCGCCAGGATCCGGCCGGCGGCCTCGCCGATCGGCACCACGACGGGGTCGAGCGGGGCGATCGAAGCGGCGACGCGAGCCTGGGCGTCTTCGAGGGGGATCATGGCCCCACGCTAGTCAGCGCCATACGGTTGCGACCCTCCAACGGCTGCCATCGCTGCCGATGGGAACCCTGCTCGCACCCCACCCCCACGAGGCCTGCTGTGACTGTTCCCCCCGGGTCGAACCAGACCGCGTTCGACGTCGACACCCACGCCGCGTCCCTGAGCGACGAGGACCAGACCACCCTGCGCCAGGCGATCGACTGGGGCCAGGGTCACCTGTTCGCCCACTGGCCGCCCCCCGGGGAGGCCCAGGTCGACAAGTCACGCCAGCTCGCCCAGCTCCGGGCCCTCGACGGCCAGTATCCGGGCGGGCTCGCCACCTACGTCGCCAACGCCCGCGACCTCCTGGCCAAGAGCAAGGCCGGCGACAACCCCTACGACGGGTTCACCCCCGCGGTCCCGACCGGTGAACGACTGCCGTTCGCCTCGGCCGAGTTCGACGCGGCCGAGGCCGCCGGCCTCGCCCAGGCGACCCGCACGGCGTTCGTCCTCGTCGCCGGTGGGCTCGGCGAACGGCTCGGCTACGGCGGCATCAAGATCGCCCTGCCGTCGGAGACGGCGAGCGACACCTCCTTCATCGGCCGCTACGTCGCCCACCTCCTCGCCCTGCAGGCGCGTGCCAACGCCCTGACCGGCGAGGACCGAATGATCCCGCTGGCGATCATGACCTCGGGCGACACCGACGAGGCGACCCGCGCCCTGCTCGAGGCCAACGACGACTTCGGCCTCGCCCCCGGCCAGCTCACCGTGATCAAGCAGGAGAAGGTGCCGAGCCTGCGCGACAACGCCGCCCGCTTCGCCCAGGATGCGGACGACCCCTACGCCATCGAGACCAAGCCCCACGGCCACGGCGACGTCCACGCCCTGCTCCACCAGAGCGGTCTCGCCCGCACCTGGCTGGCCGGCGGCTACGAACACCTGGCCTTCTTCCAGGACACCAACGGCGTCGTCTTCCACGCCCTACCCGCCATGATCGGCGTGAGCCACACCGAGGGCTACCAGGTCAACTCGATGGTCGTGCCCCGCAACGCCGGCGAGGCCGCCGGCGGCATCGTGCGTCTCGAGAGCGAGGCCCGCACCCTCACGATCAACGTCGAGTACAACCAGCTCGACCCGCTGCTCCGGGCGAGCGGCCACCCCGACGGCGACGTCGCCGACGACACCGGCTACTCCCCTTTCCCCGGCAACACCAACGTGCTGGTGATGGCCCTGGCCCCCTACGTCGAGACCCTCATCCGTACCGAAGGTGGCATCCCCGAGTTCGTCAACCCGAAGTACGCCGACGACGCCAAGGAAACCTTCAAGAAGCCGACCCGGCTCGAGTGCATGATGCAGGACTACCCGAAGCTCCTGCCGGCCGACGCCCTCGTCGGGTTCACCCAGTTCGAGCGCGACATGTGCTTCTCGACCGTGAAGAACAACCTGGCCGATGCCACCGCCCTTGCCGCCAAGGGTGTGCCGGCGGCGAGCGCCAGCACTGGCGAGGCCGAGATCTACGCCCTGCACCGCAAGCTGCTCCGCCTTGCCGGCGCCGAGGTCGCCGAGGGCGAGCCCGAGACCTTCGCCGGCATCGAGGTCGACCTCTTCCCGGTCGTCAGCCTGTCGCCGCGGGTCACGACGCCGCGAGCCGGGGTCGCCGAGCGGATGCGGAACGTGACGATCAGCGCCCGTTCGTGCCTGGTGATCCGGGGCGAGGGCGAGGTGATCATCGACGGCCTCGACCTCGACGGGGCCCTGGTGATCGACACGGTTGCCGGCGCGACGGTGACCGTGCGCGGCCTCCGGGTTCGCAACGAGGGCTGGCGTGCCGTGCCGGCGCCTGCGGAGGCACCCGAGGAGATCGCGATCCGCGGTTTCGCCTTCGATCGGGCCGAAACCGAGCACCTGCGCTTCGACGAGCCGGGCGACCACGTCGTCGGGTAGGCCCGGCCAGCGCCTCGAGACGGCGAGGCTGAGTGGCTGGGCGTCGCTCGTGGACCCACTTCGCCGCTAGCATCGACCGCCGTTCGGCGTCGATCCAGGACTGCGACGCCCAGGAGCAGCCACGCCCATGCCCACCTACGAATACAAGTGCACCGAGTGCGACGAGCGGTTCGAGATCGAGCAGTCGATCAAGGACGACACGCTCACCGTCTGGCCTGGTGACGACCACGAGCACCAGCTGAAGAAGGTCTTCAGCGCGGTCGGTATCGCCTTCAAGGGCCAGGGGTTCTACAAGAACGACGCTCGCAAGAGCGGATCGAAGAGCTCGTCGAGCGCATCGACCTCGGGCGACAGCTCGAGCAGTGACACCAAGAGCTCTTCCGACTCGAAGGGGTCGACGTCGTCGGACTCGTCCGGCAGCTCCTCGTCCTCGTCCTCCTCCGGTTCGTCCGCATCCGGCTCGAGCACCTCGACGAGCAGCTCCTCCAGCGACTGATCTCACGCGGGAGACCGCATGTCCACATTCCAAGGGGGCGCACCCCTGGCGCGCCCCGACGACCCGACCCGCCGGCAACGACTGATCGATCGGCTGTCGTCGTTCCGCCACCGACACGGATGGCGACGGCTCGTCGCGCTGGCGCTCGCCCTCGTCGGCGTCGCCGGTCTCGCTCGTTCGACGCTGGTCGCCGACGCCGACCGCGGCGGCGAGACGGCGGGCCGCTCGGGTCCGACCCCGGCGCCAGGCACTGGCCACGGCACCGTCGCCGAGCCGGACGAGCCACGCGGCGACGCCGCGATCGACGCTCCGCTGGCACCCGGACCCGACGAACGGACCCTGACGCTGCCCCTCCCTCTTGCACCACCCCTCGTCACCGTCGGACAACAGGTCGATCTGGTGGCGGTCGCCCTCAGCGACGACTGGCTCATCGCCGACGCCGAGGTGGTCGCCGAGGCAACGGTCGTCGCCATCGACGACGCCGGGATCACCGTCGTGTGCACCACCGACGAGGCCTTGGCGGTCGTCGCTGCGCTTGCGACCGGCAGCGTCGAGATCCTCGGCCGCTGAGGCCGACGTGGCCCCGTGGCGGACGGTCAGGAGGTGGTGAAGCCCTTGCGGACCTGCTGGCCCCACTCGGTGCGGCCCTGCAGGAACAGACGGATGCCCCAGAGCCGCCAGACGATCGTCATCTGCCGGTAGATCACCTGCTCGACCATGGCGTAGGCGGCGAGCTTCAACCGGAACGAGAACCGTGGGTAGCTGTGGAACGCGACGTCGTCGAACCACAACGTGAGCAGGGTGACGGCCGTGCCGAACCCGTAGGCGGCACCCAGGATCCACAGCGACGCCGGGTCGACGAGGCCGGCGAGGAGGCCGACCAGCAGGAGCGAGAGGCTGATCGCCTCGACGATCGGCGACAGGAACTCGACCACGAAGAAGAACGGCATCGACAGCAGGCCGGCCGACTTGTACTTCGGGTTGAAGATCATCGTCTTGTGCCGCAGCAACACGTCCATCAGACCGCGCTGCCAGCGGTTGCGTTGACGGGCCAGGACCCGGGCCTCTTCCGGAGCCTCGGTCCAGGCCACCGGGTCGGGAAGGAACTCCACGCGAGCGCTCTCGCCCTCCTCGTAGCCGCGGCGGCGGAGCCGGACGATCAGCTCCATGTCCTCGCCGATCGACGAGTGCTCATAGCCGCCGGCCGCCAGCACCTTCTCGCGGCTGAACACACCGAAGGCGCCGGAGATGATCAGGTTGCCGCCCAGCGGGTTCCAGCCGAGGCGGCCGATGATGAAGGCCCGCACGTACTCCACGGCCTGGAGGGCCGGCAGCGGCTTCTTCGGCACCACCAGCTGTGTGACCCGAGCGGCCCGAACCGGTGAGTCGTTGGTGAGGCGCACGGTGCCGCCCACCGCAACGACGTTGGGGTCGGTGACGAAGGGCGCGACGAGTTGCTGGAGCGCGTCGGGTGCGACGAGGGTGTCGGCGTCGATGGCGCACACCAGGTCGCCGGTGGCGACGTTGACGCCGGCGTTGAGCGAGTCGGCCTTGCCGCCGTTGAACTTGTCGATCAGCACGAGCCGGGGTTCCTGCGACGAGCGGTACAGACTCTTCACGTCGGCCGTTTCGATCACGCGCTGGTAGACCGGATGCACGGCTCGCAGGTCGAACCGGTCGATCAACACCTGCACGGTGTTGTCGGGCGAACCGTCGTTGATCACCACGATCTCGAGGTTCGGATACGACATGGCGAGGAGGCCGGTGACGGTCTCGCAGACGGTCACCTCCTCGTTGTAGGCCGGCACGAGCACCGAGATTCGGGGCGCGAGCGGCGAGCCGACGACGCGCCGCCACACCTGGTGACGGTCCCGCTGACGAAGTCGGCGGAGTTCGACCATGGCTGAAACGACCATCGTCAACTGGAGCAGGGTCACCCCGACCACCCACGCGGAGGCGATGTCGGCGATCGAGTCGAACAGCAGGTTGATCACTGCCCACCTCCTGGGCTGCCGAGCAGGGCTTCGAGGGCCGCGTCGTCGAACACGAGGTCGGGAGCGTGATCGTGGCTCGGCGTCGGACGCAGATCCGGCGGCGCCGACGAGCCGACCTCCGCAGCACTGGAACCAACCGCCTCGGCGGCGTCATCGGCCTCGATGGCCTCCTCGGCGGCCCGGACCATGGCTTCGATGTCGACCATCGGGTCCTCCACCGGCGGGGTCAGGACGACGCCCTCGCGGGCGGCGATGGCATCGAGGACCTGGCGGGCCATGTCGCGAGCGAACGGATCCGTCGCATGGAGATGGCCCCGCAGGATCAGGCGCCCGGGGGCGCCGAGACGGTCGAGCGCCAGGCCGGCGGCGCGTCGCACCTGCCAGGAACGGTCGCCGAGCGCTCGACCGATCGTGGCCACCGACGCCTGCGACTCCATGCGCGAGAGACCGTCGATCGCTGCCACCCGCACCTCGGGGTCTTCGTCGGCGCAGAGCTCGTCGAGCACCGAAGCGGCGCCGGGTCCGCTGCCGCTGCCCAGCGCCCGCGCAGCGGTGGACCGCACCTCGGGGTCGTCGGAGCGGGTGTGGCCCACGAGGGACTCGACCAGCCGGGGGTCGGCGAGATTGGCGGCCACCTCGAGCACCTCGAGCACGTGGCCATCGCCCTGGAGTTCCTCGAGGAGCACGGGCACCGCTCGGGAGCCGACGTCGAGCAGCTTCTGCTGCACGGCGAGGCGAACGGCGACCGAATCGTCCCGGAGCAGCGTGACGAGAAGGTCGACATGCTCGGCCGCCTGGCCGGCGGTCAAGCTCTCCGCGGCGCGGGCTCGCACGACGTGGTGACGATCCTCGAGCAGACGTCGGTGGTCGAAGTCGGGATGGTCGACCAGGTACTGGAGCTGCGCGGCCTGCACCCGCAGGCGCCACCGTCGGCTCTTGGCCCGGCGGCGGATGAAGCGCTCGAGCCCGAGGGCACGCACCAGGTGCTGCAACCGATCGCGGGCCTGACCGTTCAGGTCGACGGCGAGGCTCTGCACGACGGCGAGCAGTTCTCGCCGCGGCATCTGCATCGCTTGTTCGTGGACGCGTGCGGCGTCGTCGTCCGACTCGAACAGCACCACGCTCAACACCTCCAGGACGCGGCGCCGCCGTCGCGCGATCACCTTCTGTGCGACGTCGTTGACAGACCCCCACACGATGTAGAACACCGCGAGCGCGAGGCTCAGGCCCCAGGCGGCCAGGAAGATGTGGAAGCGGGTCACGTCGCTCCGGTGCCGAGGGCGCGGTTGAGACGATGCAACAACAGCGGCGTGCTGAACGGCTTGGGCACGTAGTCGTCGGCGCCGAGCTCGAAGGCGAGGCGGAGATCCGACTCCCCCGAGCGGGCCGACAACACGATCACCTTCACGCGTTCGAGCACGCCCGCGGAACGGAGCTGTCGCAGGAACTGGAGCCCGTCGATGCCGATGAGATCGAGCTCGAGGAGGACCACGCTCGGCAGCGACTTGGTCGACGCCCCGGTCAGATCGGCGAGGGCATCGAGGGCGTCGGGCTGCTGCTGGATCGACAGGCCGCGACGTTCGAGAGTCGACACCAGCACCGAACCGAGGGTGAGGTCCGGGTCGACCAGGACCACGTCGGCGGCGCGTGCACTGGGCGGTTCCCAGTCGTGACCGAGCACGACGGGGGCGCCATTGCGGTTGGCGTGCTCGAGGGTGTCGGCGGCGTTCTCGAGCAGCTCGTCGAGCGAACGCCCGTCGACCGGGAACTGCACACACGCCGCACGTCCCCGACGTTCCGACAGCGAGAACTTCTGGTGGATGTCCTGCATGCGACGGATGATCGTGTTGCGATCGACGCCCTGGAGCGCCACGACCACGTGGCGTTCGTCGTAGCGGGCGAAGATGTCCTCGCGCCGGAACTCGCTGGCCATCGTCTGGTCGAGTTCGCCGCTCGAGATCTCGTCCTCGTCGACGTCGAACTCGAGCACGGCGATGCCGACCGGCGTGTGGCGCCGGAACGACACGGTGATCATGCGCTCCATCAGCACCACGGCGGTGTTCCAGGCGACGGCACCGAGGGTGCCCTCGTGGTGCTCGAGCGGCTCCTGCAGGGCTCGCCGGGCGAGGCGCGACTTGAGCAAGACGGCCAGGTCGTCGAGGTCGACGGTGTTGGCGACGATGTCGTCGACGCCCTCGCGACGCAGCAGGTGGAGCCGCCCGGCGTCCTCTCGCGGTTCGATCATGATCACGACCGTCGAGCGGAGCTCGCGGTCGGACCGGATCATGCGAAGGATCTCGATCGGGCGGTGAGGTCCGAGGTCGGGGGTGAGGACGGCGGCTCGACTGCGCTTGGATCGCAGGGCGTCGAACAGCTCGTCGACCGACTCCTCGATCGCCACGTCGAGCCCCCGGTCGTTGAGGTGTTCGGCGAGCCAGTCGGAACCGACGCCGAGCACGCTGACCGAGCGCGGCAGCGTGCTGCGCATCACCGCCGCCCGGAGTTCGGTGATCACCTCGAGGGGCGGCGTCTGACGATCGAGGATCGTGTCGACCCATTCGACGACGCGAGCGCGGTGCGACACGGCGCGGGTCGGCGCGATCAGCACGATCGGCGGCCTCGGGTGGGTTTCGCGGATGCCTCGGATCACGGCTCGGCTGCGGCCCAGGTCCGGGTCGTCGATCACGACCGCGACGGCGCCGACAGGCTCGACGTCGACGGGTTCGGTGCCGCCGACCCCGTCGTCATCGGATCCCGACCCGGTTGTGGGTTCAGGATCTGCCTGCAGACCGTCGATGTCGTGCTCCACCCGCAGACCTTGGGCCGCGCCGAGCCAGATGAGTTGGTCGACGGTCTCGGAGACCGCGCCGACCACCTTCAGGCGGAAGCCCGTCGGCTTCACCAGTCGGATCTCGCCCAATGTCGTCGCCACCGCCGTGCGGGTGTCGTCGAAGATCGAGGCCATGGAAATGGCGTGCGGCAGCCCCAGGTCGGGGTCGACCAGGAGGGTGCCGAGCCTCCGGATCAGCTCGCCGGCGCCGGAGAACCCCAGCACCGAGAGCTTGACGGCCACCTCGTCGGCCAGGGCGATGGCCTCGAGGATCTCGGTCGGCTCGAGCGATCGGTCGAACAGCGCCGACACGATCGATTCGAGCTTGGTCAGCCGTCGCTCCAGGCGCGCGTGACTCCGGGCCCACACCTCGTCGAGGAGGGTCTCGGCGACTTCGTCGCTGAATGGATTCCCCTTTTCGGGGGAAAGCGGCGGCACCTGGACCTATCGGCCCAGCTCACCCCGGATTGAGCCATCACCCGCCTCGGCGAGCGCGGCCCGTCATCCGCCGAATCGGATCACCCAGTGTTGCGGGGCCTTGCCCGGATTCGGGTCATCGTCGCCCCACAGCCAAGCCGCCTCGATCGACGGCCGAGCGGTTGCAAAGACATCGCCCGCGCCGACCCACACTTCGAACCTGAGGTAGTCGTCCCGACGCTCGACGTCTCGGCACCAATCCTGTTCCGCGAGCCACCCTTCCACGCAGGCGAAGGTCGGTTCCTCGCAAACGGCCGAGACGTCAACCACCACGAGGTCATCGGCGTACAGGTAGCCGGTGCTGCCGAGCGGGATGACGTAGTGGCTTCGCCCCAGCACCGGCAGCCCCGCATCCTCGAGCACCAGATCGGCCCCGCCGGCGAACACTTCATTGTAGACCGGCCCCGGGGATGGAAGGGCACGCAGCGTGATCGTCAACAACCCCGCGACCACCATGCCGAATCCGATCGCAGGCCACACGGGGCGGAAGCGCCGAAGCAGAATCGCTGCCACGAACCCGAGCGCAGCGACGAGACCACCGAAGACCTCGACACCGATCGGCAGCTCGAGCCACCAGACGACGACGACCGCCGGGTAGGCCGCGAATGGGTAGACGACCAGGACCGACCACGCACGCAGGAGCCACCCGCCGAGCGCTGCGGCAACGAACCCACCCACCGAGACCGCAAGAGTGCGAGTCGCGAAGACTGCCGAGTTGTCGGCGTCGATGCCCCCGGTCGTCGCCGCGTGGTTCGACAGGAAGACCGCCAACATGAGCAGGAGGAACGCCATCGCTGCCGCGCCGATCCGGAGGTTCCGTTCGCGTGGGCCCTCGACGGCCACGGAGTCGCCTGGTGTCGGCGGCGGTGGCTGGTCGGAGTGTTCCACCGTCTCCCAACGGTCACGACCGGCGGTCACTTGAGGTTCGAGCAGGTGGAGCGCGGTCTCGTTGCGCTCAGTCCCACATGTGGGACTGAGCG
>JAWSVN010000070.1:0-21676 GCA_033851875.1 Acidimicrobiales bacterium
CACCGCCACGCCGCCACCGACCGGCGCCACGCCGAGGAACTCACCCCGATGCTGGCCGCCGTGTTGGACGAGGGTGGAGTGACGGTCGGGGATCTCGAGCGGATCGTGGTCGACGTCGGCCCCGGCCGGTTCACCGGCCTCCGGGTCGGCGTGGCCACCGCTCGAACCCTCGCCTTCGCCACCGGGGTCGGGGTCGTGCCCGTCACGAGCCTCGCCAGCCTGGCCGCCGATGCCGCTGTTCGTTCCGACGCCGCTGACACCGATGCGTCGGGGGTGCTCGCCGTCGTCGACGCCCGCCGGGCCGAGGTCTTCGTCCAGCGTTTCGTCGGCGGGGCAGCCACCGCTCCCGCCCGGAGCCTCTCGCCGTCGGAGGCCGCCGCCCTCGCCGAGCCGGGCGACGTGATCTGCGGCGACGGCGCCGATCGCTACGCCGATGACTTCGCCGGCGCGTCTGTGCTTGCCGACGCGACGTTGCTTGCCGGCCTCGAGCCGTCGGCGGCGACGATGCTGCGCCTGGCCGGCGACGATCCCGGCCGCCCCGGTCCCGAGGTCGAGCCCGCCTACCTGCGCGACCCCGACGTCCAGATCAACATCAAGACCCGCCATTCCCCACCGAAGCCGCGTCGACCACGGCGGAGGTCGTCGTGAATCGCCCGGTGTCGCCCGCCGCCGGGCAGTCGGGTCAACGGCACGATCAACGACACAGCCATCGACTCGTGCCGCTGTCGAGCGAACTGATCGACGAGGTGGCCGCGATCGAGGCCATGAGCTCGCCGAGCCCGTGGGGGCGCGACCTGCTCGCCGGTGAACTCGACCTTGACGACTCGGCCCGCTCGTGGGCCGTCGCCCTCGAACCCGATGGCACGGTCGTCGGCTTCGGCGGGCTGATGTTCGTCGCCACCGACGCCCATGTGCTCAACATCGCCGTGCGTCCCGACCGGCGTCGACGCGGGATCGCCGCCGCGATGTTGGCCCACCTCGTCGACGACGCTCGTCGCCGGGGCGTGGAGAGCCTCACCCTCGAGGTGCGGGTCTCGAACCAGGCGGCCCGTGCGCTCTACGAACGCGTCGGGTTCGCCTCGGCCGGGGTCCGGCCCGGCTACTACGGCGACGGGGAAGACGCCGAGATCCTGTGGGCGCATGACCTCGCCGACGTCGTCGCCCGCTGCGAGGAGGCCCGATGACCAGCCGACCGACCGCCGAGCGACCCACGACGGTGCTCGCCATCGAGACCAGTTGCGACGAGACCTCGGTGGCGATCGTGCGCGCCGGGGCCGACCCCACCGACCTCACGGTGCTCGCCAACGTCGTGTCGTCCCAGATCGAACGGCACGCCGAGTTCGGTGGCGTCGTCCCCGAGGTGGCGAGTCGGGCCCACCTCGAGATGCTCGAGCCGGTCCTGTCGGCGGCGCTCGCCGAGGCCGGGATCGAACCCGACCAGGTCGACGGCAGCATCGACGCCGTGGCCGCCACGCACGGGCCCGGTCTGATCGGCGCCCTGCTGGTCGGCGTCACCGAGGCCAAGACGCTCGCCCTGGCGTGGGACGTGCCCTACATCGGGGTCAACCACATGGAGGGGCACCTGTTCGCCACCTTCCTCGAACGTCCCGATCTGCGGCCGCCCCTCGTCGTGCTGCTCGTGTCGGGCGGCCACACCCTGATCGTCGAGCTGACCGAGCTCGGCGCCTACCGCATTCTCGGCTCCACGATCGACGACGCCGCCGGCGAGGCGTTCGACAAGGTCGCCAGGTTCCTCGGCCTCGGCTACCCGGGTGGGCCGATCATCGACAAGCTGGCCACCGAGGGCGACCGCGACGCGATCACGTTCCCCCGCGGGATGCTCGACGAGGGACTCGACTTCTCGTTCAGCGGCATGAAGACCGCGGTGATCAACTACGTGCGCCGCCACCCCGACGCCGAGAACGCCGACCTGGCCGCCGCCTTCCAGGAAGCGGTCGTCGACGTGTTGGTGACCAAGGCGATGCGGGCGGCCGAACAGACCAGGGCCAAAGGGTTGTGCCTCGGCGGCGGTGTGGCCGCCAACTCCCGCCTCCGGGAACGGTTCGCCGCCGAGGCGGCCGGCCGAGGGCTCGACTGCCTGGTGCCCGACCGGGCGTTCTGCACCGACAACGCGGCGATGATCGCCGCCGCCGCCGCGTGGCGGCTGCGGGTCGACGGCGCCACCGGGCTCGACGACGGCGCCCACCCCAACCTGCGGTTGCCGACGATCAGCTAGCTGTAGATCCCAGTGACGTTGTTCAGGTCAGCGCGTCGACGATCTCGTCGACGTCATTCATGCGGGCGTGGTCGAACGCGGCGTGGTGGTCGAACGGGTCGAGCTGCACGACCTGCATGCCGGCACGCGTCGCCGCCAGCACATCGGCCTGGACGGTGTCGCCGACGTAGAGCACCCGCTCGGCCGGGATGCCGAGGGCGTAGAGCGCCGGCGCCATGATCGTCGGGTCGGGCTTGCGGGCACCGACCAACGCGGAGTCGATGATCGCGGCCACCACGGGCAGCGGGCCCTCGAGCACCTGGCAGATCCCGTGGGTGCGGCACTGCTCGGGCGCCGATCCATCGTTGTTCGACACGATCGCCATCGGCATGCCGGTGGTGGCCAGGCGATGCAAGGCGGCGATGTTGGGCTCGTGGGGCCAGTCCCAGCCGACCCGGATCGCCACGTCGAAGTCGTCCAGTTGCTCGTCGGGGACCCCGAGGTCGGCCCCGTAGGCGCGGTCGTAGCGACGCCAGAACTCGGGACGGTGCTCGGCGGCGTCCTCTCCGTCCTGCGACAGGTGGTGGACGGCGGCGTGGTGGGCCCGGCGGAAACGCTGGTCGAAGTCGTCGCCGGACGGGACCGGCACGCCGGTGGCGGCCATCCGCTCGGCCGCCGGATGCGGATCGGGGTAGATGAAGACGCCGCCGAGGTCGAACACGACGGCCTCGACGAGGTCCGGGTGGAACGTCATGGGCGAATCGTGGCACAGCGACGGTTGGGCGAGGGGCCGGCGGGGCATGCTGACGCCCATGACGTCCGCCCTGCTCGCCGCCGAGTCCTCGTCTCGGTCCAACTTCGTCGACCTCGACGTCAGCTCCGCCTGGTGGGTGGGCCTGGCGGTGGTGATCTGCCTGATGCTGGCACTCGATCTCTACCGCCATCGCGACGATCACGAGCCCAGCACTCGCGAGGCGACCACCGAGACCCTGTTCTGGGTCGCGTGCGGCCTCGCCTTCTCGGCGGCCGTCTACGTCGGCTTCGGCGGCGCGGCTTGGGGTGAGTACCTCTCGGGCTACCTGATCGAGAAGTCGCTCAGCATCGACAACGTCTTCGTGTGGGCAATCCTCTTCTCGACGATGAGGATCCCCCTTCGCTACCAGCACCGGGTGCTGTTCTGGGGCATCTTCGGGGCGCTGGTGCTGCGCCTGCTGTTCATCCTGATCGGCAGCGCCCTCATCGCCCGGTTCTTCTGGCTGCTCGTCGTGTTCGGTGGCTTCCTGGTCGTCACCGGCATCCGCATCATCCGACACCGTGACGACGAGGGCGAGAACACCAAGACCACAGGACTGGGGCTCTTGCGGCGGTTCATGCCCGTCAGCGACGATCTCGACGGCCACAACTTCTTCACCCGCATCGACGGTCGGCGGGCCGCCACGCCCCTCTTCGCCGCCCTCGTCGTGGTCGAGTTCACCGACGTGATCTTCGCCCTCGATTCGGTACCGGCCGTGCTCGCGGTCTCCAACGAGCCCTACATCGTGTTCGCCTCGAACGCCTTCGCCATCCTCGGCCTGCGGGCGATGTACTTCCTGCTCGCCAACGCCCGGCAGCGGTTCCACTACCTGTCCCACGCCCTGGGCGGCATCCTCATCTTCGTGGGCGTGAAGATGGCGGTCAGCCACTGGTACCACCTCGAGACCTGGATCAGCCTCACGGTGATCGTGGCCTTCCTCATCGGCGCCGTCGTGTTCTCCGAGTTGAAGACGCGGCGCCTCGGCGAGGTCCACGATTCCCACGAGTCGCACGTCTGACCCCGCCCGCCCGAACGGGTCGCCGTTCACGATCCCGTAACGACCGGCTGATGTGCCCGACCCCGATGGTGCCTACGGTGAACCCCATGAGCGGCTCGTCCACCACCCCGCTGATGGTCTCTTGGGACCTCGCCGATCGACACGTCCTCGTCGTCGGCGCCGACGTGGTGGGCACGGCCAAGGTCGAGCGACTCCTCGCCACCGGGGCGGCGATCACCGTGGTGGCGCCGTCGTGGTCGAGTCGGATCAGCGACCTGGTCGAGGCCGATCGGATCTCCGGGCTGGCGCGGCGGTTCCGCCCCGGCGACGTGCGGGGGGCGGCGTTGGTGGTGGCGGCCACCGACGACCCCCGAAGGAACCGTTCGATCCGGCGGTGGGCCCGCCTGGCCGGCGCGCTGACGCTGTCGGTCGACGACCCGGCCGACGCCGACGTGCACCTGCCGGCCACGATCCGCCGCGGCGACGTCACCGTCGCCATCAGCACCGACGGCGGCAGCCCGGCCGCGGCGCGGTTCCTCCGCGAGGAGCTCGCCGAGGTGGTGCCCGACGGGGTGGGCGAGCTCGTCCGTCAGGCTGCTCAGGCCCGGGAACAGCTCCGCGCCACCGCCCGCTACCGCTACGACTATCCGGCCTGGCGGCAGCGGTTCCTCGAGCCGGGGCTCGAGGCCGTGCGCGCCGGCCGCGTCGGCGCCCTCGACGAGCTGCGTCGTCGCTTCCTGGCCGAGTTCGACGGTGCCACCCCGATCCGCACCGGCCGGGTGACCCTCGTCGGGGCCGGTCCCGGCGGCGCCGACCTGATCACGGTGCGAGGCGCTCGGGCCCTCGCCGAGGCCGACGTCGTGCTCTACGACAGCCTCGCCGACGCCGAGCTGCTCGACCTGGCGCCGGCCGCCGCCGTGCGGGTGCCGGTCGGCAAGCGCAAGGGGCGTGGCATGTCGCAGGACGACATCGCCCGATTGCTGATCGACCACGCCGCCCGCGGTCATCACGTGGTGCGCCTCAAGGGCGGCGACCCGTTCGTGTTCGGCCGCGGCACCGAGGAAGCCGACGCGGTACGAGCCGCCGGGCTCCCGGTCGAGGTCGTCCCCGGACTCTCCTCGGCGCTCACCGCGCCCGCCCTCGCCGGCATCGCCGTGACCGAACGCCATGTGGCGTCGGGGTTCACCGTGGTGAGCGGGCACCGGGCCGGACCCGACGACGAGAACTGGGAGGCGTTGGCCGCCTCCGGGCTCACGATCGTCGTCCTGATGGCGGCCACGACGGCGGATCGTGTGGCCACTCGGTTGTTGGCGGCGGGCCGGGCGGACGAGCCCGCTGCCTTCATCCACGCTGCGGGCACCTCTTCGGAGGCGGTTGCCGTCCGCTCCCTGTCGGACGTCGCCGCCTCCGGATGCCCGTTCGGCTCACCGACCGTGATGGTGATCGGGCCGGTGGCCGAGCGAGCGGCCGGTGCCGCTGCTCCGGCCCACGAACTGGCCCGTTCCCTCCACCCCGCAGGCGCCGGCCGGCTCTGACCCCTGGGCAGACACCACGGTGCCCTGTCATCGGCGCCCTGCCATCCCCACGCTCACCGAACCTGCGCGACCCACGCGCAGGTTCTTGGGTCGATCGACGCAGATTGCGTGAGGGGGTTGGTGATGTCGCGCGCCCCCGCGTAGCCTTAGCACTCGTCCATTGAGAGTGCTAGACGCCCAGGAGGCGACCCGCATGAACTTGAAGCCGCTCGAGGACCGGATCGTTGTCCGGCCCAACGACGCAGAGTCCACCACCGCCAGCGGTCTGGTCATTCCCGACACCGCCAAGGAAAAGCCCCAGCAGGGCACCGTTCTCGCCGTGGGTGCCGGCCGCCGCGCCGACAGCGGCGAGCTCGTGCCGATGGACGTCGCCGAGGGCGACGTCGTCGTCTACTCCAAGTACGGGGGTACCGAGATCACTGTCGACGGTGAGGACCTCCTCATCCTGAATGCTCGCGATGTCCTCGCGATCGTGAAGTGAGCTGATTGACCATGGCAAAGATCCTGAAGTTCGACGACGAAGCACGCCGCGCCCTCGAGGCCGGCGTCAACAAGCTGGCCGACGCGGTCAAGGTCACGATCGGTCCCAAGGGCCGCAACGTGGTCCTCGACAAGAAGTTCGGCGCCCCCACCATCACCAACGACGGTGTGTCGATCGCCCGTGAGATCGAGCTCGAAGACCCCTTCGAGAACATGGGCGCTCAGCTGGTCAAGGAAGTTGCGACCAAGACCAACGACGTCGCCGGTGACGGCACCACCACCGCCACCGTGCTGGCGCAGGCCCTGATCAAGGAAGGCCTCCGCAACGTGGCCGCCGGCGCCAACCCGATGGTCCTCAAGAAGGGCATCGAGGCCGCCGTCGCCGCCGCGGTCGAGGCCATCGCGAACGAGGCCAAGGAGATCGACGACAAGTCCGAGATCGCCCAGGTCGCCGCCATCTCCGCCGCCGACCAGGCCGTGGGCGACGTGCTCGCCGACGCCATCGACAAGGTCGGCAAGGACGGTGTGGTCACCATCGAGGAGTCGAACACCTTCGGCATCGAGCTCGACTTCACCGAGGGCATGCAGTTCGACAAGGGCTACATCAGCCCCTACATGGTCACCGACCCCGAGCGCCAGGAAGCCGTCCTCGAGGACGCCTACATCCTGTTCAACCAGGGCAAGATCAGCTCGGTGCAGGAGCTCCTGCCCGTGCTCGAGAAGGTCATGCAGACCGGCAAGCCCCTCGTGATCATCGCCGAGGACATCGAGGGCGAAGCCCTCGCCACCCTCGTGGTCAACAAGATCCGTGGCACCTTCACCTCCGCCTCGGTCAAGGCCCCCGGCTTCGGCGAGCGCCGCAAGGCCATGCTCCAGGACATGGCCGTGCTCACCGGCGGTCAGGTCGTCGCCGAAGAGGTCGGGCTCAAGCTCGACGGCGTCACCCTCGACATGCTCGGCACGGCCCGCAAGGTCATCATCACCAAGGACACCACCACCATCGTGGAAGGTGCCGGTGAAGCCGACGACGTGGCCGGTCGTGTCGCTCAGATCAAGAGCGAGATCGACAACACCGACTCCGACTGGGACCGCGAGAAGCTCCAGGAGCGTCTCGCGAAGCTGGCCGGCGGCGTGGCCGTCGTCAAGGTCGGCGCCGCCACCGAGGTGGAGCTCAAGGAGAAGAAGCACCGCATCGAGGACGCCCTGTCCGCCACCCGCGCTGCCCTCGAAGAGGGTGTCGTGGCCGGTGGTGGCACCGCCCTCCTGCGTGCCCGCCCTGCCGTCGCCAAGGTGCTCGAGTCGCTCGTGGGCGACGAGGCCACCGGCGCCCGCTCCGTGCTCAAGGCCCTCGAGGCCCCGGCCCGGCTCATCGCCGACAACGCCGGCCTCGAAGGCAGCATCTGGGTCCGCAAGGTCGAGGAGGCCGAGGGCAACATCGGCCTGAACGCCGCCACCGGCGAGCTCACCGACCTCATGGCCGCCGGTGTCACCGACCCGGCCAAGGTCACCCGCGCTGCCCTGCAGAACGCCGCGTCGATCGCGGCGCTCGTGCTCACCACCGAGTCCCTCGTGGCCGACGAGCCCGAGGAAGCCGGCGCCGCCGGCATGCCCGACATGGGCGGCATGATGTGATGCCACGGAGTTCGGCCCAGCGCTGAGCTCCGCCCAGGTTTCGACCGTGCACGGTGGCCGGCCCTTCGGGGCCGGCCACCGGCGCGTCTCGGGCCGTGTTCCGATGCCGAGCCGTTTGCTCAAGTGGACGCCGCCGACATCCGATGCCGCGAGGATGACCCGCGGCACCGATTCGGCCCCCACGTGGGATCCCACGTCGCCGCCTCCGACTTCACCCCCGACGTTGGGGTCCGTCGACATCGGGGCGGGTGCCGCCCCTCGCGGTGAGCACGGCCGGACGTGGCCGACCCCGAGCGGGGTCGCGCGGGTACTCGCGGCGGTCGCTCTCGGCGTCACCCTTGCGATCGGCGGGCTGGCGCTCGTCGGAGACGGCGCGAGCCCCGACACTCCGGAAGCGGTCGAACGGGCGACGGCCGTGTTGGTCGACGCCGAGCTCGGCGGGGTCGTCGTCGAACCGGTCGATCTCGGGATCGCCGACGACATCGCCCCGATCGGCGCCGTCGAGACGATCTCGGGCATCACGGTCCTCGTCTTCGACGACCCGGCCCAGGCGGCCCACGCCCAGTTGGCGGTCGCCGCGCTCGGCCTCCCGTCGACCCCCGACGTTCCCGACGCGGTCGCCGCCCCCGGTGAACGGTTCGTCCTCGGCGCCGGTGAACGTCTCATCGTCTTCTCACACGACGATCTGCCCTACCTCGGCCGGGTGATCGGCGCCCTCGAGGGCATCGACCCCTGAGGTCGCCGCCGGTCGTCGCTGTGTGTGCCGCGTCACGGACGGCCCGGGTCGGATCGTTCTACGATCGCCGCAGCCGGACGCACGATCGAGCCCGGCGGCATCGGGAGGGAAACCATGCACCAGCACGCGACGGGCAGCACGCCACCGGGGTGGTACCACGCCGCTGGTGACCCCCAGGGCACGCAGCGCTACTGGGACGGCGCCGTCTGGTCGGGTGCTCCGGTCGCCGCCGGTCCCGCCACCGCCACGGCGACCGCCAGCCCCGCCACCGCCGGCCGGGTGGCCGCCTCGGCCCGCGACCCGTGGTGGCCGTCGTGGGTGGAACCGATGGCGTGGGTGGTGTCGATCGTGAAGGGCATCCCCCTCGTGCTGATGCTGATCGGCGGCATCTCGACCCTGCTCTTCGCCGGCTGGGCCGACTCCGAGCTCGATCGATCTGCGAGCGACGACTTCGACGGTCTCGGCGACGCGTTGGAACTCGCCGCGGGCTACCTCTTCCTCGCGATCTTCGCCTTCGTCCTCTTCTTCGGGCTCCCCCTGATCCTGCAGGTGCGATCCGCCCGCCGTCACCAGCCGATCGCTCTGCTGATCTGGTCGATCCTGCTGATCCTGCCCGAGCTGTCGATGGTGGTCCTCGTGCGCCAGATGCGAGCGACCCTCTTCGGCATGATCTTCGCCGCTCAACTCGCGGTGATCATCGGTGCCGTGGTCGCCCTCCGCAATCGGTCGGCGACGTCGCCGGCGTCGATCGACCTGCGCTGAGGCCGGACGAGACCTACGCCGACGGTGTCGCCGGACGCGGCCGGCGGGCGCGAGCGACGGCGCTGCGAGCACCCGCCACCACCAGGCCGAACGCAGCCAGCGACGTCAGCGCGGCGATCGCGTAGAAGAGGGCGTGGTCCCAGCCGCCGCGGGTGGAGGTCTCATCGGTCCAGGCCGTCGAGTCGGTGGTGGCGGCCAGGACCGACAACACGGCGGCGAGCAGGCCGGTGAGGAGGTTCCAGCCGGCGCCGATCATGCTGGGCACCCAGCGCATGCGATCGCTGAACTCCGCATGTCCCCACCACCAAACCATGGCCAGGCCGGCGCCGGGGGCGACGAAGAGGGCGAGCGCCCGCTGGTCCGGGGCGACGGCCCCGACCTCGGCAGCGCCGTAGCAGGCGGCCCCCGCGAGGGCGCCACAGGCGCCGATCGCGGCCAGCCGGTCGGGCCCGTCGAGGCGGGTCGCGGTGAGGCGTGCCCCCCAACCGGCGGTGAGCGCGGCGGCCACGAAGCTGATCCGGGCGGCGCCGTCCGACACCGACCCGGCCAGCGCGACGCCGGCGAAGGCCAACACCAGGGCGCCGAACACGGCCGCGCCGGCCCGGACCGCCCGGCGAGGCGGACGGCGCTCAGCCACGATCGTCGTGGCCCGAGCCGGACACGGGCGGGTCGACGGTGAGCACGGTTCCCTGGGGCACGGCGCGCAGGCTACCGGTGGCCTGGGTGAAGCCAGCACCGTCGGCGCCGGCGGTCCCGGTGGCGCACCCACCGTCGGCGTGGCGCTGGTAGTTGACCCGCACCGCCTCCACGCGGCGCCGACCTCCCGCGTGATCGATCACCGTCAGGTCGCTCCAGCGCACCGCCGAGGCCTCCTCGCAGTGGGCGAAGCTCTCGGTCCACACCATCAGCCGGTCTAGGCGGTCGCCGTCGAGGTGGAGGTCGCGCACCACGAAGGTGTCGGCCGACGCGACATCGGTGACCGAGCCTCGCCACGCGCCGGGCGTGGCCTGTTCGATCCTCAGTCGGTAGGGCCGGCCCGTCGTCCATGGGTAGTCGCAGGTGTTGGCGTTGCCGAGAGCCGACGGGCCGCCGAGCGGTCCGCCTGGGAGCTCACCGCCGCCGGGTCGGTAGCCGCCCCAGTTCACCGCTCCGGCTTCCGGGTAGGCGGGGTGGTGTTGGAGGCCGAGGTGGCCGGTGCCGTGCTCGGCCCCGGTGGTGTCGAGCATGGTGGCCTGCAGCGCCCAGAACACGAGGCGCTCCGGTGGTGGCGCGACGTCGACCTGGACGGTGGCCTCGACCGCCGCGATCGCTCGACCGCCGGCGGGGACCTGCCAGAACAGATGCAGTGACGACGCCCCGTTGGTCGACGGCGGGGGACCGGTCGAACGCGACGCGGCAGCGGATGCAAGGGCGGTGGGCGCTGCCGCGCTGTCCTGTCGGGAGAACAGGGTCCGAGCCCATCGACGCCAACGCATCGCTCCAGCATCGCGGCTTCGAGGGCTCTCGGGTCGGACCGCTAGGCTGCCGGGCATGGACCGTCCCCCTGCCGATCCGCAGAAGCTGCTCTCGTTCTGGATGGAATGGGAGCGTGGCGAGACCACCCCCGGCACCGTGCTGAAGAACCTCAAGAACGGTGGCATGAGGGAGGTACTCGAGGAGCTGGCAGCCAAGGGGAGCGCCTCCTGAGTTTCGAGCCGCCGGCCGGCCGAGGTGGACCTCAGCGGATTCCCCGCCCCGCGAACGCTCGGCCGGGCAAGCCGCCGTCGTGGGCCTCGCTGTCCGTTGCCGAGCGACGCCCCGACCTCGACCGACTGGTCGGGCTCCTCGACGATCGACCGCAGCGCACCCCGGAGCCGATCGACGGCCGCCCGCCATCCGCGGTGCTGGCGCCCCTCTACGAGGGCCCGTCCGGCCCCGAGTTGTTGTTGACCCGGCGGGCCTGGCACCTGCGGAGCCACACCGGCGAGCTGTGCTTCCCCGGGGGCCGACAGGAGCCGGGGGACGCCGACCTGTTGGCCACCGCCCTGCGCGAGACCGAGGAGGAGATCGCGCTGGCTCGCTCGGAGGTCACCCACGTCGGGTTCCTCGAGCCGCTCGCCACCGTGTCGAGCCCGGCGGCGATCCTGCCCCACGTCGGCCTGCTCGACGGGCCACCGGTCGTCACCCCCGACCCCAGCGAGGTCGACGGCGTCGTCGTGGTGCCGATCGCCGAGCTGCTCGACCCGTCGATCTACCGCGAGGAGATCTGGGAGCGCGACGGCTTCGAGCTCGAGGTCACCTTCTTCGAACTCGAGGGCGACACCCTCTGGGGCGCGACGGCGCGCATGATCCGCTCCTGGTTCGATCGCCTCGTCGATCCTCCCGAGCGATGAGCGCCCGACGGCCTCGGGTGTCGGCGGCCCAGGCCCGCCACATCGCCCTCGCCGCCCAGGGGTTCAAGGACCGCCGACCGACCGGCGCGGTCACCGAACGGCACTTCCGGCGGGCCCTCGGGCGCATGACGATCCTGCAGCTCGACTCGGTCAACGTCGCCGCTCGTTCCCACTACCTGCCGATGCTCGCCCGCCTCGGGCCCTACGACCGTGACCGGCTCGACCGGTGGCTGTGGCGCTCGGGTGAGAACCACGAGTTCCTGAGCCACGAGGCCTCGATCACCTCGATGGACCTCTACCCCCTCCTGGTCCATCGCATGGCCCGCCGCCGCTGGAAGATGGGGGCCGAGCTGGAGCGGGACCACCCCGGCTACGTGCAGGCCGTGCTCGACGAGGTCGCGAGCGACGGGCCGCTCTCGGTCAAGGAGCTGAGCGATCCGGGCGAACGGTCGGGCCCGTGGTGGGGTTACTCGAAGGGCAAGCTCTGCCTCGAGATGCTCTACGTCACCGGGCGCCTCTCGATCGACCACCGCACCCCGGGGTTCACCACGGTCTACGACCTGCCCGAGCGGGTGATCCCGCCGGAGCTGCTGGCGGCCGACGCCCCCGATCAGCCGACCGCCGAACGCGCCATGCTCGCGCTGGCGGCCCGCAGCCTCGGCATCGCCACCGACAAGGACCTCGCCGACTACTTCCGCACCAAGGTCACCGACGCTCGCCCGATGCTGGCCGAGATGGTGGCGGCCGGCGAGCTGGTGGAGGTCGACGTGCCCGACTGGGGATGCTCGGCCTACCTCCACCCCGAGGCGGCGCGCCCGCGGGCTGTGACGGGAGCGACGTTCCTCAGCCCGTTCGACCCGATCGTGTGGTGTCGGCCACGAGCCGAGCGGATGTTCGGCTTCGAGTACCGGATCGAGATCTACGTGCCCGCCCCGAAGCGGACGTATGGCTACTACGTGCTGCCGTTCCTCCTCGATGGCGAACTGGTGGGCCGAGCCGACCTCAAGGCCGACCGCCCCGGCGGCCGGTTGGTCGTGAAGGCCGCGTATCGCGAGGAGCAGCACGACGAGACCCGGGTGGCCACGGCGATGGCCGAGCAGCTGGCGACGATGGCGCCGTGGCTGGGTCTGGACGACGTGGCGGTCGAACGGCGAGGCAACCTCCACGGCGCCCTCGACCGGGCCCTCGCTCGCTCGTGATCCGGCTCGTGTGGCGGGTCCTGCTCGCCGTCGGGGCGCTGCTCTCGGCGGGGGCGGGCTGGGCGGACTGGGTGCAGACCGGCGAGCGTCGCCGTTCGAGCTACGAGATGTTCCGCTCCCTGCAGGTGCTCGGCCTCGACGTGCTCGACCCCGTACGCCTCGTGTGGTGGTGGGTTCCCGTGTTGGCGGCGGCGATCGTGGTGGCGGCAGCCGCTGGTCGCCGACGGACCGGTGGCGTCCTCGCCGCCGTGGTCGCCCTGGTCGTCGGTCTGGCTGCCGCCGGGGTGCTGGCATCGGGGCTCGCGGCGGGGGCGGGACCCTGGCTCGCAGTCGCAGGGGTAGGGTCGCTGTGCGGCGGAATCGTGACCTTGGTTCAAGATCGATCTTGAACACGCCGTAGGTGCAGGTTGTGAGTTTCGAACCCAACGCCCCCCAGCCGCCGAGCCGCCCCACGACTCCTCCGGCACCGGCTGCGCCCACTGCCCCACAGGTTCCCACTGCCCCGCAGGGTCCCGCCCGTCCGGCGCCGCCGGCCCAGATGCCGCCCCAGCAGTCGGCGCCTCAGTACCCGGCGCCGCCGGCCCAGATGCCACCCCAGCAGCCGGCGCCTCAGTACGCGCCGCCGGCGCAGGTGCCACCCCAGCAGTACGCACCGCCGGCGGGGGCCGGTCCGGCTGCCCACACCGGCGGCCCGGTCTTCGATCCGCCTCCGGGCGTGTCGGAACAGGTCAGCTCGGTCGGCGGCAAGAAGAACGGCGCCATGCGCGCCGGACTGGCCGGCACGATGGCCCTCCTGTTCGGGGCCGGCGGGTTCGCCACCTACAGCGCGCTGTCGTCGCCGTCCGGCCCGTCGTCGCCCGAGGAGGCGATCGACGCCTTCATGGCTGCCGCCGACGCCGAGGACATGCTCGGCATGGCCGAGCTGATCGCGCCGAGCGAGCGGGAGACCCTGGCCGAACCCGGGCTCGAGACCCTCGCCCACCTGCAGCGGTTGGGCATCGTCGACGAGCGGGGCATGACCGCCGAGGCCGGGTTCGACATCGAGGTCGACGGCATGACCTACACCGTCACCACCCTCAACGAAGAGCTCAGCTGGATCGAATTCACCGGCGGCACGCTCACTGCGACGACGACCGAGACCGCCGGACTCGGCCCGGTGGTCCTCGACGAGATCGACGAGGCCGACCGGGGCGCGCTGGCCAGCGCCGAGACCACACCCCTCACCGACATGCCGGCGATCGCCATCGTCGAGCAGGACGGCGGCTGGTACGTGTCGCTCACCTACACCGGGGCCGAACACGCTCGTCGTGAGGCCGGCCTCGGCCTCCCCGACTTCGACGCCTCCCCGGTGCCCGACGGTGCCGCCACCCCCGAAGCCGCAGTCTCGGAGCTCGTGGCCGAGATGGCCGAGGTCGATCTCGAGGGCATCCTCACCCACCTCGACCCCGTCGAGTTCGCCGCCGGCTACGACTACCTTCCCCTGGTCCTCGACGGCGCACAGCGCGATGTCGACGCCTTCCTCGACGAGGCCCGTGCAGAGGGCTTCACGTGGGCGCTCGAGGTGACCTCCGTGCGGGTCATCGAGCAGAACGGTCGCACGATCGCGATCATCGAGGGCTTCGAGGCGTCGGCGTCGATGGGTGGTGACTCGGTCTCGATGGTCATCGAGGGTGACTGTGCCACGGTCGAGGTGATCGGAGCCGGGTTGTCGGAGACGGCTACCGAGTGCGGCGAGGCCCAGGCCGCCACGGTGGCCGAGTCGCTGGTGGCGCTCGGCATCGATGACCCCGACATCCCGTCGTTCGTCGACAAGCTCGAGGGGCTCGAGACCGGGATCACCGTGGTCGAGCGCGACGGCCGTTGGTACGTCTCGATGGTGCCGACCTACTTCGGCATGATCAACGACGTGCTCGAGCGGCTCGAGCGCAGCGACGTCGACGAGGGCATCGAGTGGTTCACCGACCTCGCTGGCGAGATCGACCCGCTCGCCGGACTCGGCGAGCCGAGCGGCAGCACGTTCGTCGAGATCGACGATGCGATCAGCTCCGGCGACGACATGGCCGACGACGGCTTCGACACCATCGAGGACAGCATTGCCGATCCCGACCCGGTCGACGTCGCCTCGGTGCTCGGCGTCGACGTGCCCAGTGCCGAGGACGTCTGGGACTACGACGCCGCCACCTGGTGGGCGTCGACCGTGCTCGGCGGACCGCCGGCTGAGGCCTACGCCACCCTGTGGATCGGCTTCAGCTGGGTCGACGTGGTCGTCGTGGGCACGCCGGGCGAGGCGCTGACGACGGGCGACCTCCTCGCCGAGGAGCTCGGCCTGGTCCCGACGACCCTCGACGGGTTGCCCGCTGGTGCCCTCGTGGCGTCCAACGACTCCGAGGTCTACGTGGTCGCGGATCGCTACGTGATGTGGGCGCCGGCCGACTCCACCGACGAACTCGTCCTTGTGGTCAACGAGATCCTGGGCTGATCCAGCCGCTGGGTGCGGCGCGACTCAGCCGCAGGTCAGGGAGCCGTCGCTGCGGAACTCGGCGACGAGACCACCGGCGGCGCAGTAGGCGTCGGCCTCTGCGCTGCCGACCCGGTCGACGGGTTCGTCGACTCGGTCGGCGGGCGGGGTCGACCCCTCCCACCACACCGGCTCGGCCACCAGGTCGGCCGCCACCGCCTCGGCCCACGCAGCGTTGGTCACCGGGCCCGGGCCCATCGGGGCCCCGGCCGGAGGCGTGTCGTCGCTCATCGAGTCCGGTTCGGGCCGGGTCTGGACCACGCCGGCCACGGCGATCTCCTCTGCGGCACCGTCCTGGGTGGCGCTCTCCTCCGGGCTGTCGCCGAGGCTCGGCAGGGCCAGCCCGGGCAGGGCGACGACCGCGGCGGCTGCGGCGAGCGCCATGGCTGCGGCCCCGACACCCGCCAGTCGGCGTCGCCGTCGGCGCCGATCGCCGGCGTCCAACAATGCGTCGACCTCGGCCCGGAGACCGGTCGAAGCGTCGCCGGCGCGGTGGCCGTCGGCGTCGAGGTGCGCGTCGAGGTCGAGCACTCCCGGCACCGGATCCGTTGCCGCTGACGCCTCGCCGAGGTCGGGATCGGGCGCCATGACCATCGCCTCGACGAGGTCCGCCTCGGCTCCGGCGGGCAGCATCGTGCGGCGGTTCCAGGTGGCGGCCCCCTCCGCCGCGGCGAGCCGAGGATCGGTGTCGGTCCCGACCGGGCGGCCGAGCAGTTCGGCGAGGAGTTCGCCGACGATCGGGGCCTCGGTCCAGGCGCCGTGGAGCACGACCCGGTGCAGGTCCCGGGCCTCGACGTCGGCGGCGGCGACACAGCGTTGCAGCACCGACGCGGCGGCGGCGAGGTGGGGGCGGGTCATCGCTTCGACCTCGGTCCGGCCCAGCGTCACGGTCCGACGAGCCGACGACGGCAGGGGCACGATCACCTCGGCCGCGGCGTCGTGGGCGAGGGCCTCCTTGGCTCGTCGACACTCGGCGACGAGCGCGGCCCGGCGGGCGGGGGCATCGGGACGTCGCATGGCCCGGGCCCAGGCCGTACCGACCTCGGCGACCACGCGCTGGGCGATCGCTTCGTCGACGGCCGTGCCGCTGACCTCGGTCGACCCGTCGTGGGCGAGCACGGTGAGGCGAGGTCCGAGGACTCGCACGACGGTCACGTCGACGCCGCCGGCGCCCAGGTCGTGGACGCCGACGAGGGCGTGGTCGGGCACCTTGCTGCGGCTGGCGTAGCGAACCGCGGCGGCCACTGCGGCGGGCAGCAGTTCGACGTCGCCGACCCCGGCGTTCGCGACCAGACGGCGGAACCGGTCGAGGTCGCGGTCGCCCCAGCGGGCGGGGTGAGTCAAGACGATCCGGGTCGGCTGGTCGAGTCGATGGGAGGTGACCTCGTCGACGACCCAGCGCAGGTAGCGGCTGACGAGGTCGTCGATGGAGCGGTCGACGCCGGCGAGGTTCACGGTCGATCCGAGGCGAGCGAGGGGGTCGCTCACCGCTCGGCCGGGATCGGTCAGCGCCAACTGGGCCGCGTCGTGGCCGAAGACCAGGCGGCCCTCGTCGTCGACGCCGACCGCCGAGGGGGCGGCGAGCAGCCCGTCGTCGAGCCGCACCGCCTCGACGCGGTCGTCGTGGCGGATCGCCGCCGTCGTCGTGGCGGTGCCGAGGTCGATGCCGAGTTGATAGGCCATGGGAGGTCCTCCTCTCACCCGTTGCACCGAGTGTCGGCACCTAGGTCGAACGCATCAGTGCGTCGACCCCGAACGTGGTGGCGGGGCGTCACGAAACGGGGTCCGACCCAGGGTCGTGAGGGGTGGATCAGCCGTCTAGCCTGGCTTCTTTCCTCCGGAGGAGAGCTGTGGCCGAGATCGAGATCGGGTTGGGCAAGACGGGGCGGGCCGGCATCGGCCTCGACCAGCTGTCATTGCTGCCCAGCCGCCGCACCCGCGACACCGAACTCGTCGATCTGTCGTGGCAGATCGACGCCTACCGGTTCGACATCCCCCTGCTGTCGGCCCCCATGGATTCGGTCACCAACCCCAACGTGGCCAAGGCCGTCGACGAGCTCGGTGGTGCCGGCATCATCGATCTCGAGGGGCTCTGGACCCGCCACGCGGAGCCGTGCGACGACGTCGCCGAGCTCGGCGATCTCGACCACGACGCCGCCCTCGCCCGGCTCCGCGAGCTCTACGCCGCCCCGGTCGACCACGACCTCGTCACCGAGCGCATCAAGTCGCTGAAGGCAGCCGGGGCCTACGCCGCCGGCGCCGTCTCACCCAAGCGGGTGGCCTCGATGGCCGACACCCTGCTCCGGGCCGAGCTCGACCTGCTCGTGATCCAGGGCACGGTGATCTCGGCCGAGCACGTCTCGACCGTCGAGGACCCGCTCAACCTCAAGCAGTTCGTGCGTGAACTCGAGACCCCTGTCATCGTCGGCGGCTGCGCCAGCTACCAGGCCGCCCTCCACCTGATGCGCACCGGCGCCGCGGGCGTGCTCGTCGGTGTCGACGGCGGTCGTGCCGCCACCACCGGCAGCGTCACCGGCGTCGGGTCGCCGATGGCCACCGCCATCGCCGATGTGCGGGCGGCGCGGATGCGTCACCTCGACGAGACCGGCGTCTACGTCCATGTGATCGCGGACGGCGGCCTGCGCACCGGCGGCGACATCGCCAAGGCGATCGCTCTCGGTGCCGACGCCGTGATGATGGGCTCGGCGCTCGCCGGCTCGACCGACGCCCCGGGGCGAGGTTGGCACTGGGGTCGTTCCCTCCTCCACAGCGAGCTGCCCCAGGGCCGCCTGACCCGCGTCGACCCCGTCGGCTCGCTGGCCGAGATCCTCCACGGCCCGGCCACCACCGCCGACGGCGCCACCAACCTGATGGGCGCCCTGCGCCAGTCGATGGCCACCCTCGGCTACGAGTCGGTCAAAGAACTCCAGAAGGCCGAGCTGATGGTGCACGTCGGAGGCCTGCGATGACCGGTGAGATGGCGACCGCCCGTCCCGACCAGGTCGTGCTGGTGATCGACTTCGGGGCCCAGTACGCCCAGCTGATCGCCCGCCGGGTGCGTGAGTTGCGGGTCTACTCCGAGATCGTCCCCCACGACATCACCGCGGCGGAGATCGAGGCCAAGAACCCGACGGCCATCATTTTGTCGGGCGGCCCGGCCAGCGTGCACGTCGACGACGCCCCCCGCCTCGACCCGGCGATCTACGACCTCGACATCCCGACGCTCGGCATCTGCTACGGCGCCCAGCTCATCCCCCAGCAGCTCGGCGGTGTCGTCGGCCGCAACGAGCGTGGCGAGTACGGCCGCACGGTGCTGCACAAGGTCGAGGGCGTGCACTCCGCGCTCCTCCACGACGGCATCCCCGACGAGCAGATCGTGTGGATGAGCCACTTCGACGCCGTCACCGACCTGCCCCCGGGCTTCGTGGCCACCGCCACCACGCCCAACGCCCCGGTCGCCGCCTACGAGAACGTCGATCGCAAGATGTACGGGGTGCAGTTCCACCCCGAGGTGGTCCACTCGCCCCACGGCATGGCGGTGCTCGAGCAGTTCCTGTGGCGCGAGGCCGGCTGTGAGCCGAACTGGACGATGGGGTCGATCATCGACGCGTCGGTCGAGGCCATCCGGGCCCAGGTCGGCGACGGCAAGGTGATCTGCGCCCTCTCTGGCGGGGTCGACTCCGCCGTCGCCGCCGCCATGGTCCACAAGGCCGTCGGCGACCAGCTGGTGTGCATCTACGTCGACACCGGCCTGATGCGTCTCAACGAGTCTGACCAGGTGGTCGAGACCTTCCAGAAGCACCAGGGCATCGAGCTGATCCACGTCGAGGCCGGCGAGCGCTACTTCACCAAGCTGGCCGGGGTCACCGAGCCCGAGGCGAAGCGCAAGATCATCGGCGAGCAGTTCATCCGCATCTTCGAGGACTTCGCTCGTGGACTCGACGACGCCCAGTTCCTGGTGCAGGGCACCCTCTACCCCGACGTGATCGAGTCGGGTACGAAGGACGCCGCCAAGATCAAGAGCCACCACAACGTGGGCGGGCTCCCCGACGATCTGCAGTTCGACCTGGTCGAGCCACTGCGCAACCTGTTCAAGGACGAGGTCCGCAAGGTCGGCTCCGAACTCGGTCTGCCCGACGAGATCGTGCAGCGCCAGCCCTTCCCCGGGCCGGGTCTCGGGGTGCGCATCATCGGCGAGGTCACCCCGGACAAGGTGGCGATCCTGCAGCACGCTGACGCCATCGTGCGCGAGGAGATCGCGGCCTCCGGGCTCGAGACCGATCTGTGGCAGAGTTTCGCCGTGCTGGCCGACATCCGCACCGTCGGTGTGATGGGCGACGAGCGCACCTACGCCCACCCGATCATCATCCGGGCCGTCACCTCCGACGACGCGATGACCGCCGACTGGGCCCGCCTCCCGTACGACCTCCTGGAGCGGATGAGCAACCGCATCATCAACGAGGTCGACGGGGTCAACCGAGTGGCCTACGACATCACGTCGAAGCCCCCGGGCACCATCGAATGGGAGTGACCGGTCGATTCTGACCGATCAGCCGACGGCGGTGAGCACCGCGGTCCACAGCGCCAGGCAGATCACCGCCGCGGTCGCCCCCGCGATGCGCAGCGCCGGCGTGGTGCGCCAGGTGGCGTCGGCGCGGTCGCGGTCGACCTCGTCGAGCCGCCCGATCCGGTAGTCGCGGACCAGGAACGGCATCGCGAACGCGACGGCCGCCCCGAGGAGTCCGCCGACGAAGAAGCCGACGGCGAGGATCGGCGCGAAGCCGGTGCGGCTGACGGCCCAACGGTTGGTGGCGTCGCCGACCGTCCACGGGCCGAGCGCACTGATGGGATCGGGTTCGGTTGTCGACGCCGACGGCGACGCCGTCATGCGCTCGGCGACGGCCACGCACTGGTTCGACTCGTCGAACCAGCCGAGTCCGGCGAACGACGCCGCGAGCAACCACCACGCGCCGGCGCTCGAACGGTCGAGGTCGAGGGCGGCCCGGGCATGGGAGTCGACGACCGGCCACAGGTGCTGGGCGGCGGCCGTGGCGCCAAGGTAGAGGTGGGCCGTGGCCCGCTCGGCGTCGTCGGCGCGCTCGTTCTCGGCGATCTCGTGGAGCCGGCCCACGTCGGCGCCGGCCCCGATCAGCCGACGGGCGGCGGCCATGGCGGCCAGGCCGTGGGCCAGGGCGTCGCCCCGCACCCGGATGGCCGACTCGGCCATCTTCTGGGCGAGGCGCCACTCGTGGTCGATCAGGTAGCCGACCGCTTCCTCGACGAGCGAGGCGCCCGGAGCCGGATCGGTTGCCGTCCCCGGTGTCGGCTCGGTGACGGTGGGCAGCTCGTCGGCCAGGAACACCTGCCCGGGCACGACGTCGTCGACGACCGGGTCGGATGTCGGCGGCGTCGAGTCGATCTCGGCGACCGGACGTCGTCGTTCGATCGAGAGCTCGTCGTCGCGGCGTTCCCCTCGAGGGGTGGGCGGTGGCGTGGCGGTCTCGGTCGACGCCGAGGGATGCGTGGGCTGCTCCACACCTACACGGTCGGCAGTCCCCCGTCCGGATCAAGGGACGTGACCGATTGCCGAGCCGGGGGCGTGGAGAATCGTCGAGCGCGGCCGAGGATGGACCCATGGCCCCGGACCTCGACCTCGCCGCCGTCGACACGGCGATCCGCGAGGTGACGGCGGCCGAGATCCTGCCCCGGTTCCGTCGTCTGGCCGCCGACGAGGTGATCGAGAAGTCGCCGGGCGATCTCGTCACAGCCGCGGATCAGCAGGCCGAGATCGCCCTGACCGCCCTCCTGCGTGACATCGTCGACGTGCCGGTGGTGGGGGAGGAGGCCGTGGCCGCCGACCCGTCGCTGCTGGCCGTCGTCGAGGAGCCGGGCGCGGTCTGGATCGTCGACCCGGTCGACGGCACCTCCAACTTCGTCAAGGGGTCGGACGATTTCGCGGTGATGGTCGCACTCGTCGAGCATGGACGACCCGTCGCCTCGTGGATCCATCACCCGATCGCCGGCGTCACCTACCGCGCCGCCCGGGGCGAGGGCGCCTGGCGCGACGACCAGCGGCTCGCGGTCCCGGATGCCGGGCCCGCCGCCGGATCCGGTCTCGATGCCGCCACGGTCGTGATGAAGGGCCGCTATCTGCCGGCCGAGCGGCGTGACGATCTCATGGCCCGGGCTCGGGCCTCGATCGGCACGGTCGTCCCGGGCCGTTGGTGTGCCGGGGTGGAGTACAGCGACCTCGTCGAGGGGCGGACCGCGGGCGTCGTCTACTGGCGCACCCTCCCGTGGGATCACGCACCGGGCGTGTTGTTGGCCGCCGAAGCCGGGCTGGTCGCCGCCCGGCCCGACGGAACTGGGTACCACGCCGCCGACACGACCGGCGGACTCGTCGTCGCCACGGCGTCCCTCGCCGAACCCCTGCGGAT
>JAWSVN010000071.1:0-10163 GCA_033851875.1 Acidimicrobiales bacterium
CGACGTCCTCATCGTCGGCGGCGGGATCAACGGCGCGGTGTCGGCCGCCGCCCTCGCCGCCCGCGGGGTGAACGTCGCCGTCGTCGACCGAGGCGACTGGGCGTCCACCACCAGCCAGGAATCGTCGAACCTGGTCTGGGGCGGCTTCAAGTACCTCGAGAACTACGAGCTGAAGCTCGTGTGGGACCTCTGCACGTCACGCAACGAACTGCTCGACGCCTATCCCAACCGGATCGTCGAGATCGACTTCCTCGCCACCCTCGACACCACCGCCCCGTTCCCGGTGGGCCTGGCGGCGCTGGGCGCGCTCGGCTACTGGGGCATCGGCCGCTTCGCCACCAAGGCGCCCCGCGTCTACCGCCCCGCCGACATCGCCAAGCGCGAGCCGATCGTCAAGACCGACACGGCCAAGGGCGGCATCCGCTACGCGGACGCCTACCTGCCCGACAACGACGCCCGCTTCGTGTGGGACTTCGTGCGCTCCGCGATCGACCACGGCGCCACGGCCGCCAACTACTGCGAGCTCGTCGGCGCCGAGCGCCGGGGCAAGCACTGGGTGGTGCGGCTGCGCGACACCTCGGCGGTGGCCGACGGCGGCGCCCCCGGCCCGATCTTCGAGATGACGGCCCGCACCATCGTCAACGCCGCCGGCCCCTACGTCGACGGGCTCAACGAGCGGTGGGAGCTGGAGACCGATCATCGGATCGTGTTCTCGAAGGGCATCCACCTCGTCGTGCCCCGCCTCACCGACACCCCCGGCGGCCAAGACCGGGTCCTCGCCTTCTTCGACGACACCGGCCGGCTGTTCTACGTGATCCCGATGGCGCACCGCTCGGTGATCGGCACGACCGACACCCGCACCACCGACCCAGACGAGGGGGTGACGGCCGAGGACCGGCGGTTCCTGCTCGAGCAGATCAACGCCCGCCTCCACCTCGACCAGCCCCTCACCGAGGACGACATCATCGGCGAGCGGTGCGGGGTGCGGCCTCTCGTGGTGAAGAACGACGGCGACGACCGCCGCGACACCGACTGGACATCGCTGTCACGCAAGCACGAGATCGAGGTCGACCGGGGCAAGGCCGTGGTGACGCTGTTCGGCGGCAAGCTCACCGACTGCCTCAACGTGGGGGCCGAGGTGGTCGAGGCCGTCGAGGCGCTCGGCGTCACGATCGGCGAGGAGACCCCGGGCTGGTACGGCGAGCCGTCCGACGACGAACACGAACGGTTCGCCCGCCGGGCCAAGACCGCCGGACTCGACCGGGCACCGTCGATCGAACGCGACGCCACGATGGCCGACGTGTTGTGGCGGCGCCACGGCACCGCGGCGTTCGACGTGGTCGACGCGATCGAGGCCGACCCGCTGCTCGGCGTCGAGGTCCTGGCCGAGAGCGACCTGCTCCGGGCCGAGCTCGACGTGATGGCCCAACGAGAGATGATCGTCCGCCTGGACGACCTGTTGCGGCGGCGAACCAAGCTGGCGCTGGTGACGCCTGCGTCGTCTCTGGCGACGGACCCGGGGATGACCGAGGTGCACCAGCGGCTGGCCCTGTCGCCGGCGTCGCCGGTGGCCCCCTGATCCCCGAACCGGCGTCCACCGCCCCGCCCTCCCTGGAGTCCCCGTGCCCCGAATCGCCCTGCTGTCCGGCAGCGCTCGCGCCGCCTCGATCCACCTCGCCCTCCTGCGTGCCGCCGAGGCGCAGCTCGCCGAACGTGGGGTGGAGGTCGACTGGCTCGATCTCGGCGCCGCCGACCTGCCGATCTATCACGGCGACGTCGACGCCACCGACGGGCCGCCGGCCGCTGCGGCCGAGCTCACCGGTCGCCTGGCCGCCGCCGACGGCCTCCTGATCGCGTCGCCGGAGTACAACGGCGGCCCGTCGGGGCTGCTCAAGAACGGCATCGACTGGATGACCCGGGTCGACAAGGCCGCGTTCCAGGGTCGGCCGATCGGCCTGCTGGCGGCGTCGCCCGGCGGCAAGGGCGCCCGCCACGGCCTCGGCCAGGTCGAGGCGATCCTGCGCTGGATGCTGTGCGACGTGCACGACACCCACTTCAGCGTGCCGACGATCAACGACCATCTCGTCGACGGGGAGTTGAGCGGCCCGATGCTCGACGGGCTGGCGGCCTGGCTCGACGGCTACCTCGCCGCCATCGGTGACGGGTCGGGCCAGAGTCCCGCCACGCCGTAGACGAACTGCGCCTCGGGGTCGATGCCCTCGAGGGGCTCGGCCATCTGCGCCAGTTCCAACATCACGTAGCCGTGCACGGTGGCCCACACCCGCATGGCCTCGTGGCGCGCCTCGGCGCCGGCGAGCCCGCGGCGCTCGGCCACCCACTCCACCAGGTGGCCGAAGGCGACGTCGGCCACCGCCTTGGCCTCGTCGCTCGGCTCGAAGCCGGGCACCGCGCCGCCGAACATCACGAGGTACTGGGTGGGGTTGGCCAGCGCCCAGTCGCGATACGACGACGCTGCCACCAGATCGTCACCGGATGCGAAGCCGGCGACGAGGGCGGCGTCGAAGCCGTGGAACCCGTCGACGAAGATCGCCTCGACCAGGCCCTGCTTGCCGCCGAACCAGGTGTAGACGCCGGTGGTCGAGCAGCCGGCGCCCTTGGCCACCGCCCGCACGGTCAACGCCGACGCGCCCTGGGTGCGCAACACGTCGAGGGCCGACGCCAGGATCCGCGCCCGCTGATCGTCGGGCTCGGTCGACGTGGGGGTTGACACCTTCGACGGCATGTAACAAAGTTACGGCCATAACAAAGTTACGCCACCCGGGAGCCCGCCAGTGACTTCGACGACGACCACCAACCCCTACCTCGAGGGCAACTACGCCCCGGTCACCGAGGAGGTCACCGCCTTCGACCTCGCCGTCGAGGGCGAGCTGCCGGCCGAGCTCGACGGCCGCTACGTGCGCAACGGCCCCAACCCGTCGGGCGAGGTCGACCCCGAGACCCACCACTGGTTCCTGGGCGACGGGATGGTGCACGGCATCCGGCTCGGCGACGGCAAGGCCCAGTGGTATCGCAACCGCTACGTCGGCTCGGGGGCGCTGGCCGCCACGATCGGCCGTCCCGACATCGAGGGCCCCAACTGGACCGGCCAGCAGTTCGGCCCCAACACCAACGTCGGCGGGTGGGCCGGCCGCACGTGGGCGATGGTCGAGGCCGGGGGCGTGCCGGTCGAGCTGACCGACGAGCTCGAGTCGGTGTGCCGCAACGACTTCTTCGGCACCCTGCCGGGCGCATTCAGCGCCCACCCGAAGTTCGACGCGCAGCGCCGTGAGCTCCACGCCATGTGTTACGCCTGGCCCCACTGGCCCGACTTCGTGCAGTACGTCGTCGTCGGCGACGACGGGCTGGTGAAGCGCACGGTCGACATCGAGGTGCCGGGCATGACGATGGTCCACGACATGTCGCTCACCGAGCGCTTCGCCGTGCTCTACGACCAGCCGGTGACCGTCGACTTCGACCTGGTCGCCACCCGGCCGTTCCCGTTCTCGTGGAACCCCGACTACGGCAACCGGGTGGGGCTACTCCCCCGCGACGGGCACGCCGACGACATCGTCTGGGTCGACGTCCCGCTCGGCTACTGCTTCCACCCGCTCAACGCCTACGACGCGGCCGACGGCTCGGTCGTGCTCGACCTGTGCCTCTATGACCAGATCTTCGCCGACGACCGCAACGGCCCCTTCGGCGAGGGCGGCTCGAGCGTGGGCGGGCTCCGACTCGAGCGCTGGACGATCGACCCCGAGCGCCGCACGGTGTCGACCACGGTGATCGACGATCGAGCGAATGAGTTCCCCCGCCACAACGGCGCAGTCGGCGGGCTCCCCTACCGCTACGGCTACACCACCGCGCCGGCCTGGGGCGCCGGAGCGGCCTGGCCGACGATCAAGCACGACCTCACCACCGGCGAGCGCACCCAGTTCGACCACGGGCCGGGTCGGGCCGCCGGCGAGCCGGTGTTCGTCGCCCGCGCCGCTGGTGATGGGTCGGAGGACAGCGTTGCCGAGGATGATGGCTGGCTGGTGATGTTCGTCCACGACCTCGGCGACGAGTCGACCGACTTCGTCGTGCTCGACGCCCAAGACCTCGGCCGAGGCGAGGTGGCCAAGGTGAAGCTGCCGCAACGGGTGCCGTTCGGGTTCCACGGCAACTGGATCCCGAGCTGAAGACACGCGGCTGACCGCCGACCCCGGCGCAAAACTGGCGACGCTGGAGCCCATATGTGGGCTCCAGCGTCACGAGAAACGCTGCGTCACAGGACGCGCTCGGTTGTGGCCGCGGTGGCGGGCTTGGTCAGCCCTGGCCGCCGGAGGTGTCGCGGACGCTGGCCTTGCCGGCGCTGATCCACGGCATCATCGCCCGCAGTTCCTTGCCCACCTTCTCGATGGGGTGGTCGTGGCCCTTGGCCTCGAGAGCGTGGAAGTTCTCACGGCCCGAGCGGCTCTCCTCGACCCAGTTCTTGGCGAAGGTGCCGTCCTGGATGTCGGTGAGCACACCCTTCATCGTGGCCTTCACATCCGCGTTGATGACGCGGGGGCCGCTGACCAGGTCGCCGTACTCGGCGGTGTCGGAGACCGAGTAGCGCATGCCGGCGATGCCCTCCTCGTACATGAGGTCGACGATGAGCTTGAGCTCGTGGAGGCACTCGAAGTAGGCGACCTCGGGCTGGTAGCCGGCCTCGATCAGGGTCTCGAACCCGGCCTGCACGAGGGCGGTGGTGCCGCCGCAGAGCACGGCCTGCTCGCCGAACAGGTCGGTCTCGGTCTCCTCGGTGAAGGTGGTCTCGATCACGCCGGCGCGGCTGCCGCCGATGGCATCGGCGTAGGCGAGGGCCACGCCGAGGGCCTTGCCCGAGGCGTCGTTCTCGACCGCGACGAGCGCCGGCACGCCGCCGCCCTCGACGTAGGTGCGACGCACGAGATGGCCGGGGCCCTTGGGGGCGACCATGCACACGTCGACGTTGCTCGGCGGCTCGATGAGGCCGAAGCGGATGTTGAAGCCGTGGGCGAAGAACAGGGCATCGCCCTCGTTCAGGTTGGGCTTCACGTGCTCTTCGTAGATGGCCGCCATCTCGGTGTCGGGCATCAACATCATGATCAGGTCGGCCTCGGCGCAGGCGTCGGCGATCGAGCGCACCTCGAGACCGGCCTCGGCGGCCTTGGCGGCCGACGACGAGCCGTCGCGCAGGCCGACGCGCACGTCGATGCCCGACTCCTTGAGGTTGAGGGCGTGGGCGTGGCCCTGCGAGCCGTAGCCGAGCACGGCCACCTTGCGGTCGGCGATCAGGGAACGATCGGCGTCGGCTTCGTAATAGATGTTGACCACGGACGGACTCCTGTTGAGATGCTTGCGGGAAGGACGGTAACGGAAGAAGGGGTGAGAACCAGCAGCGGCCGAGCGGTGCTGATCAGGCAGTTTCGGCGACGGCCCGCAGGACGGGGACGGTGCGGTTCATCTTGGGCAGGGCGATGCGGCCGGTGCGCTGCACCTCGCGCAGACCGTGGCCGCGCAGCAGGGCCTCGAAGTCGTCGATCTTGCTCGGCGACCCATCCAGGCTGACGGTGACGGCGTCGGTGCCGACGGCGAGGATCTTGCCCTCGAAGATCGTCACCAGCTCGATCACCTGACTGCGGTTGTCGGCCGGGGCGTCGACGGTGGCGATGATCAGCTCACGCTCGACGGCGTCCGGCGCCGAGAGCTCGACGATCTCCACGACGTTGATCAGCTTGAAGAGCTGCTTGACGATCTGCTCGAGCGGAGCCGACTCGACGTCGACGACGATCGTGATCCGGCTGAAGCGGTGATCGTCCGACACCGGGGCGACGGCGAGCGACACGATGTTGTAGCCACGGCGGGCGAACAGGTCGGCGACCCGAGCGAGCACGCCGGCCTTGTTCTCCACCAGGACCGAGAGGGTGTGGTGGGCGAGGTCTCCGGGGCGGTTCATCGTGCGGCCTCCTCGGCGGCGCGGGCCCGATCGGCGTCGAGTTCGGGCTGTTGGCTGGGGTCGACCATCACGTCGTCGTTGGAGCCGCCGGCGGTGACCATCGGGTAGACGTTCTCCTCGCTGTGGCAGCGGAAGTCGATGACGACCGGTCGGTCGTTGATGTCGTTGGCCTGCTTGATCACGGCCTCGACCTCGTCGGGGTCCTCGACGCGGAACGCCGCGCACCCCATCGCCTCGGCCCACATCACGTAGTTGGGCACCTCGTGGCTGAGGTAGACCTCGCTGAGGCGCTCCTCGTAGAACAGCGACTGCCACTGGCGGACCATGCCGAGGTAGGCGTTGTTCATCAGCGCCACCTTGATCGGGATGTTCTCGACCGAGGCGGTGACGAGCTCCTGGGCGGTCATCTGGAAGTTGCCGTCGCCGTCGACCGCCCACACGGTGGCGTCGGGGCGGGCGGCCTTGGCGCCGATGGCGGCCGGGATCGAGAACCCCATCGTGCCGAGGCCACCGGAGTTGATCCAGCTGTAGGGCTCCTCGAAGGTCCAGTACTGGCTGGTCCACATCTGGTGCTGACCGACGCCGGAGGTGACGATCGTGTTCTGGGGCGCCAGGTCGCGGAGCTTCTCGATCACGAACTGGGGCTTGAGGAGCTGGCCCGGCTTGGACGGCTCGTAGGTGAGGGGGTACTTCTCCTGCCAACCCGACACCGTCGACAGCCAGTCGCTGCGGTCGGGCAGCGAGCCGGGGGCGCCTCGCTCGGCCAGGAGGTCGTTCATCTGCTCCATCGCCAGGCGGCAGTCGGCGACGACGGGCACGTCGGGGCGACGCACCTTGCCCTGCTCGGCCGGGTCGATGTCGACGTGGATGATCTTGGCCTCGGGGGCGAAGGCGTCGACCTTGCCGGTGACGCGATCGTCGAAGCGGGAACCCATCGCGATCAACAGGTCACTCTTCTGGATGGCGGTGATCGCCGTGTAGTTGCCGTGCATGCCCGGCATGCCGAGGTTGCGGGGGTGGGAGTCGGGGAAGGCGCCCCGCGCCATCAGGGTGGTGACGACCGGGATGTCGGTCAGCTCGACCAGGCGGGCGAGGGCCTCGGCGCCCCGCGCCTTGAGCACACCGCCGCCGACGTAGAGCACGGGCCGCTCGGCGGCCTGGATCAGCTCGACGGCGGCCTCGATCGAGAACGGGTCAGGCTCGATGTCGGGGCTGTAGCCGGGCAGGTCGAGGGTCTCGGGCCAGTACCAGTCGAACCAGGCGTCGGGGTTCTGGGCCGACACGATGTCCTTGGGGATGTCGACCAGCACCGGCCCGGGCCGACCCGAGCGGGCCAGATGGAACGCCTCACGGATGACCCGCGGGATGTCCTCGGCCCGGGTGACCAGGTAGTTGTGCTTGGTGATCGACCGGGTGATGCCGGTGGTGTCGCACTCCTGGAAGGCGTCGGTGCCGATCGCCGGCAGGGCGACCTGACCGGTGATGCACACCATCGGCACCGAGTCGAGCATCGCGTCGGCGAGCGGGGTGACGATGTTGGTGGCCGCCGGGCCGGAGGTGACCATGCAGACGCCGACGTTGCCGGTGGCGTGGGCGTAGCCCTCGGCCATGTGGCCGGCGCCCTGCTCGTGGCGAACGAGCACGTGGCGGATCGGCGAGCCGATGATCGGGTCGTAGACGGGGAGGATCGCGCCGCCGGGGTAGCCGAACACCACCTCCACGCCTTCCATCTCGAGGCTGCGGATGAGGGCTTCGCCACCGTTGATGCGGTCTGGCGTGCTCGGTTCGGGTGCCGACATGTCGGTCTCCAGGGAGTGATGAGTTGCGGGAAACAGTCTGAGGGGGAAAAACGAGAAAGCCTCCCCGGAGGGAGGCTGGGCGCACGCGAAGAGATGTCGACGTGCGCTAGTCGAGGAGTACTACGAGGGCGCGGGCGGCAGACATCTCGATCATCAAACCACGAGAGCGCCGCCGAGGCAAGACCGAATTCGCTCCGCGCCGCCGTTCAGCCGGCTGTCGGACTGTTCAGTCGGTCAGGCCGCGCGGGTTCTCGACCTCGGCGTAGGTGGCCATCGGCGCCCGCAGGAGGCTGATCACGTTGTCGGCCCGCTCCTCGGGCGGCGGCTGGCGCTTCACCCGGCGCAGCTCGGCGGCGTTGGCGGTCATCACCACCACGTTGGCGAACGGGGCCCGCACGCCCCACCAACCGGTCTGCACGGTCTGGGCCTGCTTGCGTCGCCCGACGGCCTGGGCGCACGACCGGCACATCGTGCCCTCGAAGGGCACCATCACCCGGTCGAGGAAGCCGGCTTCCTGGTGGCGGAACCGGGCCGGCTCGGCCGGGGTGAACCCACAGAACAGGCACTCGTTCTCGTTGGGCGGGCGGAGGCGGTCGAGCGACCGTTCCACGATCGGCTCGGCGGCCGAGGCGGGCCGCACCATCGGCAGCATCGACGACGTCAACGTCTGGTGGGCCTCCCACAGCCGATACATCGAGGCGCCACCCTCGGGAGTGGCCCGGCCGGCCAAGGCCCGCCAATCGGGGTGGAAGCGACGCACGAGGGCTCGATAGACCGCCGAGACCTCTTCGGCCTTCATCGCATCGTCGTCGCTGACACTCGCGTCGCCGGCGCGTCGCGTGTCGTGGTGGATGGCTGCCATCCAGTCCGTCCTTGGTTTGTCGTTCCCGCGCAGCAGGCCTCGTCCCTGGGGTCTGCCGGCCCACAGATTCGGCGCGACGCCACCCAGTGTGAGGGGTGAACCCGGTCCGCAGCAATCGGGTGGTGTGCGGTCGACCACGACGGCGGCTACAACCTCCGCCATGGCTGCGTCACCGCACTCCTCCGACCGGGCGGGCCTCCCGCCGATGGTGTCATTCGTCGCACCGTCGGGCACCGGCAAGACGACGATGGTGACCGACGTGATCGGCCGACTCACCGACGCCGGTCACCGGGTGGCGGCGATCAAACACGACGCCCACCGCATCGAGCTCGACACGGTCGGCAAGGACTCGTGGAAGATGCGTCAGGCCGGCGCCGAGACCCTGCTGGTGGGGGCCAATCAGGTGGCGTGGATGAGCGACGCCGGCACCGCCCCGCCCCTCGAGGACCTCGTGCGCCTCTTCTTCGCCGAAGCCGAGCTGGTGATCGTCGAGGGCTGGCGGTCAGCCGAGCTGCCGACGATCATCGTCGACCGACCCGAGGCCCGCGATGGGAGTTGGGAGCGCCCCCATCACGACCGGATCCTCGCCACCCTCCACCCCGACGAGGTCGACCGGGCGGTGGCGCTGGTGCTCGCTCAGCTCGACGCGTCGACCGGTTCCACCCGGTAGACGGGGCGCCCGTCACGCTCGCCGTCGGGGTGGATGCGGGCAGCGCACGGTTCCCAGTGGGTGCCGAGCACGAGGTCGCCCCGCTCGGCCCGCTCGGCGAAGAAGGCCCGCCGGGTCGCCTCGGCGAGCTCGGGCAGCACGTCGAAGCTCGACCCCCACTCGGGCCGGGCGGCCTGGCACGGATTGTGGGACAGGTCGCCGGTGATCACGGCCTGGGTGCCACCGCTGTCGATCACGACACTGACGTGGCCGGGGGTGTGACCGGGCGTCGGCACGAGCCTCACCTCCGGGGTGAGCTCGGCGTCGGTCGGGATCAGGTCGACGAGGCCGGCGTCGAGCACCGGCTGGATCGAGTCGGCCCGCAGCACGGCGTCCATCCCCGAGGTCTCCGAGCTCCAGTGCTCCCACTCGGCCTCCGCGAACAGGTAGCGGGCGTTGGGGAAGGTGGGGACCCAGGTGTCGCCGTCGAGGCGGGTGTTCCAGCCGACGTGGTCGACGTGGAGGTGGGTGCAGAGCACGGTGTCGACCGTGTCGGGGGCGAAGCCGGCGGCGGTGAGGTCGTCGAGGAACGAGGTCGACAGCTGGTTCCAGGCCGGCACGTCGCGCTCCTTGTCGTTGCCGAGGCAGGTGTCGACGAGGATGCGCCGGTCGCCACTCTCGATCACCAGTGCTCGGATCGTCATCCAGCCCTTGCCCTCGTCGGTGGCGTAGTGGGGCTGCATCCACGGGATCTCGAGCACGTTGTCGGCCGTGGCGTCGGGGAGCAGCCAATGGAGTCGTGAGAGCGTGGTGAGTTCCACGATCTCGGTGACCGTCACGTCACCGATCGTCCAGGAGGTGGGCGTCGACTCGGGCTGGGTGGGCATGCGACAC
>JAWSVN010000249.1:0-1476 GCA_033851875.1 Acidimicrobiales bacterium
GGGATCCGGATCGAACCACCACCGTCGGACGCGTTGGCGAACGGCACCATGCCGGCGGCGACCGCCGCGGCCGCGCCACCGCTCGAGCCGCCCGGGGTGTGGTCGAGGTTCCACGGGTTGCGGGTCGGCCCGAACGCCTCGGGTTCGGTCACCGGCAGCGAGCCCAGCTCGGGCGAGTTGGTGCGCCCCATGACCACCAGCCCGGCGTCGCGGAACCGGGCCACCAGGTTCGAGTCGCTCGGCGAGATCGGCATCGCCTCGGCCAACGCCTTGTTGCCGTTGGTCATCGGCTTGCCCGCCATCGGGGCGTAGAGATCCTTGAGGAGGAACGGCACCCCGGCGAACGGGCCGAGCTCCTCACCGGCGGCCCGTCGCCGGTCGTAGTCGGCGGCCTCGGCCAGGGCGTCGTCGAACCAGCGGATCACCACCGCGTTGATCGGTCCGTCGAGCGCCTCGATCCGGTCGACGGCGGCCTGGACGAGTTCGACCGAGCTCGCCTTCCCGGAGGCGAACAGTTCGGCGTGGGCGGTGGCGTCGAGCCATCGGGTGTCAGCGGCGGCGGTCATCGGCCTGGTCTAGCACGAGGCCCGCTCGGTAGCCTCTGGCGATGCGTGCTCCCACGATCGAGATCCGCGACGTCGGCCCCCGCGACGGGCTCCAGTCGGAGGAACCGGTGCCGCGCGAGGCCCGCATCGCCCTGGTCGACGCCCTCGCCCACGCCGGCCTGACCCACATCGAGGCCGTGTCGTTCGTGTCGCCCAAGGCCGTGCCCCAGATGGCCGAACCGGCCGCCGTGCTCGCCGGCATCGACCGCCGTGACGACGTCACCTACTGGGGTCTGGTGCCCAACGTGAAGGGCGCCCAGCTCGCCGTCGAAGCCGGGGTCGACGCCCTCACGGTCACCATCTCGGCCTGCCCGGTCTACAACGAGAAGAACATCCGCCGCACGATCGCCGAGTCGATCGCCGACATCGCCACGATCGTCGAGGTCGCCGACGGGCGGACCGTCGACGTGGTGATCTCCTGCGTCTTCGGCTCCCCGTACACCGGCGACGAGCCGACCGGCACCGTGCCCGACCTGATCGCCCAACTGAGCGCCGTCGGCGCCGGCCGCTTCACCCTCGCCGACACCACCGGCATGGCCACCCCGACCCGGGTCGAGCGGGTCCTCCACCACACGGGGATCGACGTCGGCCTCCACCTCCACGACACCCGGGGCACCGCCCTGCTCAACGCCTGGACGGCCATCGAGGCCGGGGTGACCCGCTTCGACACCGCCCTCGGCGGCCTCGGCGGCTCCCCGTTCGCCGCCGGCGCCGGCGGCAACCTGGCCACTGAAGACCTCGTCCACGTGCTCGGTGACGCCGGCATCGAGACCGGGGTCGATCTCGGTGGCCTGCTCGCTGCCATCCCGGCCCTGGCGGTCGCCATCGGCCACGACGTGCCGGGCCGCATCGCCACCCACGGCCCCCGGGA
>JAWSVN010000249.1:1564-1798 GCA_033851875.1 Acidimicrobiales bacterium
CGATCCCGTTCCCGCCCCGCCCCGACTGGGTGACCGAACGCATCGAGGCCCCGATCGCCCGCCGGCTCCTCGGTGTCGAGACCTTCGGGGTGAGCCCGAGCGGGGTCGAGGAGCTCTACCGGGCCAAGCGCCTGCGTCGGGTGCAGCGGGCGACCGCCACCCTCGATGGCGCTGACCTCGGCGCCCTGGCGCCTCCCCAGCCCGCCGTTGGCTTCGGCTTCTCCGAACCGCCCC
>JAWSVN010000250.1:0-475 GCA_033851875.1 Acidimicrobiales bacterium
GATCAGCCGGCGGGGAGGATGACGGCGTCGATCACGTGGATCACGCCGTTCGAGGCCTCGATGTCGGTGGTGACGACGTTGGCGCCGTCGACCATGACCGTGTCGCCGTCGACGGTGATCGTCACCGACGCACCGTTGACCGTCTCGACCTGCTGGCCGTCGAGGCCCACGACGTCGGCGGCCATGACGGCGCCGGGCACGACGTGGTAGGTGAGGATCGAGGCGAGGTCCTCGCTGGCGAGAAGCTCTTCGGCGGTCAGCCCGAGATCGGCGAGGGCGGCCTCGAAGGCGGCGTCGGTGGGGGCGAAGACGGTGAAGGGGCCGTCGCCCGAGAGGGTGTCGACCAGACCGGCGGCCTGCACGGCCTGCACGAGGATCGTGAAATCATCGTTGGCGGCGGCGATGTCGACGATCGTGTCGCCGGCCATCTCCTCGTCGGCCATCTCATCGGCTTCCTCGGCGACCTCGTCGGTGG
>JAWSVN010000251.1:0-3894 GCA_033851875.1 Acidimicrobiales bacterium
CCGAGGCCGTCACGCCAGCCGGTCATCTCGGGCTGCTTGTCGAGGTGGCCGTAGAGCAGGACGGTGGGGGCGTCTTCGATCGCGCTGCCGGCCGCGTCGCCGGCCGTGTCGCCGAAGGCGGGGATCTCGGCCAGGATCACCGGGGTGCGGCCGTCGAGTTCGTGGACCTCGACAACCAGTCCGGCGATCGGTCGCGCTGCCAGCCAGGTGCGGATCTGCTCCACGGCGGCGGCCAGGTGGCCATTGGCGTGCCAGTCGGCGTCGAACGCCGGCGACAGCGCCGGGATCGCGATGTAGTCGGTGAGCTGCGGCACGATCTCGTCGACCCACAGCTCGGCGATCCGGGCGTCGGCGTTCGACAGGTCAGTCATGGCACCAGCATGCCCGGCCGTCAGGAAGGGAGTGCGTCGCAGGCCGACATCGCGCCGAAGTACTTGTCGAAGAACGCGTCGGTGAGCTCGCCGCTGAGCAGCACGTCGAGGTCGTCGTCGTCGAGATCCCCGGTCAGGGCGTCGGCCACGCACTCGGCCTCGCCGGTCGTCAGCCCTCGCCGTTCCAGCTGCCCGGCGAGTTGGTCGCGCACGTCCTCGCGCATCCCACAGGCGAACATCGCCCGGTACTGGGTCTCCTCGAAGTCGTCGTCGGCGACGGCCCGCTCGAGCTCCAGTTCGAGCCCGTCGGCGCCATAGGTGTCGAACAGCGTGTCGACCACGCACTGCGCCTGCACCCCGGTCGCCTCGGGGTGGGCGTCGGCGAAGGCGTCGGCCACCTCGGCCGGGTCGAGCTCGGTGCTGCAGGCGCCGAGCAGCCCGGTCGCGGCGACGAACGAGGCCGCGAGCCGGGCCGACGGGAGCGAGCGTCTCAGTTGATCATCCGATCACGGCCTTCCCAGTAGGGAGCGCGGAGCTTGAACTTCTGGAGCTTACCGGTGGCCGTGCGCGCGAGTTCGTCCCGGAACTCGATCGAGGTGGGGCACTTGTAATGGGTGAGACGATCCCGGCAGAAGTCCCGGAGCGCGTCTTCGTCGAGGGTCGAGCCGGGGGCCGTGACCACGAGCGCCTTGACCGTCTCGCCCCACTTCTCGTGGGGCACGCCGATCACGGCGACCTCGTTGACCTCGGGGTGGGAGAACAGCACGTCCTCCACCTCGATCGAGCTGACGTTCTCGCCGCCCGAGATGATCACGTCCTTCTTACGGTCGGTGATCGTGATGTAGGCGTCGTCGCCGATCACGCCGCCGTCGCCGGTGTGGAACCAGCCGCCCTCGAGTGCCTCGGCCGACGCCTGGGGATTCTCCCAGTAGGACTTGAGGATGTGGTTGCCGCGGGCGAGGAGCTCGCCGGTGTTCGACACCTGCATCTTGATGCCGACCGCCGGCACGCCGGCTCGCGACAGACGGGTGGCCTTCTCGCCGGGGTCGAGTTCGTCCCATTCCATCGGGGCCCGGTTGATGGTGAGCAGCGGGGCGGTCTCGGTGAGGCCGTAGATCTGGATGAACTCCCAGCCGAGTTCGGTCTCCATCCGCTCGATCGTCTTCGAGGGCGGCGGGGCGCCGGCGACGACCATGCGGACCTTGTCCTTGCCGGGGATCTCGCCCTCCCACTCCGCGGCGGCGTCGAGCACGGCCGCCACGACGGCGGGCGCGCCACACATGAGGGTGACGCCCTCGTCTCGGACCCGACGCAGGATCTCGGCGCCGTCGATCTTGCGGATCACGACGTTCTTCACCCCCATCGCCATCACCGTGTAGAGCATCCCCCAGCCGTCGCAGTGGAACATCGGGAGGGTGTGGAGGTAGACGTCACGATCGTTGACCCCGACGTGCCACCCGAAGGTGACGGCGTTGGTCCACCGGGCCCGATGGGTCTGCTCGACGCCCTTGGGGCGGGCGGTGGTGCCGGAGGTGTAGTTGATCGACGCGGTGGCGTCCTCGTCGGGCTCCCAGGGCTGGGGCGTGCCCTCCTTGCCGTACCAGTCGGCGTCGGAGTCGGGCCCCATGATCCAGGTCTTCTTGGTGGGGATGTCGGTGAGGTCCTCGGCGATCTCGGGATCGAGGAGGAGATAGTCGGCCCCGGAGTGCTCGACGATGTAAGCGACCTCGTCTCGGCTGAGGCGGAAGTTGATCGGCACGAACACCCGGCCGTTGCCGCTGACGCCGTAGAAGAAGGTGAGCAGGCGGGCCGCGTTGTGGCTGACCATCGCCACCCGGCCCCCCATCGGGATGCCCATCTCGTCCATGGCCACGCCGATCTGGCGGCGGATGTCTCCCAACTCCCGGAAGGTGATGCGCCCGAGCGACGCGGCCGGCTGCTCGGGTTCGTCGACAATCGCCACCCGGTCGGGGTAGACGTTGACTCCTCGATCGAGGAAGTCGTTGATCGTCATGGGGACCTTCACGGTGCGCCTCCGTTCAGCGGGTTTGACCGAACAAAAGCTAGTGCAACCCGTCACGCCTCACCAGAGGCGGTCCTCGTGCCGATGGGAACCGATGGCTCCTCGCCTGCCGACCATCACCGGCCATGTGTGGCCGTTCACGTCGACCGAACCGGTCGACGTGGTGCCGGCGCCCGGGCGGGTGACGGTCGTGACCTTCGTGACCGCCTTCGACGAGTCCTGCGCAGCGATGCTCCGCCGAGTCGGCGATGCCGTCGCTGCCTTCGAGTCGTCCGGGCTGGCCGGCTCGTCGACCGGTACGACCGTTCCCGTCGACCTCGTCGCCGTGCACTCGCCCCGCTACCGCTACGCCCGCAACCCGGCGATCGCCGCCGAGTGGTTCGAGCGGGTCGTGGCCCGGACCGAGGGTGTGGCCGTGCGGCCGGTCCACGACCCCGACCATCTCACCTGGGCGCGACTGGGGCCGAACGGCTGGCCGACGACGCTCGTGGTCGACCATCGAGGACGGGTCCGCGGCGCCGGCCTCGGGCGGCCGGGCGGCGACGCCGCGCTCGACGCGCTCGTCGACGTGCTCGACGCGGCGCGGCGAGCGGCTCGGGCCGACCGCCGCTCACCGCTCACCGACGGCGGCCGCCACCTCGGCAGGCGCCGCGACGACCGCAGGTCGACGGCGGACCTTCCTGCCATGTCGCGACCGGCCACCTTCCACACCCGAGCGAGCCGGTCGCTGCGCCGGCCGACCGGTGTGGCCATCGACGGCTCACGGATCGTCATCGCCGACAACGGCAACGACCGACTCCTGGTCGGCCGTCTCGATCGGGACCTCGCTCGCGTCGAGATCGAGCAGGACATCGACGTGCCCGATCCACGCAAGGTCGCGATCGTCGGCGGACTGGTGGCGTGCACGTCGCCGTCGAGCGGTCGGGTCGTCGGCATCCAGCTCGATCCGGAGGCGGTCGGCGACACAGGCGCCCCCGCCACGCTGGCCGAAGGGCTCGTCTGGCCGCTCGGTGTGGCCGCCGATCGCGACGGATCGATCGTGGTGACCGATGCCGGCGCCGACCAGCTGCTCCGGATCTCGTTCCCGGACGAGGAACGCCCCGACGCCGCGGCTGCCGACGCAGTCGGAATCATCGGCGGCTCCGGCCGCACCGGTCTGACCGACGGCCGCGCCGGATCGGCCGAGCTCTGCCAGCCGACCGCGGTCACCCGGGTCGACAAGGGCCTGGTGTTCTGCGACAGCGGCACGGGCGCCCTGCGTTTCCTCGACGACCGTGGTCACGTGGCCACGCTCACCGCCACCCCGCCGCTCGAGCCGGGCCTGGTCGACGGCCCGGTCCACCGCGCCCTGTTCCAACACCCGGGCGACGTGGCCAGCGACGGCGACACCTTGTGGGTGGCCGACCGCGGCAACCGGCGCCTCCGATCGATCGTCGACCGCAAGGTCGTCACCGTCGAGGTCCCCGGTCTGTCATCGTGCGAGGCGGTCACGCCGATCGG
>JAWSVN010000252.1:0-2532 GCA_033851875.1 Acidimicrobiales bacterium
TTGGTCACCTCGTTGTCGATGTCGATGTCGACATCGCCCTCGACGTCACCGTCGACGTCCACGTCGAAGGTGGTCGAGTTGTCGGTGATGTTGTTGACGATCTCGGTGTCACCCTCGTACACGATCGTGACGTACTCGTTGACCGTCTGCTCGACCACCTGGATGGGAGCGGGGGCCGGGGCGGGAGCGGGGGCCGGAGCCGGAGCGGGGGCCGGGGCCGAGGTGGTGGGAGCCGAGCTGCTGGGGCTCGAGCTGGGGCTCGACGACGGGCTGGAGCTCGGCGCCGACGAGGGGCTCGGGGCCGGCGACTCGCCGACCGGCCCGGCGGCCGACACCTCGACCAGCTGCTCGGAGACCTCGGGGGCGAGGACCAGCTCGTTGCTGACCTCGGCGGCCACCTCGGCCATGTCGATCTCGCTGAGGTCGCAGGCGCCGAGTCCGGCGGCCAACAGGTACCCGCTGGGGTCCTCGGCGTAGGCGGAAGCCTCGGCCTTGTCGCCCAGGATCTTCGTGATGATGTTGGTGAGCAGGTCGGTCGGGTTCATGGCGCTTCGTCTTTCTTGGGTGGGGGCGCTCTCGGCGCTGTGGTGATGGAAGGTTCGGGTGACGCTGCGGTTGCAGGAGCCGTACCCGACGGGAACCAGTGGCGAGGGCGATCCGGCCCCGGCGGCGGGCGAACCACCGGGGCCGGCATGGCTCGCCCCTGGGGGCGAACCGAACGTGCCGCTTCCCTCTTGCGGCACGACCTGGCCTCACCCGTCGACCGCCGGGGGTGGGCGGTCGACGGGCGAGGCGGAAACTCAGTCGATGACGTCGAGCTCGGCGACGAGGGAGTCGGTGGCGTCGATCGTGGTCTCGACGTTGGTCTCGTCGACGAGCGTCTGCTCGGCCTGGAACGAGTCCTCGATGTCGACCTCGAGATCGAAGTTCTCCTCGATGGTCTCGGTGATGTTGCCCGAGTCCTCGACGTTGAAGGAGTCGACGGCGGTGAAGTTGCCCGAGTCGTTGGTCGAGGCATCGATCACCGTGGTCTGGGTGTCGTTGTCCTGGTTGAACGAGTCGTTGGTCGAGGCGTCGATGTCGGTGTCGTTGTCCTGGACCGTGCCGTTGCCGAAGGCCACGTTGGAGTCGTCGATGACGGCGTTCTCGGCGTCGGTGATGTCACCCTGGCCGAAGTTGGCGTTCACGTCGGAGTTGCCCTGGATGACGGTGTTGCCGTCGCCCACCGTGTTGCCGGCACCCTGCACGTTGCCGTCGCCGACGGTGTTGCCGAAGCCCTCGACCTGGGTGACCTCGTTGCCGTCGCCGGAGATGACGTTGCCGGCCGAGCCGACGGTCGTGTTGCCGTCGCCCTGGACGACCTGGCTGTCGGAGACGTCGCCGATGTTGCCATCGCCGATCTGCACGTCCTCGACGCCGCCATCCGCGATCACGCCGGTGTTGACGCCGGTGTTGACCACGCCGTTGTTGTCGTCGCCGATCTGCACGGCGCCGTCGCCGGTGTTCTGTTGGGAACCGATCACGTCGTCGCCGGTGGCGATGGCACCGTCGCCGGTGGCCGCACCCGAGACGTCGTCGCCGGCGGCCACGGAGCCGTCGCCGTTGGCGACCGCGTTGGTCACCTCGTTGTCGATGTCGATGTCGACCTCGCCGTCGCCGTGCTTGCCGCCACCGATGTCGCCGTCGATGTCGATGTCGAAGTCGGTGCTGTTGTCGGTCAGGTTCTCGGTGATCTCGGTGTCGCCCTCGTAGGCGATACCGACGGCGCTGCTGAAGGTCTGCTCGACGACGCTGACGCTCGGGGCGGCAGGGGCGGGAGCAGGGGCCGGCACCGAAGCGGCGGACGCAGCGGCGGCCGACGCAGCGGCGGGGGCAGCCGGGGCCGCGGCGGGGGCCGGAGCGGCGGCGGCCGGCACGGCCTGGACCATGGCCTGCGAGGTCTCGGGAGCGATGTTGAGCTCGTTGCTCACGCTCGAGACGGTCTCGCTCAGGTCGACCTGGGTGAGGTCGGCGTCGGCGACGCCGGCGGCGGCCAGGTAGTCGGCTGGGCCCTGCGAGTAGGCAACGGCTTCGCCGTGGTCGGAGAGCAGGTTGCTCAGGATGCTTGCGAGAAGATCGGCGCTCATTGGATTGTTCCCTCCTGGGGTGGTGCGGGTTTCGCGTGGTTGGTGGTGGTGCTGCGGCGCCGTGTTGTCCGGCGCTGCGTTTGCTTCGTTGAGATCAACCTATGACGGCTGATCGAGGGGGGAATCGGGGACTCCCCCATGCGTAGGGGGATCCCATCGGGGGTCCCCGTCGGGCGGCTCACACCACCCGGATGCCCTTCTGGCATGGAGGCCTCGCGCTCAGCGAAGCGGGTCACACCCCAGGAGTGGGGGTGACGAGGCGACCTCGAGGGTCGTCGCCGTGTTCGGCGACGCCCTGCGAGAGCGCTCCTGTGGGCGGTCGGGGCCGATCGGCCCCGACCGCACCGGGATCAGTCGACGACGTCGAGCTCGCCGACGGCGGAGTCGGTGGCGTCGATCGTCGTCT
>JAWSVN010000253.1:0-5700 GCA_033851875.1 Acidimicrobiales bacterium
GCCAGGCCGGAGGCGAGGATGCGGCGCAGGGCGCCGAGGCCGTCGTCGGCCACCTTCTGGCGCCAGTCCTCTGCGTCGGGGGCGAAGACCTCGCGCATCATCGCTCGGATCCGTTCGGCGTGTTCGCCGGCAGCGGGGTCGGAGCGATTGTGGAGCCAGTTGTCGGCCCGCATCGCGGTGAGGGTCCCGACCTCGTCGTGCACGCCCCATTCCAGGGTGATCGGCACGATCAACGTCCCCGGCAGTTCACGAGCGGCGAAGGCCTCGAGCCCGGGACCGACGACGCCGATCTGGATCGCCTCGCCCTCGACGGTGCGGTCGACCCGGTAGTAGTGCTCGGCGATCGGTTGAGTGATCGTGGCCGACGGCTCGGTGATGTCCGCGGTCTGGAAGGTGAGGAGGCCGGCGTAGGCGCCGAGGCCGGTGTGGAGATCGACGTTCCACGCCCGCTCGGCGCCGGCGAGGTGCTCGCCCCACACCGCTTCGAGCATCGTGCGACTCCAGCCCGGTCCACGGCCACCGAACTGCACCCCGTCGGGCACCGTGTACTGGCCGCCGCTCACGGCGTGGAACATGGCGGCCTGGCCCACGTCGGCGGCGTAGCCGAGGATCTCGCCCTGCCAGGCGGTGTCGTCGGGGTCCCAGTCGGCGGGGTTGAGGGCGGCGGCGACGTCCGCGTAGCCCGGGTTCTCGGGCAGGGGCGCGTCGAAGTCGACGAAGTTGCGGTTGACGTCGGTGTTGTCGTGGTCGACCCGTCGGTCCCACGCCATGCCGAAGGGGTTGATGGCGTGGATCATCACCAACGCGGTGTCGTCGGGCAGGCCGTCGACCACGCCCTCGGCCAGGGCGAGCCGCTGCAGGGCAGATCCGGCGTGGCCCTCGACCCCGTGGAGACCGGAGGCGACGACGACCACGTTGCGGGCGTCGCCGGGCCCGGGCCCGAACCGGGCGACGTCGGTGGCGACCTCCTCACCGGCCGGGCCGGTCCGGGGGTGGAGGTGGCTCCGGACCGCGCCGCCGAGCGAGGCGACACGGTCGAGGAACCGTTGGCGGGCGGTGGCGTAGTCGGTGGGCGCCTCGATCGGCGGGTTGGTGCTCATCGGTCTCCCCTGTCCTGCCCGACCCGATGGCGCTCGAACTGGCCGACATCGATGTGGCACACCGGGCCGGCGAGGTGGTCGTCGAGCGCGTGGCGGTCGACGGTGACCCCCCAACCGGGGCCGGGCGGCACGACGCAGTGGCCGTCCTCGATCCGGATCGGGTCGGTGACGAGGGGGTGAGAGAACATGACGTCGCCGGCGAGCTCGACGGCGTGTCCGAGCCGGTCGAGGCGGCTGGTGGCGAGGTGGAGGTGGGCGGCGGTCGACACCCCGAGACTCTGGTTGTGGAGGATGGTGCCCATCCCCCTCTGGGCGCCCCAGTCGATGAGGTCGAGGGCCGGCAGGATGCCGCCGGGCCGTTCGATGTTGATGCCGAGCACCCGGCTGCCGCCGAGCTCGACGAGCGAGACGACGTCGCACGCCTCGAAGAACCCCTCGTGGAGGAAGAGGGGCACGTCGACGGCCTGCTGCACCTCGACCATGCCGAGCACGTCACCCATCGGCAGGGGCTGCTCGGCGGCGTCGATGCCGAACGGCTCGATCGCCTTGATCGCCCGGATCGCCTCGGCCGGTCGGTAGGCCTGGTTGTAGTCGACCCGGATGCGGATGTCGTTGCCGACCTCGGCCCGCACGGCGGCGACGATCTCTCGATCGGCGTCGGGCCCCTTGCCCAGCTTGAGCCTCACGGTCCGATAGCCCGAGTCGACGGCGTTGCGCACGATCCACACCATCACGTCGGTGGCGACGAGGGGCACGAGGCACGCCATCGGGATCGGGTCGGGGTGGCGACCGCCGAGCAGGTCGTGGACCGGCCGCCCCATCTGCCGGGCGGCGAGGTCGAAACAGGCGAGGTCGAGCCCGGCCTTGGGCGGGCCGTTGCGGGCGACGTTGCGGTCCATGGCGGCCCGGATGGCCCGCACGTCGGCGGGGTCCTGGCCGAGCACGTAGCGGGCGAGGTGGGCCTCGATGGCGTGGACCATCTGCTCGGCCGAGGTGCCCGACTCGGGCATCCACACGAACACCTCACCCCATCCCTCGTTGCCGTCCTCGTCCTCGAGGCGCACGAAGAGGAAGTCGCCGTGTGTCCAGGGTTCGGAGGCGGGGATCGCCATGCCGAGCCCGTTGTCCGACGAGGCCATCGCTTCGGCGGCGAGGTCGGTGAACGGCATGTGGACACGGAACAACTCGACCGACGTGACCACCGGGTTTTGTACTATTTGATTCATAGAGTGAACGGAACGCTACACGCGATCGCCACGGCGAGCCACCGCCTGCTCGCAACCATCGGGAACGGGCGAGGCTCAGTACTCGAAGAGCCCGTCGGACCAGAGACCCTCGAGGTGGTCGATGCGGTCGACGAGTTCGGGGCGTATCCGTTCGACCAGGCCGGCGACGAGGGCGTTGACGACCACGAGGGCGCCGACCTGGCTCTCGAACGGGGTGGCGGTGTCACACGAGAAGGTGAGGGCGTGACCGTCGTCGAGGGCGAGGGAGCACGGCAGTCGGTCGGTGAGGGCCACCGGCACCAGGCCGGCGGCGACGGCGGTGCGCTGGGTGCGGACCAGCCAGGCCTCGTGACGCTGCACGTCGAGGGTCACGAGCACGTCGCCAGGGCTGGCGGCGGCGAGCTCGGTGCGGACGCGGAACTCCGACCCGACGAGGAGCCGGGGGCGTCCGCTGCACATCGACAGCTCGTCGACGAGGCGGCGGCCCAGTCCCTCGAACTGCGAGCTGGGCAACACCCAGACCCGACGGTCATGGTCGGCGAGGAGGTTGACGGCGAGGTCGACGGCCACCGGGTCGAGGCCGGCGATCGTTCGCTCGACGTTGCGCCGCTCGATGTCGAGGACCCGGTCGAGCAGGTCGTCGTCAGGGCGCTGGCGGACTCGGGCCGACGCCGAGCGCAGCCGGTCCGACAGCTCTTCGCGTACCCGGTCGCGCAGGTCGGCGTAACCGGCGAACCCGAGGGCGGCGGCGAAGCGGACGACGGTCGGCCCCGACACCCCGACCTCGGCGGCCACGCCCTCGGTGGTACCGAAGGCGATGGCCTCGGGGTTGCGCAGCAGCAGCTCCGCCACCTGACGCTGGGCGCCGGAGAGGTCGTCGAGGAGTTCGACGACCCGCGATTGCACCGATCGTTCCTGGCCCTGACGCACCCCGAGAGCCTATGCCCGACCGGTGACCTCCCGGAGGAAGGCGTGCTGGGAGGCCATCGCCCGAGCCCCCAGTGCGGTCGGGAAGGCCGGGAACCCGTGGATGCTCTCGGGGTAGACCTCGAGGCGGGTCGGGTTGCCGGCGGCCTCCCAGCGGGCGGCCATGAACAACGAGTCATCGAGGAGAGGGTCGAGGTCGCCGACGACGAAGAAGCCGGGGCACAGCGACGAGAGGTCGGCGTAGAGCGGCGACCAGTGGGGGTCGCGGCGGGCCTCGACGTCGGTGCCGGGCAGGGCCTGGTCGATGAACCAGTCGACGATCGGGCCGGACAGGATCAGGTTGCGGTCGCCCCAGTTGCGCATCGACGGGGTGCGGCCGAGGTCGTAGGCACCGAAGATCAGGTTGGCGGCGGCGATCGCCGGGTCGAGGCGGCCGTCGTTCTCGTCGCGCAGCACCAGCAGGCTGACGGCGGCCAGGTGGGCGCCGGCCGACTCCCCGCCGATCACGACGGTGGCATCGCGTGCCGTCGCCGCGGCCGGGACGAGTTCGGCCAGGCCGCGCTCGAGGAGCCAGCGGGCGGCGACGAGGCAGTCGTCGATGGCGTCGTCGAGGTGGTGCTCGGGTGCGAGGCGGTACTCGACGCTCACGACGACCAGGCCGGTGTCGTCGGCCGTCGCCTGCAGCCGCTCGTCCTGCTGGTCGGCGCCGCCGAGCACCCAGCCGCCGCCGTGGAGGTGGAGGTAGACACCGTGGGCCTCACCGGACGGACGCAGGATGCGCACGTCGACGTCGGCCCCGGCGTGGGACACGGTGCGGGCCTCGGCGCCCTCGAGGCGAACCGCCACCGGGAAGGCGCCGGCGCCCTGTTCACGGACCCGGCGAGCCTCGGGCGCCGACAGCGTGTGGATCGCCGGTTCGGCGGCGAGCGCCGCCTCGATGAACTCGTTCACGCCCCGGCTCTCGGCGAGCTCCTCCGGACTGGCTTCGACCCTGACGAACGACGTCTGCATGAAGTCGACCGTACAAGCGATGGATCAGTTGTTTCAATCGCTACCCGCCGACACGCCAGCGCCGCACACCCCCCCCGACGGCTACCGCAACCGGTTGCACCCAGCGCCAGATCCGGCGCCCACCACAACCGGTTGCGCGCAGCGTCGACACCGGAGGGACGGCTCCGGAGGGCGTACAGCGCGGGAGGGCGGCGGTCAGGCGTCGTCGAGGCGGTCGGCGAGTTCGTGGAGGCGGGTGCGCAGTTCGGCGGCGTCGCCGAGGGACATGCCGTAGGCGGGGAACAGCTGCACCGGCACGATCGAGGCTCGTTCGCGCAGCGCCCGACCCTCGCCGGTGAGGACCACGTCGACCCGGCGTTCGTCCTCGACCGAGCGACGCCGTTCGACCAGCCCCCGCTGCTCGAGCCGCTTGAGCAGCGGGGTGAGCGTGCCCGAGTCGAGCCCGAGCTGATCGCCGAGCTCGCCGACCCCGACCGGCCGGTCGACGTCAGCCCACAGCGCGAGCAGGGTCAGGTACTGGGGGTAGGTGACGCCGAGATCCTTGAGAACCTCGTTGTAGGACCGCACGACGCTTCGACTCGCCCGATACAGGGCAAAGCACAGCTGCTGGTCGAGGGCCAGATGTGGGATCGGGTCGGCGGCCACGTTCACCAGGGTATCCGTCACGGGGGTTGACAGTCCACAAGTTAGTTGTGCACAATTCAATTATGTCCAACACGATCCAGAGCATCTACACCACCACCGCCACCGCCTCGGGTGACGGCCGCAACGGCCACACGGCCAGCGAGGACGGCCAGATCGATCTCGACGTCCGCATCCCCGCCGAGATGGGCGGCCCGGGCGGCGCCACCAACCCCGAGCAGCTCTTCGCCGCCGGCTATGCCGCCTGCTTCAACTCCGCCCTGCGCCTCACCGCCACCAGCCAGGGTGTCGAGATCGGCGAGTCGGCCGTGTCGGCGACCGTCGGGATCGGCATGAACGGCGCCGGCGGATTCGGCCTGAGCGTCGAGCTCGACGTCGACCTGCCCGGCGTCGACGCCGCCGTCGCCCAGGGTCTGGTCGAGGCCGCCCACCAGGTGTGTCCCTACTCCAACGCCACCCGGGGCAACATCGACGTGGCCCTGCGAGTGGTCGGCGCCTGATGCGCACGCTGGGACGCCTCGCCCTCGGGGCAGCACTGGCCGGCGCCGGCGTGAGTCACCTCACCACGGCGCGCGAGGAGTTCCAGGCCCAGGTGCCGGCGTGGGTGCCGCTCGACGAGGACGTCGTCGTGCTGGCATCCGGGGTGGTCGAGATCGGCCTCGGCGCGGCGCTGCTGGCGGCGCCGCGTCGCTGGCGGCCCGCCGTGGGGCTGGCCGCCGCCGGGTTCTTCGTGGCGATCTTCCCCGGCAACATCGCCCAGTACACCGAGGGCGTCGACGCGTTCGGGCTCGACA
>JAWSVN010000072.1:0-29884 GCA_033851875.1 Acidimicrobiales bacterium
GCCGAGGTGGCCCAGGCGGTGCAGACCTTCACCGACTTCGACGGCGCCCTCGACACCTCGACCGGTGCCTACGTCACGGGCTACGACTTCCTGACCGACGGGGCCACCGCCACGGCCGACGTCCTCGGCGGTCCCGCCGGCTTCGGCCTGACGACCGACATCTCCGAGACCTGGACCGACGACGACGTCGAGGCCGAACTCGCGGCGATCGACCGGGCGTCGGTGCTCTCGATCAACGCCCACTTCGATCCCTACCGGGCGCTCCCGGCTGCGGAACAGAAGGCCGGCGAGGACACCTACACCGACGCCACCCTGTTCCAGACCTCCGACCTCGCCACTGTCGATCTGGAGCGGGCCTGGCTGTTCACGATGGGCTGCCACGCCGGCGTCTCCGAGGCCGACATCACCCTCGGTCGCAGCGACTGGGCCCAGAACTTCGTCGGCGGCGGCGGCGCCCTGATGGCCAACACCGGCTTCGGCTATGGCGACACCGCCACCGTCGCCCTGTCGGAGGCCCTGGTCCTCGGCGTCGCCGAGAACCTGCGCCCGTCGTACTGGACCGGCCCCCGCACGATCGGCCATGCGTTCGTCGACTCGTTCAACGACTACTTCGCCAGTGTCGGCCTCTACGGCGTCTACGACGAGAAGGTCCTCCAGGAGTTCACCCTCTACGGCCTGCCGATGTACCGCTTCGACAGCGGGGTGACCACCCAGGGCACCCCCGCCGCACCGTCGCTGACCCTCGGCACCGACCCCTTCACCGGTGGCCCGGCCACCCTGACCACCATCGACGAGACCTTCGAGGAGAACGACTCCGACAAGGGCACGTTCTACAGCGCCGACGGCCAGACCCTCGAGGTCCACTACCGGCCGATCCAGCCGATGACCACCTACGACGTGACCGTCGACGGGCTGGTCGCTCGCGGCGCCCTGATCCTCGACTGGACCTCGACCGACATCGCCCTCGCCGACGTCGCCTTCGCCCGCCCGGTGATCGACGACGGCGACCGCGAAGGCGAGATCGAGGATCCCGACGCCCTCTTCCCGTCCACGTTCGCCGCCATCGCCTCCTACGAACGCACGTCGCCCGGCGAAGGACAGCGGACCGAGAGCCGCCAGAACCTGAACCTCGTGCTCGGCCAGTACGACGGCGCGAGCGACACCCAGCGGCTCTTCAGCGATGTCGACGTCGAGGTCCTCTACGTGCCCGAGGGCGCGGTCGTCGACAACGTGCCGGCCACGATCTCGACGGTGCAGTCCGCCATCGTCGATGATCAGGTGACCTTCATCGTCGACGTCGACGATGCCACCCCGGCGGCCCGCGTCGTCGTCCTCTACCGGGCGATCGGCGGCAACGACTGGGATGCGGTCGATCTGCAGGCCAACTCCCCGTGGAGTGGCTCGGCGACCGTGCCGAGCGGAACCGAGGAGGTCGAGTACCTCGTCCAGGTCGTCCGCGACAACGGGCTCGTCACCACCTCGTCGTCGAAGGGCGAGTTCCACCGGGCTCAACCGCTCCCGACCGAGGCACCGCCGACCGCCGAGCTGACCGTCGACATCGACGGCACCACCGCCGGGCGTTGGTACACCGGCGCCGTCGTCGTCGACGCCGACGGCGAGGCCGGACCGTTCACCGCGACCGTCGACGGCCGACCCGCCGAGCTGCCGGTGACGATCACCGACAGCGGTGCCCACATCGTGACGATCACCGGGGCCGACGGCACGAACACCACCGTCGTGGTGCCGATCGACAACGCCGCCCCCGAGGCGGCCCTGTCGGTGCCGACCACGGTCGACCAGGGCGACGAGGTGGTCATCGCCGCCGACTGCCGTGATTCCGGCTCGGGCCTCGCCTCGTGCGTCGTCAGCGTCGACGGCGTCGTCGTGGCCCCGGGCAGCCTGCTCGACACGAGCGAACCGGGGACCGTCACCCTGCGGGTCACCGCCACCGACCTGGTGGGCAACGTCACCGTCACCGCCCAGGACGTCACGATCGTCGGTGTCGTCGAGGCCTCGCTCGAGGCCGAGCTCGACACCGACCGCACGACGACCGACGACCCCGTGACCGTCGCGGCCGTCCTCACAGACGGTGTCGCCACGGCCTGGACCGTCGACTGGGGCGACGGCACGGTCGACGACGTCGTCGTCGGGTCCGACGGCGCCACCGGCGACGCCCTCGTCGCCGGCCACGTCTACGACGACTCGGGCACCTACGCGGTGACCGTGACCGCCGCCGTCGCCGGGGCCGAGCCCGTGGTCGCCGACGCCGGTTCGGTCTTCGTGATCGACACCGACGCCCACCGTCTGCACGCCGCCGGCTCGTTCTGGTCGCCGGCCGGGTCCGTGGCGGACGCGCCGGGCGCCTCGGGTCGGGCGACGTTCTCGTTGAACCTCCGGTACCGCGACGCCGACACCCCCACGGGCGCCTTCTCGATGAGGTTCCGTCGGGGCGGAATCCGCTTCACCGCCACCGAGTGGGACTACCTCCTCACCGACGCCGGCACCCGGTGGGAGGGCGGCACCGCGATCGCCGAGGGCACCGGCCGGATCCGTCACCGCGACGGCGACGTGCATGTGCGGATCGAGGCGACCGACACCGGCATCGGCCAGTGGGGCCATGGTGACGAGATCCGCGTGATCCTGACCGACGCCGACACCGGTGACCTGATCTACGAATCGGGCGCCGCCGACGTGTGGGGCACCGTCGCCCTGACCCCGTCCCGCGGCTGGGGTCACGGCCACGGCTGGGGTCACGGCTGGGACCGCCGGGGCTACGGCTACCGGTGATCGCCCGACGTCGGCCCGGCTAGGTCCCGGCCCGACCCATCTCCTACCATCCAGCGCCATGACTGCCCCTGATCTCCAAGCCGCAGCCGACGCCATCGATCTGGCGTCCTCCGTGATCACCGCCGCCACCTTGCGGTTGGCCGAGACCGGATCGGTCGACGCCGACCAGGTGATGGCCTACGACATCGCCCACGCCGCCGCCGCGGTGGCCACCGGGCGCTCGATGCTCGACTACGGCAACAAGGGTGAGCTGGAGGGGCAGCTCACCTGTGTGTTCGTGGCCGACGCCGTCGCCGACCTCGCCGCCAAGGTGTGGGGCCGCGAGGCGGAGTGGGGCTGCGAGCCCACCGCCCTCGACGCCAGCCGCAGCTTCGTCGCCACCTGGCGCAACCCCGAGCTGCTGGCGTCGCTCGCGGGCCAGGCCGGGCCCCGCCACCTCGACGACGAGTTCGAGCTGGTCCAGGACACCTTCCGCCGCTTCGCCGACGACCTGATCGCTCCTGCGGCCGAGCACATCCACCGCCACAACGAGGACATCCCCGAGTCGCTGATCGGCTCCCTCGCCGAGCTCGGCGTGTTCGGCCTCTCGATCCCCGAGGAGTACGGGGGCTTCGCCACCGGCGGCGAGTCGGACTACTACGGCATGGTCATCGCCACCGAGGAGCTCAGCCGCGGCTCCCTCGGTGCCGGCGGCTCGCTGATCACCCGCCCCGAGATCCTGGCCCGGGCCCTCGAGGCCGGCGGCACCGAGGAGCAGAAGCAGACCTGGCTCCCCAAGCTCGCCACCGGTGAGGTCATGAACGCGGTCGCCGTCACCGAACCCGACTTCGGGTCCGACGTCGCCGGCGTGAAGGTCACCGCCACCAGGACCGATGACGGCGAGGGCTGGCTGATCAACGGTGTGAAGACCTGGTGCACCTTCGGGGCCCGGGCCGATGTGCTGATGGTCCTCGCCCGCACCGACCCCGACCGCTCCAAGGGCCACCGGGGCCTCTCGATCTTCATCGTCCCCAAGGAGCGCGGCGACGGCCACGGCTTCTCCCTCACCCAGGACGAGCGTCCGAGCGGGACCAAGGGCAAGCTCGAGGCCAGCCCGATCGACACGATCGGCTACCGGGGCATGCACTCCTACGAGGTCGCCTTCGAGGACTGGTTCGTCCCGGCCGAGAACCTGATCGGCATGGACGACGGCCAGGGCCGCGGCTTCTACTACCAGATGGCCGGGTTCGAGAACGGTCGGCTCCAGACCGCTGCTCGCGCCGTCGGCGTCATGCAGGCCGCCTACGAGTCGGCGGTCGAGTACGCCGAGAACCGCGTCGTCTTCGGCAACCCGATCGCCGACTATCAGCTCACCCAGGCCAAGCTGACCCGCATGGCCGCCATCATCCAGGCCGCCCGCCAGTTCTCCTACGCGGTGGGCGAGATGATGGCCAAGGGCGAGGGCAAGATGGAAGCCACCCTCATCAAGGCGTACGTCTGCAAGGCCGCCGAGTGGGTCACCCGCGAGGCGATGCAGATCCACGGCGGCATGGGCTACGCCGAGGAGTACCCGGTGTCGCGCTACTTCGTCGACGCCCGGGTCCTCTCGATCTTCGAGGGAGCGGACGAGACCCTGTGCCTCAAGGTCATCGCCCGCACCCTGGTCAACCAGGCGAAAGAGAGCTGAGCTCGTCGAGGGTGCGTTGCCACGCCGTGGCCGAGTGCTCGGCGTGGTACACCTCGGGCCGGGTGTCGTTGAAGAAGGCGTGCTCGGCGCCCTCGTAGATCCAGAACTCGTGGTCCTTGCCGAGGTCGGCGAGTGTCGCTTCGAGCTGGGCGGCCGCCTCGGGGCCGAAGAAGCCGTCCTCCGACGCGATGTGGCACGTGATGCGCCCCTCGACCGCCGACCAGTCGGGCTGGGCGTTCTCCCACGGGATCACGCCGTACCAGGCCACCGCCACGGCCACCGCGTCGGGCCGCTGGGCGGCGAGGGTCAGGGTGAGCCCGCCGCCCATGCAGAACCCGGTGACCCCGATCTTGTCGGCGCCCGACCGGCGGCGGACCTCGTCGACGGCGCCCGACAAGTCGTTGGCAGCGCGCTCGAGCTGGAGGGCCATCATCTCCTTGCCGGCCTCGTCGGGCTCCTCGACGACGGTGCCGTGGTAGAGGTCGGGGGCGAGGGCGACGTAGCCGGCGGCGGCGAAGCGGTCGGTGAGGTCCTTGATGTGGTCGTTGAGACCCCACCACTCCTGGATGACGATCAGCCCCGGGCCGGTGCCCGACTCGGGTAGCGCCAGGTACCCCTGCGCGGTGCTGCCGTTGGATGCGAATTCGACCAGTTCTCCCATGCCGGTGACACTAGACACATGACGCACCGCATGCCTGCACTGTCCCTCGCCGCCACCCCCGGGAAGCGAGCCGCGATCGTCGAGCTCGCCACCGACATCGAACGACGCGGGTTCTCCGGGGTGTTCTGCCCCAGCTTCGGCGACGCCCTCGGTCTGTGCCTGTCGGTGGCCCATGCCACCACCACCCTCGAGATCGGCACCTCGATCCAGCCGATCTACCTCCAGCACCCGGTGCAGCTGGCCACGACCGCCGGCTACCTCCACGAGATCGCCGAGGGCCGCTTCAGCCTCGGCCTCGGCGTCACCCACGGCCCCGTCATCGACCGGCTCGGCGTGTCGACCGGACGGCCGCTGTCGGACATGCGCGACTACGTGGCGACGATGCGGGGCGTGGCCGACCAGATGGGCGGCCTCCCGCCGATCGTGCTGGCCACCCTGCGCGACAAGATGGTCGGCCTCGCGGCCGAGATCGCCGAGGGCGCCGTGTGGGCCAACGCGTCGCGGTCGCGCATGGCCCACTCCCTCGAGGTGTTGGGTGCGGGCTCCCCGGCCGACGGGTTCAGCGTCGGCAACATGATCCCGACGGTGATCGACGACGACATCGACGCCGCCCGGGCCCGCAACCGCAAGACCCTCACCGGCTATGTCGCCCTCCCCAACTACCGCAACTATTGGAAGGAAGCCGGCTACGAGGAGGAGATGATCGCGGTCGAGACCGCGCTGGCCGCCGGTGATCGTGACGGGGTGGCCACGGCGATGAGCGACGCCTGGCTCGACGACTGCACGATCTCGGGGCCCGCCGACCGGGTCCGGGACGAGATCGAGGCGTGGTTCGACGCCGGCGTCGGCCGCCCGATCGTGGTGCCGTCGTCGACCTCGGGCGGCCAGCAGAAGGCCTTCGCCGAGGTGTTCGAGCTGTACGCGTAGCGCAACAGCTCGAACTCGTAGCCGGTCTCGCTCAGCGCAGCGGCACGAGCAGTTCCGGGGCCGACGGCACGACCCCGGCGCCGGCCAACAGGGTGCCGACCCCGTCCGGGTCGACCGGGCCCGACCAGCCGACGACGCGATCGACGAGGCCGAGTCCGACGACCTCGTGGTCGGCGGTCCAGGGCAGGGCGTCCGGGTCGACGACCCGGTCGACCAACTCGTTCCACACCACGTCGGGCAGCGCCCGGCCCATGCCCGCGACCAGCCAGACCGGGGTGCCGGTCGCCCGGGCGACCGCTGCGAGCGAGAGGCTGCCGATGTCGGTGAGGGCCGCCGCCGACCCGACCGCGCCCGCCTCGACGAGAACGACGTCGGCGCCTTCGACGACCCCGGCGAGGCGGGCGGCGTCGACGGCCTCGGCCTCGACGTCGACCCGTTCCAGCGACCGGACTGCGCCGTGTCCCTGGCCCTCGACGTCGACCACCACGACGCTGACGTCACCCCGACGCCGCAGAGCGGCGACCGCCAGATCGGGCCACCCGGCAATCGCCACCGTCGCTCCGCCCGGCAGGGCGTGGGACAGCTCCCGGGCCGTGCGGTCGTCGGCCAGGTCGTCGACCACCGAACGGGCGGCGTCGCGGGCGTCACCGGCCGTCACGAGCCGTGACGCCATCCACCACAGCGGGCCCACGCCGGGCTGGCGGGTGAGCAGTCGTCGGCAGGCCGTCACCAGGGCCGCCGGATCGCGGTCGAACACCGCGAGGGCCTGGGCGGCTTCCTGCACGAGGAGGCCGGCGTCGGCGCCGGTCGCTCGGGCCACGAATCGGAGGTGCTCGATCGGGTGCACGTCGCCGACTCTAGCGATCAGGCGTTCCGGGCTCGGATCCGGGGCAAAGTTCGGTCCCGGGCCGGAATTGCGCTAGCCTCGCCCGCCGTGGCTGTAGCTCCCGGCGACCTCGCATTCGACTCCATCCGCGGTACTGCCTATCCCCTCCGGGACTGGCTCACCTCGTACCCGATGCTGATGGTGGCACTCGACCCCTACACGAGCGAGTCCTCGTGGATCCTCGACACCGCCGACGACCTCCTCCACCACTACGCCCCGGCCGACATCCGGGTGGCGTGGCTGGTGGCGGCCGACGACGAGGGCTGTCAGCAGTTCCTCGGCCCGCTCGCCGACAAGTACCTGACCTTCGCCGACCCGGATCGCACGGCGATCGACGGCCTCGGCATCGAGCGACTGCCGTCGTTGGTGGCGGTCCGCCCCGACCTGGCTCTCCAGGTGTCGAACGGCTGGGTCCCCGAGGAGTGGAAGGCGATCGCGTCGGAGCTCTCGACCATGCTTTCCTGGAGCGTGCCGCTCGTGCCCAAGCCGGGCGATCCCCTGCCCTATGTGGGCACCCCTGCTGAGGGCTGACACCCGACCGGGCCCGACCAACCCTCCGGCCTGACCATCTGCAGCCCACCGACTCCAGGAGGCCCACCGTGGTGGCTCGACGGCTCGAGCGAATGGTGCGGCAGGTTCGCCGCTGGCGATCGAGCGACGGCTCGACACCGATCCCCGTCGACCCCACCCTCGGTGAGGCCGACCGCCGGCGCCTCTGTCGACTGATCGACGACTGCATCGACGCCAAGGGCGGCGAGCTGGCCGCTCGGCGCCGGGCCTCGGCCATCGCCGCCACCTTCCTGACCCTCGACGACCTCGGGCGCCGCCGGTTCTTCCTGACCCTGGCCCACGACTACGACCACGACGACGCGGCGGTCGACACCGCCGTCGACGCCCTCGTGCGCAGCCGCGACCCCGAGGACCGGCGCGACGCGGAGCGCCGCCTGGCACATGCCCTCACCCCGTCGCGAGAACGGCTGCTGCAACGCTTCATCGGGCTCGAGGACGGCCTGTCGTTCGTGGTCGACCTGCGCGAGGAGCTGCGCTCGCACCGTGAGGGCGATCCGGCGCTGACCGCCCTCGACCAGGAACTTCGCCACCTCCTCACCGACTGGTTCCATCTCGGCATCCTCCAGCTCGAGTCGATCACCTGGGATTCCCCGGCGGCCCTGCTCGAGAAGCTGATCGAGTACGAGGCGGTGCACGAGATCACCTCGTGGGCCGACATGAAGGGTCGGCTGGGGCGAGGGCGACGCTGCTACGGCTTCTTCCATCCCCTGATGCCGGGCGAACCGCTGATCTTCGTCGAGGTGGCGATGACCACCGACATCGCCGCCGACCTCGGCCCCCTCCTCGACCACGACGCCGACCGCATCGCTTCCCAGGATGCCGAGACGGCCAACTTCTACTCGATCTCCAACTGCCAGCGAGGGCTCGCCGGCGTGCCCCTCGGCGACATGCTGATCAAGCAGGTCGCCGAACGACTCCAGGCCGACCTCCCCAACCTGCGCCGGTTCGCCACCCTCTCGCCGATCCCCGGCTTCCGCGACTGGCTGATCGACGCCCTCGACGACGGTGCCCCGGCGGTGCTGACCGAGGCCGAGGCCGAGCTGTTGGCGCCGGGTGCCCCCGACCAGGCGGCGCGCTCGCTGCGCTCGGTCGTGGCCGCCGCCGACGTGCCGCCGCCGGCATCGCTCGCTCCGCTCGAGCCGGTACTGACCCGGCTCGCCGCCCGCTACCTCGTCGAGGAGCGCCGGGGCGCCCGAGCCCTCGACCCCGTCGCCCACTTCCACCTGTCGAACGGGGCACGGGTCGAGCGGCTCAACTGGATGGCCAACCCGACCGTCGCCGGGTGGGAGCGCGGCCTGGGCCTGATGGTGAACTACCGCTACGACCTGCCCCACATCGAAGGCAACCACGACGCCTACGTCACCACCGGCACGGTCGAGGCCGCCGACGACGTGCGTCGCCTGCTCACGGGAGGTCGCCCGTGAGCGAACACTTCGACCCATCCGACCCGGGCGCCGCCGTGATGGCGTTCCTCACCGAGCGCCACCTCGCCACCCTCACCACCCGGTCGCCGTCCGACGCCCTCCAGGTCGCGCCGGTCGGCTTCACCTACGACCCGACCACCCGCCTCGCCCGGGTGATCACGTGGGCCAGCGCCGTCAAGGCCCGCAACGTCGAAGCTCGCCCCGATGCCGAGGTGGCGCTGTGCCAGGTCGACGGCGGCCGCTGGCTCGCGCTCCACGGCCGGGCCGTCGTCCGGTCCGACGCCGAGTCGACCGCCGAGGGCGAGCGCCGGTACGAGCAGCGCTACCGCCCGCCCAAGTCGCGCCCCGACCGGGTCGTCGTCGAGATCATGGTCGAGCGCATGCTGGGCCGTGTGCCCGAACCGTCGAGCTGACGGGCCGTCCGACCCACGAGCTTGGGTCCTCGGGCTCAGCCCAGGTCACGCCGGCCGGCTGTTGGGCCAACGTTGTGATCCCGCTGCTTCAGTTCCGTACCTCGTCGGCCGTTGCCTCTCCCAGTCGCCCAACGTTGCGCGACACCCGGCGCAGGCCGGAACGAACGGAGAAGCGTCATGCAGTCCCCTGTCGATCCCATCCGCATCATCGGCCGCAACTCGGTCGTGCGCACCGTCAACGGCGACGTCACGGGCACGATCGTGGCCGCCGGCGTGAAGGGTGTGAGCGTGTCGGTCGAGCGCCAGGTCGTCAACATCGCCCCGTCGTCCGTGCTCTCGATCACCACCGCCTGAGGGTCACCTGCGATGGTGGGCGACCATCGATCAGCTGACCGCGGCGAGCAGGCTGGGTTCGCGGATGATGATCCGGCCGCGACGGGTCTCGACGGCGCCGTCCTTGCGGAACTCGGTGAGGATGCGGGCCGTGGCTTCTCGCGTGGCACCGGTCCACTCCGCCAGCTCCTGCTGGGTGAGCCGCAGCTCCGCGCTCCCCACCTCCTCCATCATCGACAGCAGGGTCCAGGCGATCCGAGCCGACAGGCTCTCGCCTCGCATGGCGTGCATCTGGACGAGGTCGCGCAACCGCTTGGCCATCGTCGTCAGCAGCCGGAACGACGCGTCGGGGTGTCGTTCGAGGAAGACGGCGAACTGCTCGGGCGGCAGGGTGTAGGCCACCACCGGCCCCTTGGCCTGCATCGAGGCCGATCGCGGGAGCTCGTCGAGGGCGGCCATCTCGCCCACGAGCTCCCCCTCGGTCCGCAGCCCGACCACGGCCTCGGCCCCCGAGGATGCGGTGAGCACGATGCGGACGGAGCCCTCGGCGATCGCGTAAACCGTCCGGTCGGTGCTGCCCTGCAGGGTCAGCCAGGTTCCGTCGGGGATGCGCCGAAAACGGCCGAGCTCGCGGATCGTCGCCCACTGTTCGTCGTCGAGTCGCATCGGCTCCACGGGCCCAAACCTAGCCGTTGCACCCGGCCGACGGTGATCCTCCCCCTCGGCGGTGAACGATGAGTGGCCTCCTGGCAAAGGTTCCGGATGATCCATCACGTCACCGTTCGCGCCGTCGAATCTGGTGGCGGGCCCCTCGCCCGACCCCTCCCCCGATCCGCTGCGGGCCCTCCCCGCTCTCCCCGCCGGAGCCCTCGCCGATGACCGATTGCTGCTCCCCCGCCCCGAGCGTCGCCGCCGACCGAATCGTCGTGCCGAGCCTGGTCGCGGTGATCCGTCACTCGTGGCTCAACGTCGTGCTCGGCAAGCTGGTCCCCGCCGGCCTGTTCGTGGCGTTGTTCACCTCGGCCGGCGCCACGCTGGCCATCGTCGGCGCCCTCGCCTGGTCGCTCGGTGTCGTCGGCTACCAGCGGCAGACCGGGCAGCGGGTGGCCGGCCTCGTGATCCTCGCCATCGTCGGCAACGTGGCGAAGTCGGCGGTCGCCCTCGCCACCGGCAGCCTGCTCCTCTACTTCGTGCAGCCGACGATCTCGACGGTCCTGATCGGCCTGGCCTTCGCCATCTCCGTGCCGCTGCGCCAACCCCTGGCCGAGCGACTGGTCCACGACTTCCTCCCCCTCGACGAGGCGACGGCGAACCACCCCGAACTCAAGCGCTTCTTCCCCCGGCTCTCGCTCCTGTGGGCCGCCAGCAGCCTGTTCAACGGTGGCCTGACCCTCACCCTGCTCCTCACCCAGTCGATCACCACGTTCGTGATCCTCAAGGCGATGATGGGCCCGGTCCTCACCAGCCTGACGTTGGCGGCGGCCGCCACCCTGCTGCGACGCAACCTGCGCCGGGCCGGCGTCGAGGTCCGATTCGCCTCTCGACTCGGCGCGACGCCCGCCGAAGACGCCCGAACGGTCGCGGCGACGCCGATCGGGGCCGCCGCAACGCCGGCCGTCGGTGGCGTGCTCCCCCTCGCCGCCTGAGTCGCTCGGCCCCTCAGATCACGTCGGCGGCGTCGACCGGGTCGTCGAAGGGACCGGCGGCGCAGCACCAGCCGAGCCGCAGGTCGCGCTCGAATCGCCACCAGGCACCGTCGTCGCCTCGGCGGAGCTGACACTCCTCGGCTGAGCAGCCGTCGGGCGACAGCCGTGCGCCCGGCCCGAGCGCGGCTCGAGCGGCGTCGAGGTGGGCGCCGGCCAGCGGCGTCGGGCCGGCGGCCACGGCCACCCCGGCGGCACCGCCGATCCGCCAGGCGAGCGCCAACCGGCGGACGTCGTCGACCGAACGTCCCGCCCGATCGGCGATGGCCACCAGCGCCGATGGAGACGCTGCGGCCCGTCGGGCCAGATCGGCGGCCTCGTCGTCGGCGAGCCGACTGTCGGCGCCCGCGTCCAACATCGCCGCCGCCCGAAGCGCGGCGTCATCGATCAACATCGCGAGACCGACGGCGTCGAGACCTGCGTCGATCGGCGGTGCCACATCGATCGCGGCTGCCGAACGACGTGGCGGAGGCAGCGCGATCGCCGGCAAGGGACCCGGCCGTCGCCGATGGGCCTCTCCGGGGTCGACGCCGTCGAGCGGGGCCACGGTGCTGAGATCGGCGCTGGGGTCGATTCGAGCGGCGGCGTCGGACGCCCCGGGGAGATTCGCACTCGACGGATCGGGCGGCGCCGCGTCGAGGGCGGCGATCAGATCGCTTCGGCTGCGCCCCCGCCAGAAGGTGAGCACGAAGGGATCGTCGTCGATGGCGGCTGCCACCATCTGACAGAGGGCGGCCAGATGAGGGCACGGCTGGTCGGCGCCCCCGCAGGTGCAGTCGGGCAGCACCGACCGGGCCGGCGGCACCAGATCGATCCCCGCCTCTGCGACCTCGTCGCGTAGATCGCTCGGCAATTCGCCGGCGAGGACGGCCGCACGGTGGCTGCCTCGCGCTGCCACGAGCTCGACGAACCGCTGCCACACCACGTCGTCGAGGACGGCGACCGACAGGTCGGCCACCGTGCCGTCGTCGACGCGAGCCACCACCTGGCCGGGCCCCAGGTCGTCGAGCTGGATCTGGCCGCGCCGGACCAGCGAACGACCGCCGCGGGCGATGTCCGGGCCGTCGCCGACCCGTTGGCGCACCGCGTCGAGCAGCTGGTCGCCGAGCGACACGGCCGTCATTTGTCGAGCCGCACCAGGGCGGCGAGGTCGTCGTCGTCGAGGTTGCCGATCCACTGCTCGCCGCCGGCGCCGACGACGGCGTCGGCGAGCGCCCGCTTGTTGGCGAGGAGCTGGGCGACGCGGTCTTCGACGGTCCCCTCGGTGACGAGCCGGTGGACGGTCACCGAGCGGGTCTGGCCGATCCGGTGGGCCCGATCGGTCGCCTGGTCCTCGACCGCCGGGTTCCACCAGCGGTCGTAGTGGATCACCTGGGTCGCCGCCGTCAGGTTGAGGCCGGTGCCGCCCGCCTTCAGCGACAGCACCAGGACGTCGATCGTGCCGGCCTGGAATCGGTCGACCAGGGCCGCCCGCTTGCTCACGTCGAGACCACCGTGGAGCACCTCGACCTCCACCCCCTGGGCGGCGAGGTGGGTCTCGATCAGGCGACCCATCGCCACGTACTGCGAGAAGACGAGGGTCTGTTCGCCGTTGCCTCGGGCGGCCCGCACGAGGTCGTCGAGGGCGGCCAGCTTGCCGGAACGTCCATCGAGGGGGCCGCGCTCGCCGAGGAACTGAGCCGGGTGGTTGGTGATCTGCTTGAGGGCGGTGAGCAGACGAAGCACCAGCCCGTGTCGGGCGAGGCCGTCGTGATCGGCGAGGTCGGCGAGCACCTCCTCGGTGGTCGCCCGGTAGAGGGTGACCTGCTCGTCGGTCAGGGGCACGATCACGTCGCGCTCGACCTTGGCCGGGAGCTCGGGCGCGATGTCGGGGTCGGTCTTGCGGCGACGCAGCAGGAAGGGGCCCACGATCGCTGCCAGCCGACGGGTGGCTCGCGGATCGTTCTGGCGTTCGATCGGTGTGGCCAGGGTGTGGCGGAAGGTGGCCAGCGGACCGAGGAGCCCGGGGACGGCCCAGTCGAGGATCGACCACAGCTCGCTGAGCCGGTTCTCGACCGGGGTGCCGGTGAGGGCGAGGCGAGCGGTCGAGGGGATCGTGCGGATCGCCCGAGCGGTGCGGCTCCGAGGATTCTTGAGGTGCTGGGCCTCATCGGCGACCACGAGATCCCAGCCGAACTCTGCCAAGGTCTCGGCGTCGGAACGGACGACGCCATAGGTGGTGATGACCAGGTCGCCGTCCTCGACGGTGCGCAGGCTGCGGGACGCGCCGTGGTAGCGGTGCACGATCGTGCCGGGCAGGAAGCGGCGAGCTTCCCGCTCCCAGTTGGCGACCAACGAGGTCGGGCACACCACGAGGGTGGCGCCGCCACGTGAGGCGTGGAGCGAGAGCAACTGGATCGTCTTGCCGAGCCCCATGTCGTCGGCCAGGCAGCCGCCCAGGCCGATGTCGCACAGGTCGCTCATCCAGGCCAGACCGCGACGCTGGTAGGGCCTCAGGGTGGCGGCAAGCTTGGCCGGCTCCTGCGCCTCACGGGCGCCGTCGAGGTTGCGGAGCCGATCGACGAGGTCGGCGATCGCCCCCTCGAGTACCACCTCGACCGCGTCCTCGTCGTTCGCTCCCTCCGTCTCGCCGAGGGGGAGCGAGGAGCCGTCGCCACCGGACGATCCGCCTGCGCCGGCCTCGCGGTCGAGGGTGAGCCCGGCACCGAGTGCGGCCGCCAGCGCATCGGACGCACTGAGCGGCGGGGTGCCCTCCCGGAGCCGGTTGCGCGCCACACGGTCGAGCCGGACCCAGCGGCCACGGATCGGCACGAGGGGCCGCTTCGCCGCGGCGAGGGTGGCCAGCTCGCTCTTGGTGAGCGGCGAACCGTCGAGGAGGAACTGCCAGTCGACTTCGAGCAGATCGTCGAGGGCGTTGACCGTCGGCATCGCGTCGCCGGGGGTCGAGGCACCGACGATCAGCCGCCGTTCGATCGGCACGTCGACCACCTCGGACGGCCACCGCACGTCGACGCCCAGTTCGATCAGCTGGTCGAGGTGGTCGAGGAGGTCCTCGAGTTCGAGGGTGGTCAGCTCCAACCGCTCGGGCGAGACGTGGTCGAGGAGCCGGTGGAAGGCCGAGCAGACCGCCGAGGCTCGACGCAGCCCCGTCCGCAGGTCGGCCTCGGCGTGGTGCCCGAACCGAGCCCGCAGCTCTGCCGGCGCCCGCCAGAACGCCGACGCGTCGACGAGGAGCGACGGATCCTCCCGACTGCGGAACTGCACGACGAGGCGCCACCGTTCGCGCCCCTCGCCGTCGAGGGACGGTTCCATCCGGATCGCCAACCCCGAGCCGGCGCAATGGACGGCGGTGACCTCGCCGACCCATGGCCGGAGGTGCGGCACCTTGAGCGGCTCGGCGTCGGCGAAGGTGACCGATCCGGCGACGATCGGGGCGGCCGACGTGCGAACGAAGGCGTCGGCGACCGCATCGACGAACGATCGGACCAGCACGAGGGGCTCGGGCATCCGCCCGGCGTCGTCGACGGCGGCATGGGCGGCCGGCGGCAGCGCGAGGGCGAGCGCACCGAGCGTCGCCCGGTCATCGGCATCGAGCGGGTCGAGCCGCCAGCCGTCGTGGCCCTCCTCGGTGACGGTGGGCAACAACCGGCCCCGAGCCACCGCGGAGAGGGCGAAGCGGATGGCCCGCCGCCACGCCGCGAACGAGGCGGTCTCGTCGGCCTCGAGCGGCGGCGGACCGGCCAAGAGGTCGATGGCGGCCGACATCGGCACTCGGCGGACCGCGACGTGGTCGACGACGACGTCGCCCCCCAGACGTCGGGCGACCGTGGCCGTCGCCGGTGAGTCGCCGGGCACGAGCGACGCCGACCCGCGCAACAGACCGCCGGGGTCGTCGGACGACCACAGCGCCAGCCACGACGACCGACGCGGCGACGAGGCCACGAAGGTGGCCTCGATCGTGGCGCCGGCGGCCGCGGATCGCGAGTGCAGGATCGACATCGCCACCCACGATAGGGCCAACCGATGTCACTCACGAACACCTGTTCGCATTCTCGGCCGGGCCCGATGACCCAGACCCACGGCGCAGTCCACCCATGGCCCCGACCCCGACCATTCCCTAGCGTGTCTCGAATGGGTGCGGTCTCCTCGAACGAGTCGGCTCGACGTCTCCGACGCCGGTGGTCCGTCGCCGCCGTGGCGTTGGTCGCTTCTTCCTGCGCCGCCGACCCCGTCCCCCAGGTCGCCACCACGGTGACGGCCGAGTCGTCGGAGACGGCGAGTCCCACGACGGCGGCGCCGATCGACGACGACGGGCCGGCAGGCACCGCCGCCGGCGACAGCACCGACACCAGCGACGACGCCGGCTCGGTCCCGACGTACCGTCTTCCCGACGGGCTCCCCGAAGGATCCGGCTGCACGCCGAACCTCGCCGACGGCCTACCCCAGGGTGTGTGGTTCGGCTACCTGCGCTCCGCCGACCTGGCGACGATCACCTTCGACCTCGCCTGCTTCTACGAGGGCGACCAGGCGACGGCCGCCGCGACGACCGACGGCGTCGAGGTCGTTGGGCGGACCTATGTCCGCAACGTCGACTCCGCCACGCTCGAGCTACCGGTCAACGCCGGCATCTCGATCCAGGCGCTCGAGCCCGACGGCGACCGGGTCGACACCGGCGACTGGTATGCCCAGTGGGTTCTCGTCACCCCGATCCCCGACGGGGGCTTGCCCGTGTGGATCGTGCAACAGCCCGAACGGATCTCCGCGCTGGTCGACCTCGCCCGCTGAACGCAAGGCCGGGCCGCTGCCGCGCCTTCGGGTGCCCAGCGTGGCGGCGACGTCGCCTAGGATTGCTTGGATGTCCCCAGCCGCGTCGACCGCCACCTCGACGCTCGCGCCACCCGGAGCCGCCTGCACCTTCGTGCCCGGCGAACCGCTGCACCGCTCCCGCTTCGTGGTGTGGCACACCGCGGGCGTCGATCGGCCCGACGACGTGGTGACCTTGCTGCGTCCCGACGCGGCTGGCGCGATCGAGGCGATCGACACTCCGGTGCTGACCTGCTCGGTCATCGACCTGCTCGACGACCTGGCATCACCTGCGAACGCAGCCGACGACGCGTCGATCCAAGCGTTCCGAGCGATCGCCCGGACTGCGACCGGCATCGTCGCTCGCGGTGGGCTCCGTCCCGGCGTCACCCGCGGGGGACTCGACACCTGGACCCTCACCCCCAGCGCCGCCGAGCGAGCCCACCTCGACGCCCTCGCCGCCGCCCTTCCCGCCGCCGCCTACTGCGCACGGGTGCCCGAGGCGGACGGCGAGCGCACCCTGACGGCGGCCGAGACGGTGCGCTTGGTCGCCGACGCCGTCGCCGACGCCCTTGTCCGCTCGTCGGGCGCCGAGGTCGCCGCCGGCCATCGGGCGTTCGCCGGGACCCGGCCGAGCGCCGTCGACCCGGCCCGGGTCCTCGACGACCTGTTGCGTCGCAGCGGAGGCCGCACACCGCTCGTGGCGCTGAGCATCGAGCCGCCGGCCGACGAGTCCGGCCACTTCATCGGCCGGCTGGTGCTGCAGAGTCGCGGCGAGGAACGGGTGACCCGAGAACTGGCGGCGCTCTGGCAGGCGCCGGAGGCGGCCCGACGGTCCCTGCACGCCCTCGAGCAACACGTGCTGTTGACCCTCCGCCGGGCCGCCCGGGTATGGCCCCTGCTGACCACCCTGCTCGAGCAGCCGATGCCCACGGCGATGGTCCTGCGCGAGTCGGCGGTCTCGGCGCTCTCCGGCGGGTTGACCAACGACCTCGGCGCGGCCGGCCTCGCGATCGAGTGGCCGTCGGACCTCGTGACCGATCTGGTGCTCGCTCCCGTCCTGGGCCGCTCGCCGGCCGCCGCCTCCGCCAGCCGCACCGGCGGGACGGGAACCCCCGTTCGACGCAGCCTCGATCTGGCCTCACTGGTCGAACTGCAGTGGCGGGCGACCGCAGGCGACGCACCGCTCACGGCCGAGGACCTCCGCGCCCTTGCCGAGTCCGATCAGTCGGTGGTCCATCTCCGCGGCCGCTGGGTCCGGGTCGACGCCGAGCAGCTCCGGCGGTTGCGGACGCCTCGCACCGTGAGCGCGACCGTGGCCCTGGCCGCGGCGCTCGGCGGCAACTTCACGATCGACGGTGTCGAGGCCGAGATCGAGGTGGAGGGTCCGCTCGCCACCATCGGCGACCGGCTCAAGGGCCGGGATCCGCGCCACGAGCTCCCCGCCCCCGATTCGATGGTCGTCGATCTGCGCCCCTACCAGCGGCGCGGACTCGCCTGGTTGAGCGAGATGGACGAGCTCGGCCTCGGCGGGATCCTCGCCGACGACATGGGCCTCGGCAAGACGGTCCAGGTCCTCGCCCTCCACACCCGGCGGGTCGAGCTGGACGGCGCCGACGCCCAGCCGACCTTGGTGGTGTGCCCCACCTCGGTGGTCGGCAACTGGGCTCGGGAGACCAACCGGTTCGCCCCCGGCGTACCCGTCATCCGCTTCCACGGCGCCGACCGATCCCTCGACGACCTCACACGCGACACGGTCGTGTTGACCTCCTACGGGGTCGCCCGCCGCGACGCGAAGCGGTTGGCCGAGATCGACTGGGGGCTCCTCGTCGCCGACGAGGCCCAGACGATCAAGAATCCGGCGGCCCGCACGGCCAAGGCGCTGCGGATGATTCCGGCGCGGGCCCGCTTCGCCCTCACCGGTACCCCGGTGCAGAACCAGCTCGACGATCTGTGGGCGCTGCTCGACTGGACCACCCCCGGCCTGCTCGGACCACTCAGCCGATTCCGTCACGACATCGCCGCCCCGATCGAGCGCGACGGCGACGAGGAGGCGTCGGCCCGCCTCAACCGCCTGTTACGACCGTTCCTCCTACGCCGCCGCAAGACCGACCCCGAGATCGCCCCCGACCTGCCACCCAAGACCGAGACCGACGAGCTCGTGCCGCTCACCGCCGAACAGGCGACGCTCTACCAGGAGGTGGTCGACCAGGTGATGGCCGAGATCGCGGCCGCAACCGGCATCGAGCGACGCGGCCTCGTGCTGCGTCTGGTCACCCGCCTCAAGCAGGTCTGCAATCACCCCGCCCACCTGCTCGGCGACGGCGACCCCAAGGAGGGCGTACTTCCGGGACGCTCCGGCAAGCTCGACGCGACGACCGACCTCCTGCGCGCCATCGTCGACGGCGGGGAGGCGGCGCTGGTCTTCACCCAGTACGTGGCGATGGGTCGGCTCCTCGAGCACCACCTCGCCGACCACGACCTGCGGGTGGCCTTCCTCCACGGTGGCCTCGACATCGCCGCCCGCGAGCGGCTGGTCGACGACTTCCAGAATGGCCGGTACGACGTGCTGGTCGTGTCACTGCGGGCCGGCGGCACGGGGCTGAATCTCACGGCCGCCACCCATGTGATCCACTTCGACCGCTGGTGGAACCCGGCGGTCGAGGACCAGGCCAGCGACCGGGCGTGGCGGATCGGCCAGGACCGTCCGGTGCAGATCCACCGGTTGATCAGCGAGGGCACGATCGAGGACCGCATCGCCGCCCTGCTCGCCGACAAGCGGGCGCTCGCCGACGCCGTCGTCGGGGGCGGCGAGGGGTGGATCTCCGAACTCGGCGACGACGAATTGGCCGAGTTGGTGCGTCTGGGCGCCGGGGGCGAGTTCGACGGCGACGGTGACGACCCCGACGAGCCAGCGGTGACGACATGAGCGAGCCGTCGACAGTCGCTGCGACCGCACCCACGCCGGGACGACCGTGGGGCCAACGCTGGCTCGACCGATGTGACGACGCCGACCGATTCGGCAGCGCCGTCATCGAGGTCGGCCGCACCTACGCGCTCCACGACTGGCAGCTCGAGCTCCACCTCGAGCCCGGCCGGGCCGAGACAACGGCCCGATCGGGCCCTCGTGTTCGCCACGAGGTGGTCGCCACTCACCCACCCCTCGACGACGACACGGCGTCGACCCTGCTCGACCTGATCGCCGGGTCGGGGACCCAGACCGCCGCCCTGCTCGACCGCGAGCTCGAGCCCGACCTGCTGGAGCGGGCCGCGGATCTCGGCGTCGACCTGTTGCCGGATCCCTCACGGCTCGACCTCGTTTGCAGCTGCCCCCACCACGACGGGGTCTGCAAGCATCAGGCAGCGATCCTCTTCCTCCTGGCCGATGCCTTCGACGAGCAGCCGTTCGACCTCCTCCTGTTCCGAGGGCTGCCCCACGCCGAGCTCGTCGAGCGGGTCGCCCGCCGTCGACGCGGCGAGTCCGACAAGATCGAGCCGGGTGACCACGCCGACGCCGGCGGCGACAGGGCCGGCGACGACGGCGCGGGCAACACCGCCGAGATGCTCCCCGAGCCCGACGGGCGGCGTGCCGCAGCGACCCCCCAGGTCGACCCGGCCGCCGCGCTCCGAGCCGCCTGGCACACCGCACCCGCCGACCTCCCCCCACCGCTGCCGGAGCCGGCCGAGGCCCACGCGCCCGACTGGGGAGCACCCCCCGAGTCGGCTCCGTTCACCGCGGCTGGCCTCCGCGAACTCGTGCTCGACGCGATGACACGGGCCCGCGCCGTCGCCGAGGGCGCGAGCCCGTTGCTCGACCTCGACATCCGCACCGATCTGGCTCGACGCATCGCCGATGGCCTCGCCGCGGGAGACGACGACCGGGTTCGTTCGCTCACCCGGAGTGCCGGCATCTCGCCCGCCGAGGCCCGGGCTCGAGCCCGGGGCTGGGAGCGAGGCGCCAGCGCGGGGGTCGAGGCGGTGGTGGATGCGGTCGAGACGATCCGGCTCGACGACACCCGATCGGCCCGCCGCCTCGCCGATGGCCGGTGGTTCACCTTCGTGAAGGAGTCCGGCCGCTGGCAGCTCGACGCGGGGCCCTACGACACAGCCCCGCTGAACGAGACCGGCAACGCGCAGGCTGCACGACCCAGCGGGGTTGGGGACAACATACCGTGAGCACAGGTCACGAATGGTGTCGAACGACTCGCCGTGCCGCCTGCCCGAGACTCCTACACTGATGCCATGCGCCGCCCCGCCGACGACGGACTGATCCCCAACGAGAAGCGCGTGCTCCTCGCCGCCGACTCGCTTGCGTCCTCGGGCGAGGACCAGTTCCACGGCTATGCGTTGGCCGGCGAGCTCCGACGGGCGGAGCCCCACACCCGGGTCATGGCCTACAGCACGCTCTACCGCTGCCTGGCTCGACTGATGGAGCGGGGCTTCGTCGCCCAGTCCGGCACCGAGGTCGAGGTATCGGGCGGGCCGCCGCGACGGGTGTTCGTCCTCACCCCGGCCGGCACCACCATGGCCCGCGATCTTCGGGCCGAGGGGACAGCCGAAGGCCTCATCTGGGGACTGGCCTGATCCGCCGATCGGGCCCATCTCTCGCCTGGTGACCGACCCGTCACACTGAGCGCGATTCCGCCACCCTCGGCGGCAGAAACCTCCGGCAAGTTTGCGTCAAGCCACCGCGGCACCACTCCCTGGGCGGTAGTGTCGCGCTCGGGCAAGTTGTGGAGGTTCCCATGTTCTTCTTCACGACCACGGCGAATTCGCCGAGTCGGAAGCACTCGTCGTGGCGACGTCGGTTCGCCGCCGCTGGCGCCGCGCTCGGCACCCTTGCATTCGGCGTCGCGCCAGCCGCTGCGCAGGACGAAGCGGAGGCCGTCGATCCGCCGTGCGAGTCGGTCGACTTCGGCGACGTCAAGCTCAAGGTCGGCGGCAACGCCTACACCCAGACCCTCCCCATCTATCTGCCTCCGGGCCTGGTCGAGATCCCCGAGGCCCGCAGCTGGGACCGATACACCGGACGCGACAAGGCCGAGCAGACGTCGGAGATCTGGGAGCTGCAGTTCCTCGATGCCGACGGCAACGTGATCGCCGTGTCGGAACCCTCGGGCGACCTGCCCGACAACGTCGAGGAGGGCGTCTGGGTCGGCTCGCTCGGAACCGTCGAGCTCACCGAACCCGCCTACGGCGTGCGTGCCCACCATCGCCCCGACCTCCACCCCGACGGCAAGCCCGGCTCGGTGCACCCCTCTGCCATCACCATCTGCGCCGCGAGCAGCGTGGTGACCCCGCCGACCGAGACGACCGTGCCCGAGGTGACGGTCCCGCCGACGACCGAGAATCCGTGCCCGGTCGACGGCGACGGCAACCCTGTCGACCCCGACGACCCCGACTGCCCGACGCCCTCGGGCCCGACGACGGTGCCCACCGACCCGTGTCCCACCGACCCGGCCGGCAACCCGATCGACCCGGACGATCCCGACTGCCCGGCCACGACCACGACCACCGAGGCGCCGTGCCCGGTCGACGGCGACGGCAACCCGGCCGACCCGAACGACCCCGACTGCCCGACCCCGGCCGGCCCGACGACCACGCCTGCCCCGGCCGGTCCGACCAGCCTGCCGGTGACCGGCTCCACCACTTCGGTGTGGCTGCTCAGCGCGGCCTGGTTGCTCGCCGCTGGTGCGACGGCCCTGGCCTGGGTCCGACACGTGCGGCCCGTCCGCTCCTGAGCCCTTCGGCCGACCTCGGAAACGGGGCGGCGGTCCGCGCCGCCTCCCTCGTCAAGCGGTTCGACGACTTCGTCGCCGTCGCCGGCATCGACTTCGAGATCGCGCCCGGCGAGACCTTCTCGCTGCTCGGCCCGAACGGGGCCGGCAAGAGTTCGACGATGCGCATGGTGTCGACGGTGTCGCCACCGACCTCGGGCGACCTCGAGGTCCTCGGGATGTCGTCGGTGCGCGAAGGCCGCGAGATCCGGGCCCGGCTCGGCGTCGTGCCCCAGGACGACAATCTCGACACCGAGCTCACCGTCCGCCAGAACCTGGTGATGCACGCCCGGTTCTTCGGGGTGTCACGCGCCGACGCTGCCCGGAAGGCCGACGAGCTGCTCGACTTCGCCCAGCTCACCGAGCGGGCGGATGCCCGAGTCGACCCACTGTCGGGCGGCATGAAACGGCGTCTCACGATCGCACGATCTCTGGTCAACGACCCCGAGTTGGTGCTGCTCGACGAGCCGACGACGGGGCTGGACCCCCAAGCCCGACATCTGTTGTGGGAGCGCCTCTACCGCCTCAAGGAGGCCGGCGTCACGCTCCTGCTCACCACCCACTACATGGACGAGGCCGAGCAGCTGTCGGACCGGCTCGTGGTGATGGACGGTGGCAAGATCGTGGCCGAGGGTTCGCCGGCAGAACTGATCGCCCGCCACACCTCGCCCGAGGTGCTCGAGCTTCGCTTCGCCGGTGACCGACCCGACTTCGCCGCACCGGCGCTGGCGGCACTCGACCTCCACACCGAGTCGCTCCCCGATCGCGTGCTGATCTACGCCGACAAGGGCGACGAGGTCTTGCGCGTCCTGCGAGACCGCGGCGTCGAGCCGACCGGCAGCTTCGTGCGCCGATCGACCCTCGAGGACGTCTTCCTGGCCCTCACCGGCCGTCGGCTCGCGGAATGAGCCGCATGACCGGCCGGACCGCCCGATGACCGCCGTCGCCGACGCCCGCCCACCCGGCGACCTCGCCGGCGTGATCCAGTTCTGTGGCGTCCAGTTCGCCCGGTTCCGGGCGGCCGGGTTCAGCGCCCTGCTCGCCGGTGTGGCCAACCCGCTCTTCTTCCTCCTCGCGATCGGGATGGGTCTCGGCTCGCAGATCGACGGTGCCGACCTTCCCACCGACGACTACCTCTCGTTCGTCGGAGCCGGAGTCGTCGCCGCCTTCGCCTTCACCCAGGGCGCCGGGCTCAGCATGTGGCCCACGATGGCGGCGGTGAAGTGGGAGGGCACCTACGACGCCGCCCTCACCACCCCATTGTCGGTGCGGGCCCTGGCCACCGGCCACATCGCGTGGACGGGCATCCGGGCCGGGATCATGGCCGCTCTCTACGTGGTGGCGCTCATCCCCTTCGGGGTGATCGCTTCGCCGCTGGCCGTCCTCGCCGTGCCGGCCGCTGCGCTCAGCGCGATGACGGCCTCGGCTCCGCTGTCGGCCTACAGCGTCACCCGGGAGAACGATGCCTCGTTCTCGGTCATCATGCGGGTCGGGGTCACACCCCTGTTCCTCTTCTCCGGCGCCTTCTTCCCGGTCGACCAGCTGCCCGACTCGATCGAGTGGCTCACGTGGCTCGTACCGCTGTGGCACGGCGTCGAATTGTGTCGCGGTCTGATCACCGACACGATCGGCCTCGGCGACGCCCTCGTCCATGTCGCGGCACAGGTCGTGGTGGTGGCGGCCGGCACCGCCGCTGCCGTGCGGACCTTCGGCGCGAGGTTGACGTCGTGACCGCGGTCCGTCGACCGCTCTCGACCGGCACCACCGTGCTGCGGGTGTTGGAGCGCAACGCCCTCACCTACCGGCAACTGTGGATGCCGCTGCTCGCCGGCTTCGTCGAGCCCGTCCTGTATCTCCTCGGCCTCGGCGTCGGGGTCGGCGCCCTCGTCGGCGACATCGAGGTCGACGGCCGAACGGTCGACTACGCGACCTATGTCGTCCCCGGCATGATCGCTGCCTCGGCCATGAACGGCGCGCTCTTCGAGGCGACGTTCAACTTCTTCTACAAGCTTCGCTACTCGAAGATGTTCGACACCTTGCTCACGGCGCCGATGCGCCTGGTCGACATCCTGATCGGTGAAGCGGCCTTCGCCGTGGTGCGTGGCACGATCTACGCCGCTGCCTTCGTGCTGGTCGCGGCCCTGCTCGGGCTGACGCCGAGCCCGTGGGTGATCGCCACCATCCCCGCGGCCCTCCTGATCGGGCTCGCGTTCTCCGCGGTCGGCTACGCCCTCACCACCTTCCTGCGGACCTGGCACGACTTCGACTACGTCAACCTGGTGATCCAGCCCCTGTTCCTGGCCTCGACCACCTTCTTCCCCCTCGATGTCTACCCCGGGTGGGCCCAGCCGATCGTGCAGGTCACGCCGCTCTACCACGGCGTCGCGCTGTGTCGGAATCTCACGCTCGGCTCACCGGGCCTGGCGGATGTCGGCCATGCCGCCTACCTCGTGGCCCTCGGCCTCGGGTGCCTCCTGGCGGCCCAACGGCGGCTCGGCCGGATGCTCGCGGCCTGAGGGCCCCGGCGGCTCTACCCTCCGGACGGGTCGCGAGGCTACGGTGCTCGGCATGCCCGATTTCGAGTACACCGACCTGTTCCCTGTGGGTCCCGACACGACCGAATACCGGTTGTTGTCGACCGACGGCGTCGAGACCGTCGACCTCGGGGGCACCGAATTCCTGAAGGTGACCGACGACGCCCTGCGCTCGCTCAGCGCGGCCGCGATCAAGGACATCTCCCACCTGCTGCGCTCGAGCCACCTGGCCCAGCTGGCCAAGATCCTCGACGATCCCGAGGCGTCGTCCAACGACCGCTTCGTCGCGCGCGAACTGCTCCAGAACGCCAACATCGCGGCCGGCTTCGTGCTGCCCGGTTGCCAAGACACCGGCACCGCCATCATCAAGGGCAAGAAGGGTCAGTACGTCCTCACCGACGGCGACGACAAGATGCCGCTCGCCGGCGGTGTGTTCGACACCTACCAGCAGTCGAACCTGCGGTACTCGCAGATGGCGCCCCTCACGATGTGGGAGGAGGTCAACACCAAGACCAACTTGCCCGGTGAGATCAAGATCGAGGCGATCCCCGGCAATGAGTACAAGTTCCTGTTCATGACCAAGGGCGGCGGCTCGGCCAACAAGAGCTACCTGTTCCAGGAGACCAAGGCGCTGTTGAACCCGACGTCGCTGCGGGCCTTCCTCAACGAGAAGCTTCGCCTGCTCGGCACCTCGGCCTGCCCGCCCTACCACCTGGGCCTCGTCATCGGCGGTACGTCGGCCGAGCTGGCGGTGGAGACCGCCAAGCTGGCCTCGGCCCGCTACCTCGACGCCCTGCCCACCGAGGGTTCGGCCGCCGGCCACGCCTTCCGCGACCTGGAGATGGAGGCCGAGGTCCTCGCGCTCACCCAGAGTTTCGGGATCGGCGCCCAGTTCGGCGGCAAGTACTTCTGCCACGACGTTCGGGTGATCCGCCTGCCCCGCCACGGCGCCTCGCTGCCCGTCGGCCTCGCGGTCAGCTGCTCGGCCGACCGACAGGCCAGGGCCAAGATCACCGCCGAGGGCGTGTTCCTCGAGCAGCTCGAGACCGACCCGGCGAAGTACCTCCCCGAGGTCGAGGAGGGCGAGCTCGGCGGCGACGTCGTGCGCATCGATCTCGATCAGCCGATGGAGGCGATCCGGGCTGAGCTCAGCAAGTATCCGGTGAAGACCCGCCTGTCGCTCACCGGCACGCTCGTGGTCGGCCGCGACATCGCGCATGCCAAGATCAAGGAGCGGCTCGACGCCGGCGAGGAGATGCCGGAGTACCTGCGCAACCACCCGATCTACTACGCCGGCCCGGCCAAGACCCCCGAGGGCTATGCATCGGGTTCGTTCGGGCCGACCACGGCCGGCCGGATGGACTCCTACGTCGAGCAGTTCCAGGCCGCCGGCGGCTCGATGGTGATGTTGGCCAAGGGCAACCGATCCCAGGCCGTCACCGACGCCTGCAACCGTCACGGCGGCTTCTACCTCGGCTCGATCGGCGGCCCGGCCGCCCGTCTGGCCAAGGACTCGATTCGCAGTGTCGAGGTGCTCGAGTACCCGGAGCTCGGCATGGAGGCGATCTGGAAGATCGAGGTGGAGGACTTCCCGGCGTTCATCGTGGTGGACGACAAGGGCAACGACTTCTACGCCGAGACCTCCCGCCCGGTCGACCTCTCCCTGGGGGGCAAAGCCGAAGGCAGCTGACAGCGCCAGAATTCACTGGCAAGATCGGCCCACATCGGGCACGTTGTCGCCAACGAACCGTGAGAAGCGGTTCGTTGGCGACAATGAACCGCCGACTCGTGGGCGAGAGCGGGCCGACCGGCTACTCGTGGGCGAGAGCGGGGCCGACCGGCTACTCGGTGACGCCGATCGCGGACGGCAGCACGGCGCCGAGGATGCGGTCCCAGTCGTCCACCCCGCACCCGTTCGCCCGGTCGATCACGGTGTCGACCGTGGCGTCGTCGAACGTGCCGGTGACGTGGGCCTCGTCGGGTCCGCCGTAGATCTCGGTGCAGACCCGATCCTCGGGCACACCGTCGACCAGTCGGGCCTTCGCCTCGTCCTCGGCGAGGGCGGTGCAGGCGGCCTGCTCGTCGATGTCGACGTCGCCGGTGACGGTCGCGGTGTCGCCGAGACAGGAGACCGTGTAGCTGACCGGGTCGGCGTCGGGGTGGGTGACCTCGATCTCGAGGGTGGCGATCGGATAGGGGCCGGCGCCGAGCGGGAGGTCGTCGTCGCCGGGCGCCGTCTCGTCGACGGTCGAGGCGGGGGTCTCGGTCGTGTCGGGAGCGGCGGCGGGCTCGTCGGCGGCGTCGGAGGACGCGCAGGCGGTCGCCAACAGGCCGAGCGCGAGGGCGGCGGGCACGAGGCGGAGGGTGGTGGGGTTGTTCATGACGATGAGACGACCCGAGTCCTCGGTCTGGTTCCCGGCCGCCCAGGATTTCTCACATCACTTCGGTGATGCCGCCGTCGATCACGATCACCTGTCCGGTCAGGTAGCGGTTGCGGAGGATGCCGACGACGCCCTCGGCGCAATCGTCCGGGGTGGCCGAACGCGGGATCGGGGCGGCGGCCGCGATCGCGGCGTGCTGGGCGTCCCAGTCCTCGGTCCACGGGGTCGCCACCAGCCCAGGCGCCACCGCGTTGACCCGGATCGGGCCATACGACTTGGCCAGCAGCTTCGTCATCTGGTTCAGGGCTGCCTTTGCCATCGAGTAGGCCATCGACGAGCCCAACGGCCGCACGCCCGCCACCGATGTCACGGTGATGATCGACGGATCGTCGGACGCTCGCAGGTGCGGGATCGCCGCCTTGGTGAGCCACCAGGTGCCGAAGACGTTCACCTCGAAGGTCTTGCGGAAGATGTCGTCGGTGAGCCCATCGAGATCGCCGTGGGGCACCACCGTCGTCCAGCCGGCGTTGTTGACCAGGATGTCGATGCCCCCGAACCGTTCGACGGTGGCGTCGATCAGCGCCTGACACTGCTCCGGGTCGGAGATGTCGCCCTGCACGTAGAGCGATTCGCCCGGCAGCGACTCGGCGACCGCCGTGCCCGCCCCGACCGACGACGACGAGTTGACGACCACCTTCGCCCCCAGCGCGGAAAGCCGCCGAGCGGTCTCCTCGCCGATCCCGCTCGACGAGCCGGTGACGATCGCGACGCTCCCCGCCAGCTCGCTCGCGGACCCCTGTGTACGTTCGTCTTCGCTGCTCATGGCCCGGCACCTTATGCCCGTGATCAATCTCCGTCATCTTCGCTGCTCGCACGAGGTCGGTTGCTTCTTCGCTCCCCGCCGACGACGACACTCGGTCCATGCTGCTCAAGAGGAAGGCCCCGGCGGCCAGTCCTGCCTCGTTCGACCAGGCACTGACGGCCGCCCGCCCGTTCTACGACGCGTTGACGTGCGCCGTGGTGATCGCCGACAAGGATCTCACCCTGCGATACGCCAATCCGATGGCGGTCACCCTCCTACGAGGCCTCGAGGCCCAAATCCGCGAGGTCTTCGGTATCGGGTTCGACGAGATGCTCGGCGGCTCGATCCACCGCTTCCATCGTGACCCCGAACGGGTGGAGCGGATCCTGAACGAGGAGGGTGACCAACTGCTCCCCCACTACGCCCAGATGCAGTTCGGCTCGACCTGGCTCGACACGAGCGTCTCGTGGTTCTGCGGCGCCGACGTCGCGACCCGCGTGGGCTACCTCGCGACGATGCGGGACATCTCGGAGCAATTCGAGGCAGAACGGCGCGCCGCAGAGTTCCGCGACCACCTGGCCAACGCGTCAGCCGCCGTCGAGGAGTTGAACGCATCGATCAACTCGATCGCCAAGGACACGTCGATGACGGCACAGATGGCCGGCGACACCGCGGCCGGCGCCACAGAGATCGGCTCGCAGATCGCCACGCTCGACGCCCAACGAGCCGAGATCGAGACGGCGATGGCGGCGATCAACGCCGTGGCCGAGCAGACCAAGTTGCTCGCTCTCAACGCCACGATCGAAGCGGCCCGAGCCGGCGAGGCCGGCAAGGGGTTCGCCGTGGTGGCCGGCGAGGTGAAGGATCTCGCCAACACCACCGCTCAAGCCACCGACGAGGTGTCGGTCCAGCTCGACACGATCACGGCATCGATCACCAACCTACGCAACGCCCTCGACACGATGGGCGCCACGATCCACGAGATCAACGGCCGGCAGACCAGCATCGCCGGTGCCGTCGAACAGCAGGGCGCGACGACGAGCGACATCGCTCGCACGATCTCGCTGGCGGTCGCCAACGCCTGATCGAGGCCGCTCGCCGGTCAGCGGCCCCCGGTGAGGCCGGCGGTCGACGCCTCGAGCACCCGAGCGAGGACGCCGGTGAGTTTCTCGGCGTAGGCCACGTCGAGGAACTCGTTCGGGCCGTGGGCGTTCGACTCCGGGCCCAGCACCCCGGTGATCACGAACTGGGCCGCCGGGAACGCCTCGCCCAGCATCGCCATGAACGGGATCGTGCCGCCCTCGCCATAGAGGCGGACCGGACGATCGAACACCTCCTGGGAGGCGCCGTCGAGCGCCACCGCCAACCACGGGGCGAGCTCGGGAGCGTTCCAGCCCGCAGCCGCCTCCTCCGGTTCGAAGCGGACCCGCGCACCGTAGGGCGGATCGGACTCGAGGGTGGCGGCCAGCTCGTCGCGCACCGCCTCGGGGTCGGCGCCGGGCGGGATGCGCAGCGACAACGCGAGGCAGGTCGTCGGCCGCAACACGTTGCCCGCGGTGGCGGTCGGCGGGAGTCCGTCGGCGCCGATCACCGACAGCGACGGTCGCCACGTCTTGTCGAGGAGCGCCTCGGCCGGGGTGTCGGCCACCACCCGAGCACCCGGCACGAGCGGCACCCGCTCGAGCACACCGTCGCCGAGTTCCTCGGCCACCGCCGCCGCCTCGGTACGGCGACCGGCGGGGATGTCGACCTGGGCGGCTGCGACGAGCACGGCCCCGGTGGCGGCGTCCTCGATGCGGTCGAGGAGGTGCCGGGCGATCCGAAACGTCGAGGGCACCACCCCGCCGGCGGCGCCCGAGTGGAGGCCCTCGGTGACGATGTCGACCCGCAGGGTCCCGCCGACCAGACCGCGTAGCGAGGTGGTGAGCCACAGGGTGTCGTAGGTGGCGCAGCCCGAGTCGAGGCACACCACCAACGCGACCTCGCCGAGACGATCCGACAGGGCCGCGACGTGGGCCGGCAGGTCGGGCGAACCCGACTCCTCGGAGGCCTCCACGAGCAGGACGCAGCGTGGGTGGCTGCCCCCGGCGGCCTGCACGGCCTCGATCGCCGCCAGGCTGGCGAAGGCGGCGTAGCCGTCGTCCGCACCGCCTCGCCCGTAGAGACGATCGCCGTCACGGACCGGGGTCCATGGACCGAGGCCGTCACGCCAGCCGG
>JAWSVN010000073.1:0-5428 GCA_033851875.1 Acidimicrobiales bacterium
CGGCCTCGTCGGCCACCTGCTCGGCCTGCACCGGCGCCAGCTCGACCACCAGGGCGCCCTCGGCGGTCAGCCATCGCGGGGCCTCGGCCACCAGCACCCGGAGATCGGCGAGACCAGCGTCGGCGGCGACGAGGGCGGAGCTGGGCTCCCAGTCGCGCACCTCGGCGGGCAGCTCGTCGTCGGGGGCGACGTAGGGCGGGTTCGACACGACGAGATCGAGGCCGCCGGCCAACTCGGCCGGCAGTGCCTCGAACCACGAACCCTCGACCAGCCGGCCGCGGCTGCCGTGGCGTCCGAGACCGGCCAGGTTGGCCCGGGCGACGGCGAGAGCGTCGGCCGAACGGTCGGTCAACCAGACCTGGGCGTTGCGCCGCTCGGCGAGGAACGAGAGTCCGATCGCACCGCTGCCGGTGCCGAGGTCCACGACCCTGACCTCCGGGGCGCCTCCCGCCGCCGCCAGGTCGGTCACCCGGTCGAACTCCTCGAGCGCCCAGCCGGTCACCTCCTCGGTCTCGGGCCGGGGGATCAAGACCCGACGGTCGACCGCGAGATCGAGGGTGCGGAAGGCCCAACGGCCGAGCACGTACTGGAGGGGTTCGCCGTCGAGGCGGCGGGCGATCATCGCGTCGAAGCGGGCCATGCCCCGCACCGTCACCAGCTCGTCGAGGTTGGGGAACAGATCAGCGCCCTCGAACCCCGAGGCCTCCTCGACGATCCGGCGAGCCGACACCTCGGGATCGGGCGACTCGGCAGTGGTGAGCCGCTGCGTCGCCTCGGCCAGGAGATCTCGCCAGGGCACGGTCCCGGCGGTGGCGTCGGTCTCGTCGGCGTCGTCGGTCTCGTCGGTCTGCTCGGTGTTCACCGGTCAGTCCTCGTGTTCGGAGAGCTGGCGGGTGCGCTCGTCGAGGACGAGGGCGTCGCTCACGTCGCCGAGGTCGCCGGCGAGGACCCGATCGAGCTTGTAGAGCGTGAGACCGATCCGGTGGTCGGTCAGCCGGTTCTCCTTGAAGTTGTAGGTGCGGATCTTCTCGGACCGGCCGCCGCCGCCGATCTGGCTACGTCGAGCGTCGGAGGCCTCGGCCGCCTGCTTGTCCTGCTCGAGCTGGAGCAGCCTCGACCGAAGCACCACCATCGCCCGGGCCCGGTTCTGGAGCTGACTCTTCTCGTCCTGCATCGACACCACCAGACCGGTCGGCAGGTGGGTGAGCCGCACGGCGGAGTCGGTGGTGTTGACGTGCTGGCCGCCGGCGCCCGACGAGCGGAACGTGTCGACCTGGATGTCGTTGGCGTCGATGTCGACCTCGACCTCGTCGGCCTGGGGCAGCACCGTCACCGTGGCCGACGACGTGTGGATCCGTCCCTGCGATTCGGTCACCGGCACCCGCTGCACCCGGTGGGGACCGGCCTCGAACTTCATCAGGGTCCAGACGTCGTCGCCGGCGAGGCTGAACGTCACGTCGTTGAACCCGCCGAGGTCGGACGGGTCGGAACCCAGCACCTGGGAGGTCCATCCCCGTTGGGCCGCGTAGCCCTGGTACATCTCGAACAGGTCGCGGGCGAAGAGGTTGGCCTCCTCGCCGCCTTCGGCGCCACGGATCTCGATGATGACGTCGCGACCGGCGTTCGGGTCGGGAGGGAGCAGCAGGATCCGGAGCTCGGCCTCGAGCTCCTCCACCTCTGCCGATGCCGCGGCGGCCTCCTGGCGGAGCTCGTCGCGCTCGTCGGCGTCGGCCTCCTCCATCAACATCTCGGCCGTCTCGGCGTCGTCGAGCCGCTCCCGGAGCCGGGCACCGACCTCGACCAGCTTGGTCAGCTCGCGGTAGCGCCGCATCACCTTCACGTAGCGGGCGTTGTCGCTCGCCAGTGTGGGGTCGCCGAGGCGAGCCTCGAGCTCTCGATGCTCGGCCTCGAGCCCCGAGAGGCGCTGGAGTAGGTCGGCGGCGCTCACGACGTCTCCGTCGAGTCGCCCTCCACCCACGGCGGCGTGACGGCCACGAACCGGGCCCGGGCGAGACGACCGACCTGTCGGCCGAGAGCCGGATGGATGTCGGCGGGCGGCATGACGAGGAGCAGGTCGGCGTCGGGCGCCGTGCGGGCCCGATAGTCGGCGGCCTCCGGGACCACGTCGACGTCGATCCCGACCGAGGCGACCACCACGACGTCGACCCCTTCGGGGGTGGTGGCCACCGCCGCGCTGGGCACGGTGCCGAGCAGGGTCGACCGGGGCCGGAGCGGGGGCACGGGCTCGGCACTGGCCAGGCCGAGAACGGCCGGGGCATCGAGGATCATCGAGCGGAGCCACCGCTCACGGGCCAGTCGGTTGAGGGGATGTAGGGGCACGCCGGCCCGTCGATGGGCGCGCACCATGCCGGCGGCCCGTTCCAACACCTCATCAGCCGAGGCGTGGCCGTGGACGAGTTGCTGCAGTTCGCGATCGGCCTGGCCGACGCCGATCTCGAGCGAGGCTGCCTCATCGTCGTCGATCGTCACCCGAGCGACCTCGAGGCCGTCGATCTCGGCCACGAGGCGACCGTGGTCGTCGACCGGGCGGGCCTCGACCCGGCGCATCACCTCGGCCAGGGCCCACACGTCGTCACCGAGGGCCGGAACCTCGGCGATCGGAGCGGGAGCCGCTGGAACGAGCGTCGTGCCGTCGACGGCGTGGACCTCGACACGGGGGCCGCTCTCGGGGCCACTGCCAGTGCCGCTGTCGAAGTGGGCGGCGCGCCGCGCGAGATCGCCGGCCACGTCGGGCGGCGACAACAGCAGCAGCCGGTCGAGGTCGTGACGGTCGGCCCAGATCAGGGCCGGGCCCAGGGCGCGGACGACCTCGGGCGCCCCCGGGGTGTCGTCGTGGTCGAGAAGCACCACGCCGAGCGGTCCGCCCTCGTCGGGCCGACCACCGGACGCGAGGATGCCCCCGGCCTTACCGGGAGCATCGGTCTCACGAAGCCCGTCGGCCAGCTGCTCTCCTCCGTCCAACGAACGGAGAAGACCCTTCAGCTTGGCCAGTTGGAGCGCAGCGTCGCTCAGGACGTCACTCCGCTGCGGCGTCGGCGGCGGTGTCGGCCGTGTCGGCAGCACGCTTGCGGCGGCCGAAACGACGCTCGAACCGCTCGACGCGACCGGCGGTGTCGACGATGCGCATCTGCCCGGTGAAGAACGGGTGGCTGGCGGCCGAGATCTCGACCTTGGCCAGCGGGTAGGTGTTGCCGTCCTCCCACTCGATGGTCTCGTCGGTTTGGATCGTCGAGCGAGTGAGGAAGGACACGTCGGCACCCGTGTCGAGGAAGACGACGGGCCGATAGTTGGGGTGGATGTCCGGCTTCATAGCTGCTCCAGTGTGGCGGCAAGTGGACCGACCCGAAACCTCGGGTCGCGCAAAGGGCGGGGAACGGGATCCGATCGGCGGAACCCGAGGGGTCGAACTCGGGGTCCGATCAGCGAGGAACGCCTGGTGAGCCGCCGAACGACTCGAGTACCGAACGCACCGAATCGGCGCTGACCGGGGCGGGATCACCCAGCAGTTGCGCGTTGCGGGTGGTGCACCGTTCGAGATCCAGGGCCGGGAACACGCCATCGGCGGCGAGCTGGCGGTCGAGCACCAGCTCGGCGTTGGCGGTGTCGGCGAACTCGGCAACGATCGCGTCGTCCATCGCGGAGCCGGTCTCGGTCATCAGGGTGGCGATGATCGTGATCGAACCGCCCTCGTCGAGCTTCCGAGCGGCGCCCATCACCCGCTTGCCGGGATACAGGGCCGCGGCGTCGAGCCCGCCGGGAAGGATGCGGTTGGCGCCGGCCCCCACCAGGTTGTGGGCCCGGGTGAGCCGGGTCAGACCATCGAGCAGGATGATCACGTCGTGGCCGCGTTCGGCCAGGCGCTTGGCCCGCTCGACGGTGAGCTCGGTGAGGGCGACGTGTTCCTCGGGCGGACGATCGAAAGCCGACGCCACCACCTCGGCGTCGCCAAGGCGGCGCCGGAGGTCGGTGACCTCCTCGGGGCGCTCGTCGATCAACAGCACGACGACCTCGGCCTCGGGGTGGCCGGCCTCGAGGGCCGCCGCCAGGTCGGCGATCAGGGTCGTCTTGCCCGACGACGGCGGCGTGAGCAACAGGCCCCGCTGGCCCTTGCCGAGCGGGGCGACGGCGTCGACGACCTTGGCCGAGACCGGGGCGTCGTCGGCGCCGAGGGCGAGCCGCTCGCTCGGGAAGACCGGGGTGAGGTCGTCGAACAGCGGACGGTCCTTGGCCTCGTCAGGATCGAGGCCGTTGATCTTGTCGATCTGCTCGATCGCCGGGTTCTTCTCGTTGCGGGTGGCGGGCTTGGCGGTGCCCACGATGTGGTCCCCGCGGCGCAGGCCGAGCTGACGGACCATCTTGACCGACACGTAGACGTCGTCTCGCGACTGGATCCAGCCGTTGACCCGGACGAAGCCGTAGCCGTCGTCACGCAGCTCGAGGAAGCCCTCGATCGCCACCGGCTCGAGCGTGGCCGGCCCTTCGTCGTCACGATCACGGTTGCGACCCCGACGGCGACGACGGCGATTCTGCCCGTCGTCCTCACCGGCCCGGTCGGCGGCGGCTCTGTCGGCGGCGGCTCTGTCGGTGGCACCCTTGTCGGTACCGGCCTTGCCGGTGCTGCCGCTCCGGTCGCTGGCACCCTTGTCGGTACCGGCCTTGCCGGTACTGCCGCTCCGGTCGCTGGCACCCTTGTCGGCACTGGCACTGTCGGCGCTGGCGGTCGCGGTGCTGGCCTTCTTGCCACCCTGGCCGGCGCCGTTCTGGAGCTCGGTTTCCCATTCGGCCGGCGGCTCGGCGTCGCGGCCGCCACGGCGACGGGCACGGCCCGAACGGCTCTCGCCTTGCCCGTCGCTGCCAACGCCCGAGGGGGTCTCGGCCGAAACCCGGGACCCCGCCTCGACAGGGGCAGCGGATTCGGCGGCATCGGCCGAGCCCGGCTCGACAGCGGACGCAGCCGTCTCCGAGGGGGCCACGGCATCGGCCGCCGACTCGGCCGGCGCAACCACGCCCGACAGCTCGAGGATCTGGTCGATCAGGTCGCTCTTGCGGGCCCGGCTCGCCGCCTTGCCGCCGAGCGCCTCGACGATGGTCTGGAGCTCGCCCTTGTCCTTCTTCATCAGGTCGGCGCGCTCGACGATCGCTTGGTCGCTCACGAATCACTCCTCGCTCGGCCGGCTTCGCGCCAGCTGCGGACGTCATCAGGTTTGGAAGAGGCAGCCCGTCGTGACCGGGCCGTGGCGCTCCGGTTCCCCGCACCGAGGCCGGGAGGAAGCGCCGACGAGATGGGGCACAGCGAACGCCGGCCATCTCGTGGCAACACGATAGCGGGGCCTGGCCCCAAGCACGCGAACGACGCCCCGCTCAGGGCGGGGCGTCGTTCGGTGTGCGGTGTCGGTGGTGGCTCGCC
>JAWSVN010000073.1:5435-11183 GCA_033851875.1 Acidimicrobiales bacterium
TCGTTGGCGGTCTCGTGGAGGTATTCGGGACGCTCGTGCAGCTCCGACAGGAACGCCGGCAGCGGCGGACGGACCCCGGTCGCCTTCTCGACCGCATCCGGGAACTTGGCCGGATCCGCCGTCGACAGCGTGATCATCGGGAGGCCCGAGTCGTCCCGACACCGTCGGGCCGCGAGCACGCCGACGGCCGTGTGGGGGTCGAGCAGGAGCCCGAGCTCGTCGTGGACCCGACCGATCTCGGCCAGGGTCTCGTCGTCGGTCACGTGACCGGCGTCGAACTCGGCTCGGATCGTGTCGTTCCACGCCGCCGGCACCGCGACGTCGCCCTCGCTGCGGAACCGGGTGAGCAGGTCGGCCACGGCCGCGCCGTCGCGCCCCGACGCCTCCCACAGGAGCCGCTCGAAGTTGGACGACACCTGGATGTCCATGCTCGGGCTGAGCGACGGCACCACGTCGGAGGCGGTGAGCCGCCCGGTCGCGATGTAGCGGGTGAGGATGTCGTTGCGGTTCGAGGCGATGACGAGCTGACCGGTCGGCAGGCCCATCCGCTTGGCGTACCAGCCGGCGAGGATGTTCCCGAAGTTGCCGGTCGGCACCGAGAACGACACCGGTCCCCCGTCGGGTCGCACCCGACGGGCGGCCGAGACGTAGTAGACGGTCTGGGCCATCACCCGGGCCCAGTTGATCGAGTTGACCGCGGCCAGACCGAACTCAGCCCGCAACGCCGGATCGTTGAAGGCGGCCTTCACGAGGTCCTGGCAGTCGTCGAACGTGCCCTCGATGGCGACGTTGCGCACGTTGTCGGCCCGCACGGTCGTCATCTGCCGACGCTGCACGTCGGAGACGCGGCCCTTCGGGTGGAGGATCACGACCGAGATCGCGTCACGGTCACGCAGGGCCTCGATCGCTGCCGAACCGGTGTCGCCGCTGGTGGCGCCGAGCACGGTGACCCGCTCGCCCCGCTCGGCGAGCACGTGGTCCATCAGGCGCCCGACGAGCTGGAGAGCCACGTCCTTGAAGGCCAGGGTCGGGCCCTTGGCCAGGTCGAGGAGGTGATGGCCGTCGCCGAGGTCGACCAGGGGCACCACGTCGGGAGCCCGGAACACCGAGTAGGCGTCGGTGACGATCCGGACGAAGTCGTCGCGCCCGATCGTGCCGGCCACGAACGGCCACATCACCTCGACCGCCAGCTCCGCGTAACCCATCTCGGCCGTGGCCGGGTCGGTCAGCAACGCACCGAGATCGGGAGTCTCGACCGGGCAGTAGAGGCCGCCGTCGGTCGCGAGGCCGGCGAGCAGGGCATCGTCGAAGGGAAGATCCGGGGCGTCGCCCCGGGTCGAGCGGTAGAGCAGCGGCTCGCTCATGCGTCGATCACCCGAAGGACCGAGCCGATGCCGCGCACCACGTCGAGGGCGCGGAGGTCGTGGAGGGCGGCCTGCAGGTCACGCTCGATCGCCTGGTGGGTCACGAAGGCGATCCGGGCACCCTCGCCGAGACCCTCCTGGTTCATCGACGAGATCGACAGGCCGTGCTTGCCGAAGACGCCGGCGACGGCGCTGAGCACGCCGGGAGAGTCGTTGACCTCGACGTTGAGGTAGTACGCCGAGCTGATGTCGTCGATCGGCCGGATGCGCACCTCCGAGCCGCCGGCCGGGACCGGGCGGTGGGTGCCGGCGACGACGTTGACCGCGGCGTCGATCAGGTCGCCGAGCACGGCGCTGGCGGTCGGGTGACCGCCGGCCCCCCGGCCGTAGAACATGAGCTCGCCGGCGGCGCGGCCTTCGACGAACACGGCGTTGAACGAGTCGCGCACCGAGGCCAGGGGGTGTTCGGCCGGCACCATCGCCGGATGGACCCGCACGGCGATCTCGCGGCCGTCGTCGCCGTCGATCGCCTCGGCGATCGCCAGCAGCTTGATCTCGTAGCCGAGCGCCTTGGCGTCGTCGATGTCGGCGGCGGTGATGTCGGCGATGCCCTCGTGGTAGACGTCGCCGGCCACGACCCGGGCGCCGAAGGCGAGGCTGGCCATGATGGCGGCCTTGGCCCCGGCGTCGAAGCCGCCCACATCCGCGGTCGGATCGGCCTCGGCGTAGCCCAGGCGCTGAGCCTCGGCGAGCACGGCCTCGTAGCTGGCGCCTTCCGACGACATCTTCGACAGGATGAAGTTGGTGGTGCCGTTGACGATGCCCATCACCCGCGTGATGTCCTCGCCGAGCAACGACTCGCGCAACGGGCGAACGATCGGGATGGCGCCGGCCGCGGCCGCCTCGAACAGCAGGTCGACCCCGGCCACATCGGCGGCGGCCGACAGCTCGACGCCATAGTTGGCGAGAAGTTCCTTGTTGGCGGTCACGACCGGCTTGCCACCGTCGATGGCGGTGCGGATCAGGGTCCGAGCCGGCTCGATGCCGCCGATCACCTCGACCACGACGTCGACCGCGGGGTCGGCGACGAGGGCCTTGGCGTCGGTGGTGAGCAGGTCGCTCGGCACCCCGGGCCGGTCCTTCGAGGCGCTGCGCACGGCGACCGAGTGGACGACGAGCGAGACCCCGGCGGTCGCCGCGATCGCCTCCCGACGAGTGTTGATCAGCTCGACGAGTGCGGAGCCGACCACGCCGCAGCCGAGGATGCCGACGGTGACCCGTCGAGCGTCGTCGGCGGGCTTGGCGGGGTCGCTCTCTTGCTCATCCCGGTTGGAGGCAGCGCTGTTGGTCACGCCTGCGATCCTAGGCGGGTGTCACCCCGGATCGTGAGGCGATTCGGGGCTCAGCCGAGGTCGGTGACGAGCAGGTCGTCGTAGGTCTCGCGGCGCACGACGAGGCGGGCGTCGCCGCCGGAACAGAACACCACCGGCGGGCGCAGCACCTTGTTGTAGTTGGAGCCCATCGAGTGGCCATAGGCCCCGGTGACCGGGGTCGCGAGCAGGTCGCCGACGGCGACGTCGGCCGGCAGCTTCGCCTCGCGCACCAACAGGTCGCCCGACTCGCAGTGCTTGCCGACCACCCGGGCGTCCATCGTGCGGTCGACGTCGACGGCCCGGGGTAGGAACGTCTCGTAGCCCGAGCCGTAGAGCACGGGGCGGGGGTTGTCGCTCATACCGCCGTCGACCGCGACGTAGGTGCGGATGCCCTCGAGGTGCTTGATCGTGCCGACGGTGTAGACGGTGATGGCGGCGGCCGCCGCGATCGAACGACCCGGTTCGATGCCGAGACGGGACGTGATGCCGAGCTCGCCCGCCCGACGCTTGAGGATGGCGCCCCACTGGCTGATCGTCGGGGCTTCTTCGCCCTCGACATAAGGCACGCCGAGGCCGCCGCCGACGACGAGTTCGTCGAGGCCGAGCGGGCCGGTGAAATCGGCCAACACCTCGAGGGCGCCGGCGAAGGAGTCGACCCGGAACACCTGGGAGCCGATGTGGGCGTGGATGCCGAGCAGGTCGATCGCCGGCGACGCCTGGGCCCGCTCCACGGCGCGAGCGGCGACGCCGGTCGACACGGTGAAGCCGAACTTCGAGTCGTTCTGGCCGGTGGCGATGTAGTCGTGGGTGTGGGCCTCGACGCCGGGCGTCACCCGCAGAAGGGCCGGCACCGGCGCGGTACCGGTGCTGTCGACGATCGTCTCGATGCGGTCGATCTCGTCGAAGGAGTCGATCACGACCCGACCGACGCCGGCGGCGATCGCCTCGCGCAGCTCGAGCTCGGACTTGTTGTTGCCGTGGAACACGATGCGTTCCGGCGGGAAGTCGGCGGCCAGGGCGATCGACAGCTCGCCCCCGGTGGCGACGTCGATCGACATGCCCTCCTCGGCCACGAGCCGGGCCATCGCCCGGCACAGGAACGCCTTGGAGGCGTAGGTGGCGCCGTCGCCGAAGGCGTCGACCGCCTCCCGGCAGCGAGCCCGGAGGTGATCCTCGTCGTAGACGAACAGGGGGGTGCCGAACTCGGCCGCCAGCTCTGCGACGTCGCAGCCGCCGATCGAGAGGTGACCGTTTACGTCGGCGGTGGCGTTGTCGGGCAGGAGATGGCGGGGCAGGACGCTCACGACGGCGCTCCGAACGCGATCCGGGGGCTCACATCTGCTCGGGGGCGTCGACCCCGAGCAGATCGAGACCGACGAGCAGGCCGGTGCGAGCCGCCTCGGTCAGCCAGAGCCGGGCCTGACGGGTGTCGTCGTCGACGTCGTCGCGCAGGATCGGGCAGTCGTAGTAGAAGCCGTGGAACGCCGAGGCCAGCTCCCGCACCCACGCCGTGATCTTGTGGGGTGCCCGCTCGCGACAGGCCAGGGCAAGGGTCTCGTCGAACACCGACAGCTGCCGCAGCAGCTCGAGCTCGCGCTCATGGGAGAGGGGCGACAGGTCGACGTCGGCCAGATCGGCGCGCGTCACGCCGCGCTCCGCGGCCTTGTCCCCGATCGCGGAGATGCGGGCGAAGGCGTATTGCACGTAGAACACCGGGTTCTCGGCGGCCTGGGCCTTGAGCACGTCGATGTCGATCGTCTGGGAGGAGTCGATCGACTGCAGCAGGTAGGCGAAGCGGGCGACGTCGGGACCGACCTCGTCGACCAGGTCGTCGATCGTGATCATCGTGCCGGCCCGCTTGGAGATCTTGACCTCCTCGCCGTCGCGCATCAGCTTGACGTTCTGCCCGATGATGACCTCGTAGTCGTCGGTGCCGTGGCCGAGGATCTCGAGGGCCGCCTTCATCCGAGGCGCGTAGCCGTGGTGGTCGGCCCCGAGCACGTCGATCAGGTGATCGCCACGGTCGAACTTGTCGCGGTGGTAGGCGATGTCGGGCAGGAAATAGGTGGGCTCGCCGTCGGCCTTGATCAGGACCCGGTCCTTGTCGTCGCCGAAGTCGCTGGTCCGCAGCCAGGTGGCGCCCTCCTCCTCGAACACCTTGCCGGTGGCCCGGAGCGCGTCGAGGGTGACCTCCATCGCCCCCGCGTCGACGAGGGCCTTCTCGCTCGACCACGAGTCGAAGCGGACGTTCATGGAGGCGAGCGACTCGCGCACCTCGGTGAGGGAACGGTCACGACCCCACTGGGTCGGATCCGCGTCGTCGGGCATCTCGGCGGCCCAGTCGACGATGTACTGACCGACGTAGCCGCCCTCGGGCGGTTCCTCGCCGTTCTTGCGGGCGACGAGCGACTGTCCGAACAGGACGGTCTGCACGCCGCGATCGTTGATGTAGTACTCCCGGTGGGGGACGTAACCGCAGCGCTCGAAGACGCGGCACAACGAATCGCCGAACGCGCCCCAACGCCCACCGCCGGCGTGGAGGGGACCGGTCGGGTTGGCCGAGACGAATTCGACGTTGATGCTCGCTCCCCCGCCGAGGTCCTGGCGACCGAAGTCGACGCCGGCGGTGACGACGTCGCGCAGCACGTCGTGGAGCCAGGTAGGGGCGAGCCGGAAGTTGACGAACCCGGGGCCGGCGATCTCGAGGCCCTCGACGTGCGGCAGGTCCTGGGCCCCGAGCTCGGCGGCGAGGGCCTCTCCGAGGGCCCGAGGGTTCATCTTGGCGATCTTGGCGCACACCAGCGAGGCGTTGGTCGACCAGTCGCCATGCTCGCGGTTGGCCGGTCGCTCGATCACGACCGCGTCGGGGACGGGGTCGACACCGAGGGTGCCGAGGGCGGACCGGACCGCTTCGAGGAGGGTGTCGCGCATCATGATCTTCCGAAGGCTAGGGGCACCTCGTCAGCGTCGGCGGGCTTTTGACCGTCCTGAGCGGCCGGTGGCGGTCCCGA
>JAWSVN010000074.1:0-11229 GCA_033851875.1 Acidimicrobiales bacterium
CGCGGGCGGCGTCGAGGAAGTTGTCGGCTCGGCCGGCCAGATCGTCGGTAGCGTCGCAGCGAGCGATGAAGGTGGCGGGGCCCTGGTCGGAGTCGACCTCGTGGAAGTCGGCCACCAGCTGGGCCGGCGAGCGGTGGTCGTCGCCGTCGTGGTGGGTCTCGACGGTCGCCACCAGCGCCTCGGGGAAGTGCCAGCGTCGGCACATCACGGCACCGACGGCGCCGTGGTCCCAGCCGAATCGTTCGCGTTCGCCCTCGACGAGGTCGGGGACGGCGCCCCCATACCAGTCGGCGAGCAGGTCGCCGTAGCCGTCGACGTGTTCGGCCAACACGAGGAGCGCCATGTCCTGGAGCAGGCCGGCGGTGAAGTGTTCGGACCGGCGTGACGGGTCGATGGCGAGGGCCACCTGGGAGGCCAGCACGGCTCGCATGGCCGACGTCGACCAGAACCGTCGCATGTCGATCGCGGGGGAGTGGCTGGTGAGCGAGCCGGCGACCGAGTGGCTGATCAGGATCGACTCGACCTGGTTCCGGCCGAGCATCACGATCGCCCGGTCGAGGCTGCGGACCGAGCTGCGGAGTCCCATCGCCGGCGAGTTGGCGAGACGGAGGAAGTGCACCGACAGGCCCGGGTCGCGTTCGAGCACGGCGGCGACCGCGCTCATCTCGACGTCGGGGTCGGCCAGGAGCTGGAGTGCCTCGGACGCCACCTGGGGGAACGACGGCAGCTCGAACGAGTCGAGCAGCTCGGCGACCTGGTCGAGCGAGGTGGTGCGCTTCGTGCGGCGGAACAGGCCCATCACTCGCCCCTCCGACCCATCCTCGTGGCGAAGATGCTCAACAGGCCGCCGAGCATCACGTAGCCGAAGATCACCTGGATGATCACCACCATCTGTGCTCCCTGCGAGGCGGGGAGCACATCGCCGTAGCCGAGGGTGGTGAGGGTGACGACGCTGAAGTAGATCGGCGAGATCGGAGTCTCGTCATCGCCGTAGTCGATGTCGACGAACCCGTAGAGGACGGAGAACAACACGGCGAAGGCCACGGTCCACAGGCCCCAGCGGAGGAAGCTGCGTCCGCAGTCGGACGTCACCCACCACAGCCGGTAGAGCAGTTCGTGCTTGCGGCTCTGGTTGCGGAACTCGTGGAGGTAGTTCTGGTCGATCGCCTCGCGGCGGGCCAGGTAGGCGCCGGTGAAGTCGGCGGTCGAGAAGTCGGCGCCGACCCAGTCGGCGTCGTCCCACCCCTTGATGCCCCGGAGCACCGCCTCGTGCAGGTCGGCGTCGTGCAGGCTCGTATGAGACATGACCGCGTTGGTCAGATCGGCTCGCGTGAGATCGCAGCGGCTGAGGTCGGCGTCGGCCAGGTCGGCGTCGACGAACCGGGCGCCGGGGAACCGGGCGGTGCGGAGATCGGTGCCGCGCAACGAGGCGCCCGAGCAGCTGGCGTTGGCGAGGTCGGCACCGAACAGGGTCGCCCCGTCGAGGGTGGCGCCGCCGAGCACGACGTCGGCCGCGTGCGCGTTGGACAGGTCGGCGTCGGTGAGGTCGGCGCCGAGGAGGCGAGCGCCTCGCAGGTCGGCGAGGTGGAGCTGGGCCCCCCGCAGGATGGCGCCGCTCAGGTCGACGCCTCGCAGGTCGGCCTCGGCGAGGTCGGCGCCGGTGAGGTCGACGTTGGTCAGGCGCGCCCCGCGGAGGTCACGTCCCCGGAGGTCGGCGCCGGGGCGGCACTCGTCGACGACGGAGCCCGCGGCCTGTGGAGCGGTCATGTCCGTCAGCTTCGGCGTGTGCCGCGGAGGTGTAAGTGACGCGACGCCGCCCTCACCCGGTGCAATCGACCGGTCGCGGGTTCGGTCAGTAGCTGCGGGGGAGGCCCAGCACTTTCTGGGCGACGTAGTTGAGGGTCATCTCCTGGCTCACCGGTGCCAGGCGCTGCAGGCGGGCCTCGCGCCAGTAGCGCTCGACGTGGTACTCGCTGGCGTAGCCCAACCCGCCGTGGGTCTGCATCGCCGCGTCGGCGGCGGCGAAGCTGGCCTCGGCCGCCAGGTACTTGGCGGTGTTGGCCTCCTCGCCGCACTCGAGACCGGCGTCGAAGCGCCAGGCCGCCTCCCGGGCCAGGCCCCATGCCGCCCGCAGCTCCATGTGGGCCTTGGCCAGGGGATGGCTGATGCCCTGGTTCGAGCCGATCGCCCGGCCGAACACCTCCCGCTCGCCGGCGTAGGTGACGGCCCGGTCGATCGCCACCTCGCCGATCCCACACGCCATCGACGCCAGCAGGATCCGTTCTGCGTTGAGGCCGTGGAGCAGGTGCTGGAAGCCGCGGCCCCGTTCGCCGACCATGCGCCAGCCGGGCACCGGCAGGTCGTCGTAGGCGACCTCGCACGACGCCACCGCATTGCGGCCCAGCTTGGGGATGGCGGCGATGTCGCAGTGGTCGGGGTCGAGGTCGACGAGGAACAGCGTGAGCCCGCCGAAGCCGTCGCCGGGGGCGCCGTCGGTGCGGGTGAGGAGGAGGCACACCTCCGACTCGAGCGCCTTCGAGGTCCAGATCTTGCGGCCCGACACGACCCAGGTGGTGTCGGGGTCCTCGGGGTTGCCGTCGGGCACGGCCCGGGTGGCGATCCGGGAGGTGTCGGTGCCGGCGTCGGGTTCGGTCACCCCGAACGCCACGTGGAGGTCACCGGCCGCAGCCCGGGGGAGGAAGGCGTCCTTGAGCCGGTCGGAGCCGAACTTCACCACCGGCTGGAGGCCGAACATCGTGAGGTGGAGGGCCGTCGACCCGTTCATCGCGGCCCCGGACGCCGCCACCCGGTTGAGTACGAGCGCTGCCTCGCTCACCCCCTGGCCGCCGCCGCCGTAGGTCTCGGGGATGGCGATCCCGACCCAGCCGCCAGCCGCCATCGCGTCGTAGAACTCGTGGGGGAAGCGGTGCTCGGTGTCGCAGTCGGACCAGTAGGTGTCGTCGAACTGGGCGCACACCCGATCGACGGCCTCCGCGATGGCGACATGGTCGGGGTTCGGGGAGAAATCCACGCTGCTCGTCTAGCACGCAGGGTGGCCTTTGGCCCTACTGAGCGCGGCCCGTTCGGGAGGACCATCAGGACCATCCCCCTGCCCGGAAGGAGCACCCCGATGTCCGACACCCTCGCCGCCAGCCCCTCGCCGACGGCCGACACTGCCCCGGCGACCGACGAACCGACCGTCACGGCTCGCCAGCGCTGGGTCTACCGGTTCGACCAGGTCGGCGAGGCCCAGGAGCTGGTCGGGGGCGACTGGGACGAGGTGCGGACGCTGCTGGGCGGCAAGGGCGCCAACCTCGGCGACATGACCCGGCTCGGCGTGCCGGTGCCGCCAGGGTTCACGATCACCACCCGGGCCTGCAACGCCTACGCCGAGGCGGGCAGCCGACTCCCCGACGGTCTGTGGGACGAGGTCGAGGCGGCGATGGCCGCTCTCGAGGCGTCGACCCAGAAGCGGTTCGGCGACACCTCCGACCCTCTCCTCGTGGCGTGCCGATCGGGCGCCAAGTTCTCGATGCCGGGGATGATGGACACGATCCTCGACATCGGGCTCAACGACGAGGTCGCCGACGGCCTGATCGCTGCGTCGGGCAACGAGCGTTTCGTGCTCGATTCCTACCGCCGGCTCGTGCAGATGTTCGGCGGCGTCGTGTGCGGCGTGCCCGACCACCGCTTCGAGGACGTGCTCGCCGAGGCCCGGGCCGCCCGCGGCGTCGACGACGACGCCCACCTCGAGCCGGCCGACCTGCGCGACGTGATCGCCCGGTTCAAGGCGATCGTCGCCCGCTGGGGCGACCGCCCGTTCCCCGACGACCCTCGCGAGCAGCTCCGTCTGTCGATCGAGGCCGTGTTCGAGAGCTGGTGGGGCAAGCGAGCCAACGACTACCGGGTGGCGGCCGATATCGCCCACGACCTCGGGACCGCCGTCAACGTCGTCACGATGGTCTTCGGCAACCGCGGCGACAACAGCGCCACCGGGGTGGCGATGAGCCGCAACGCCACCACCGGTGAACCGTTGATGGAGGGGGACTTCCTCGTCAACGCCCAGGGCGAGGACGTCGTCGCCGGCATCCGTCCGACACGCCCGATCGAGGAACTCGAGGAAGTGCAGCCCGAGGCGGCCCGCCGCTTCGCCGCCGTGGCCCGACGGCTCGAGGACCACTACGGCGACATGCAGGACATGGAGTTCACGATCGAGGAGGGGACCCTCTGGGTGTTGCAGACCCGCGACGGCAAGCGCACCGCGCAGGCCGCCGTGCGGATCGCGGTCGACCAGGCCGACGAGGGGCTGATCAGCCGTGAGAAGGCCGTGCGCCGCATCACGCCGGCCCAGATCGACACCTTCCTCCACCCTCAGTTCTCGTCCGGCGCCCTGGCCGGCGCCACCGCCCTCACCTCGGCGCTGAACGTGTCGCCGGGGGCCGCTGTGGGCGTGGTCGCCTTCGACGCCGACCTGGCCGAGCGGTGGGCCAAGGAAGGCCGCCGGGTCATCCTCGTGCGGCCCGACACCAAGCCTGACGACGTGCACGGCATGCTCGCGGCGGAGGGCATCCTCACCTCGAGCGGCGGCCGCACCAGCCACGCCGCGCTGGTCGCCCGCCAGTTCGGCAAGCCGGCCGTGGTCGGCGCCCACGAGGTCGACATCGACTTCTCGGCCCGCAGCTTCACCGTCGGTCACACCGTGGTGCACGAAGGAGAGTGGATCTCGGTCGACGGCACGACCGGCACGGTCTACGCCGGCGAGCTCGACACCGTCGCCCCCGACCTCGACAACCCGTGGCTCGAGCAGCTCCTCGGCTGGGCCGACGACTTCCGTCGCCTCGACGTGCGAGCCAACGCGGATGACCCGGTCGAGGCGGCCCGGGCCCGCTCCTATGGCGCCCAGGGCATCGGCCTGTGCCGCACCGAGCACATGTTCTTCGACCCCGAGCGGCTCCCGATCGTGCAGCGCATGATCGTGGCCCCCACCCCGGCCGAGCGTCGCGAGGCGATCGACGCCCTCCTCCCGATGCAGCGCGACGACTTCGTCGGCCTGTTCCGGGCGATGGCCGGTCACCCCGTGATCATCCGCCTCCTCGACCCGCCGCTGCACGAGTTCCTGCCGAGCTACGACGAGCTGCTCCGCACCGCCGCCGACCTCCAGATCCGGCTGATCAACGGCAAGGACCTGGTCGAGGTCGAGACCCTCGTCGACGAGCTGGCCGACGTGCGGTCGATGCTGGCGCGGGTCGAGGACCTGCGCGAGTCGAACCCGATGCTCGGCCTGCGCGGTGTGCGGCTCGGACTGCGGATCCCGGAGCTGATCCGGATGCAGACCCGAGCGATCACCGAGGCGGTGCTCGCCGCGAAGCGTGAAGGTGCGGTGATCGAACCCGAGATCATGGTGCCCCTCGTCGGGCACGCCTCGGAGATGCGGGCCGCCCGCGACCTGATCGAGGCCGAGATCGCCGCCGTATGCGACGAGCAGGGCGTCGACGTCGACGAGCTGACGATCCCGATCGGCACGATGATCGAGATCCCACGGGCCGCCCTCACCGCCGACGAGATCGCCGAACACGCCGACTTCTTCAGCTTCGGCACCAACGACCTGACCCAGACGACGATGGCGATCAGCCGGGACGACGCCGAAGCCGGCTTCCTGCTCGGCTACCTCGCCGACCGGGTGCTCGACGCCAACCCGTTCGCCACGATCGACGCCAAGGGCGTCGGCCGCCTGATGGGGCTCGCCGTCACCGACGGTCGTCGCACCGACCCGTCGATCGAGATCGGCATCTGCGGCGAACACGGCGGCGAACCCGCCTCGATCGCCCTGTGCCACGAGCTCGGCCTCGACTACGTGTCGTGCTCCGCCTACCGAGTGCCCGTCGCCCGCCTCGCCGCCGCCCACGCAGCGCTGGCCGAGATCGTCTGATCGAACAGTCCTGACAACACTCACTCCTGACAACTCTCACCCCGGAGATCACCGTCATGTCCAACGAAACCAACCCGCCGTCTGTCGCCATCGACCTCACCTCGAAGATGGGTGTCGTCGATCGAGCCACCTGCATCGCACTGATCGAGTCGACCCCGGTCGGCCGACTCGGCTTCACCGCCGACGACGGGCCCCTCGTGTTGCCCGTCAACTTCTCCTGGTACGAGGATTCCATCGTCTTCCGCACCGTCGAGGGGCAGAAGCTGGCCGCCGTGGCCGAGGGAGCGCCGGTGTGCTTCGAGGTCGACGATTGGGACGCCGCCGATCACTCCGGGTGGAGCGTGGTGGTGCGGGGCACGGCTCGTGAGGTCACCGGTTGGGCCGAGAAGGAACAGCTCGAGAACATCGGGCTCGTGCCGTGGTCGAAGGAGCAGTGGCGTCCGATCTGGATCCGGGTCGAGGCCGACGACGTGTCGGGTCGGGTGCTTCGATGAGCGTCGTCGAACGCTCGACCACCTCCAGCACCACTCCCAACCGGATGCCCGACGCCGCATCCAACCAACCCGGCAGCTCGGTCGACCTCGTGGTCGTCGACGGCAACGAGGCTGCCGCCCGGATCGCTCACAAGTTGAGCGAGGTCATCGCCATCTATCCGATCACTCCGGCGTCGCCGATGGGTGAGCTGTCGGACGCATGGAGCGACGCCGGCCGCGCCAATCTGTGGGGCGACGTGCCCGACGTGATCGAGATGCAGTCCGAGGCCGGTGCCGCCGGCACCCTCCACGGCGCCCTCCTCGGCGGATCGCTCGCCACGACGTTCACCGCGTCGCAGGGCCTGCTGTTGATGATCCCGAACCTCTACAAGATCGCCGGCGAGCACCTGCCGTCGGTGGTCCACGTGGCCGCCCGTTCGGTCGCCACCCACGCGCTCAGCATCTTCGGCGACCACAGCGACGTGATGGCGTGCCGCCAGACCGGGATGGCCATGCTGGCCTCCGGATCGGTGCAGGAAGCCCACGACCTCGCCCTCGTGGCCCACGCCGCGACCCTCAAGAGCCGGGTGCCGTTCCTGCACTTCTTCGACGGATTCCGCAGCAGCCACGAGATCAACACGATCGCCGCCATCGACGACGCCACGATCGCCGCGATGGTCGACCTCGACACGATCGCCCGTCACCGGACCCGGGCCCTCGACCCCAACCGGCCCGTCATCCGGGGCACCGCCCAGAACCCCGACGTGTTCTTCCAGAGCCGCGAGGCCGCCAACCCGCTGGTCGCCGCCGTTCCCGACATCGTGGTCGCCGAGATGGACCGCCTGGCGGCCCTCACCGGTCGGGCCTACGCCCCGTTCGAGTATCACGGCCACCCCGACGCCGACCGCGTCGTGGTCGTGATGGGATCGGGTGCCGCCACCGTGCGCCACGCCGTCGATCGCCTCGTCGCCCGCGGCGAGCGGGTCGGCCTGGTCAACGTCCGCCTCTACCGACCCTTCGACACCGCCCGGTTCGTGGCGTCGCTGCCCACCTCGGTGACGAGCATCGCCGTGCTCGACCGGACCAAGGAACCGGGCGCCGCCGGCGAACCCCTCTACCAGGACGTGGTCACCGCGCTCGCCCAGCATCGGGCCGACCGGCCCGAACTCGCTGCGGCCGCCGTCACCCGCGGCCGCTACGGCCTGTCGTCGAAGGAATTCACCCCGGCGATGGTCGTCGCCGTCCTCGACGACCTCGCGACCGACCGTCCCCAGCCGGAGTTCACCGTCGGCATCGTCGACGACGTCACCCATCTGAGCCTGCCCTGGGACGACGCAGCCTGGGACGATGCTGCTCCCGAGGGCGGTGCGAGCGATTTCACCGCCGTGTTCCACGGACTCGGATCCGACGGCACGGTCGGGGCCAACAAGAACACCGTGAAGATCGTCGCCGGCAGTCAATCGGTCGGGAGCTCGGATGGCGGCTCCACCCGCTTCGCCCAGGGCTACTTCGTCTACGACTCGAAGAAGTCGGGGTCGGCGACCGTGTCGCACCTGCGCTTCGCCGACCGGCCGATCGACGACCCCACCTTGGTGCGTCGCGCCGACTTCGTCGGTGTCCACCACTTCGGGGCCATCGAGCGCCGCGACCCCCTCGCCGTGGCGGCGACGGGGGCCCAGGTGCTCATCAACTCGCCCCACGGCGCGACCGGCACCTGGGAGCGGCTCCCCGCCGTCGCCCGCACCCACATCGTCGATCGTGGTCTGCGCGTGTCGGTGATCGACGCCGCCGCCGTCGCTCGCGACAACGGGCTCGGCAACCGGGTCAACACCGTGCTGCAGACCTGCTTCTTCGCCCTCACCGACCTCCTCCCCACCGACGAGGCCATCGGCGCGGTGAAGCGGGCGATCGACGCCACCTACGCCAAGCGGGGCCGCGCCGTGGCCGAACGCAACAAGGCCGCCGTCGACGCCTCGTTGGCAGCCCTCGAAGCGCTCGTCGTCCCGGGCGACGTCGACGTCGACGCCCTCGTGTCGGCATCGGCAGCCGAGTCCCGCGGGCAGCTGCTACCCGACGCCGCCCCCGATTTCGTGCAGCGGTTCACCGCCCGGCTGATGGCCGACGAGGGCGACCTGTTGCCGGTGAGCGCGATGCCGGTCGACGGCACCTTCCCCACCGCCACCACCAAGTGGGAGAAGCGATCGATCGCGGCCGAGATCCCGATCTGGGAGCCCGACCTGTGCATCGACTGCGCCCGCTGCGCGCTGGTGTGCCCCCACGCCGCCATCCGGCTCCAGGTGGTCGACCCCGACGTGGCCGACGCAGCCTCGAGCGGGCCGGCGCCCTTGGTGTTCAAGGACTTCAAGAACCCCGGCGGCGGGGCGAAGAAGAGCATCATCCAGGTGGCCCCCGACGACTGCACCGGCTGCGGCGTGTGTGTCGAGATCTGCCCGGCGAAGGACAAGGCGCAGGTGAAGCGCAAGGCCATCAACATGGCCCCGATCGGCGACCACCTCGAGGTCGAGCGGGCCCGCTGGGACGCCTTCACCGAGCTGCCGGCGCCGAAGCGGACCGAGCTGAAGCTGGCCACCGTCAAGGGCTCGCAGATGGCCGAACCGCTCTTCGAGTTCTCCGGCGCCTGCTCGGGTTGTGGCGAGACTCCGTACGTGAAGCTGCTCAGCCAGGTGCTCGGCGATCGTCTCGTCGTCGCCAACGCCACCGGCTGCTCGTCGATCTACGGCGGCAACCTGCCGACCACCCCGTGGACGGTCGACGCCGACGGGCGAGGCCCCGCCTGGGCCAACTCGCTGTTCGAGGACAACGCCGAGTTCGGTCTCGGTCTGCGCCTCGCCGCCGACCACTCCGAGACGGTCGCCCGCCGCCTCCTCGACGAGGTCGCCGCCGACCTCCCACCGGAGCTGGCCGACGCCCGGGCCCGGCTGGCGGTCGCCACGGTCGACGGGCAACGGCCGGGCGAGTTCGCTCCGACCAACGCCGAGATCACCGTCGACGAAGCGGCGATGGCGGCGCTGCGCGACGACGTCGCCGACCTGCGGGCCTGGCTCGCCGCCAACCCGTCGCCCCGCCACGACGCCCTCGCCGCGGTCGCCGACCATCTCGTGCCACGCTCGGTGTGGCTCGTCGGCGGCGACGGCTGGGCCTACGACATCGGGTTCGGCGGCGTGGATCACGCGATGGCGTCGGGACGCGACATCAACATCCTGGTCCTCGACACCGAGGTCTACTCCAACACCGGCGGCCAGACGTCGAAGGCCACGCCCCGGGGCGCCGTCGCCAAGTTCTCGGCCGGCGGCAAGCCGACCGGCAAGAAGGACCTGGCGATGATCGCCATGGCCTACGGCAACGTCTACGTCGCCCACATCGCCATGGGCGCCAACATGACCCAGACGGTCAAGGCCCTCGGCGAGGCGGCCGCCCATCCGGGGCCGTCGCTCGTGATCGCCTACAGCCCGTGCGTGGCCCACGGCATCGACATGCGGTACCAGATGGATCACCAGAAGATGGCGGCCGACAGTGGCTACTGGCCCCTGTTCCGCTACGACCCGAAGCTCGAGCAGGCGGGGGAACACGGCCTGCGGCTCGACAGTCGGAAGCCGACGATCCCGTTCGCGGAGTTCGCCAACACCGAGGGTCGTTTCGCCATGGTGGCCCGCACCGACTCCGACGCCGCCCGCACCCTGTTGCGTCAGGCCCAGACCGACATCGACGACCGCTGGCACCTCTACGAACAGATGGTGGAGGTGGAGCGGACCGCCCGCTACGGCCTCGTCGACGCCGACGACGCCGCCCTCGAAGGAGCCGACCTCGAAGGAGAACGTCCGTGACTGCGATCGAGCCCCCGACGACCGATCTGACGACCGGCTACCTCGGGCTGCGGCTGGCTCATCCCGTCGTGGCGTCGTCGTCGCCGGCAACCGAGACGATCGACCGGTTGTGCGCCCTCGAGGAGGCCGGTGTGGCGGCGGTGGTGTTGCCCTCGCTGTTCGAGGAGGACGTGGAAGGAGCGGCGTGGCACGACCCGTTCGGGGGCGGTGACGCCCACCCCGAGGTGCACGGCGGCTACCTGCCCGATCTGGTGCTCGACGCCTCCGGGGTCGACCGCCACATCGACCGGCTGCGGCGAGCCAAGGCCGAGCTCACGGTGCCCGTGATCGCCAGCCTCAACGGGACGACGCCGGGCGGCTGGGTCCACTACGCCCAGGCCCTGGCCGACGAAGGAGCCGACGCGATCGAGCTGAACGTGTATGACGTGCCGGCCGACGTGATGGCGTCGGCCGAGGACGTGGAGGACCGGATCCTTCAGCTCGTGTCGGCCGTTCGATCCGAGATCGACCTCGGGCTCGCGGTGAAGATCGGACCGTTCTTCTCCAGCCCTGGCCACATGGTGCGGCGGCTCGGCGACGCCGGGGCCGACGCGGTCGTGTTGTTCAACCGCTTCTACCAACCCGACCTCGATCTCGGTTCGCTCGCCGTGCGGCCCGACATCCAACTCAGCACCGCCCACGACCTGCGGCTGGTATTGCGGTGGATCGCCATCCTCCACGGCCGGGTGCCGGTCCAGCTCGCCGCCACCAGCGGGATCGCGGACGCGGAGGCGGTCGTGAAGCTGGTGCTGGCCGGCGCCGACGTGACGATGATGGCGGCCGCCCTGTTGCGGGAGGGCCCCGAGGCGGTGACACGCGCCGTCGACGGCCTCCAGCGCTGGTTCGACGATCGAGGCTACGACTCCCTCGACCAGGCCCGCGGCTCGGTCAGCCAGATGTCGGTGCCCGACCCGACCGCCTTCGAGCGGGCCAACTACGTCGA
>JAWSVN010000254.1:0-431 GCA_033851875.1 Acidimicrobiales bacterium
TCGCTGATCGGGAGGGCGGTCACGAGCGCAACCTACCTAACGGCCGTTAGGTGCGCAAGCGGAACGAGAACGAGGTCGGCGGCGAAGTAGATCCGTGTCCGGCATAGATAGACGAACTGACTAGTGACGACCTAGGCTCGGCGACATGATCGAACGGCGACCGAACTGGCTGCGGGGCGTACTCGAGCCGTGCCTGCTGGCACTGCTCCGGGAGGGCCCGGCTCACGGCTACGAACTCGCCGGCCGCCTCGAGGCGGCCGGGCTGGGAACGGTGCCGGGCGGGTCGCTCTACCCGGCGCTGGCGCGTCTCGCCGAGCGTGGCGCGGTCGTCGCCGATTGGCAGGCCGGCGACGGCGGGCCGGGCCGCAAGGTCTATGCCATCACCGACGACGGCCGACGCCAGCTCGCGGAGCAGGCCGACGCCTGGGCGG
>JAWSVN010000075.1:0-20138 GCA_033851875.1 Acidimicrobiales bacterium
ACGACCCGACGCTCATGCTCAATGCCCCGGTGCCCGCGGCCAAGAAGGTGCTCGAGAAGGCCGGCATGTCGATGGACGACATCGACCTGTTCGAGGTCAACGAGGCGTTCGCCGTCGTGGCCGAGAAGTTCATCCGTGACCTCGACGTCGACCGCGAGAAGATCAACGTCAACGGCGCCGCCATCGCCCTCGGTCACCCGATCGGGGCCACCGGCGCCATCCTCGTCGGCACCGTGCTCGACGAGCTCGAGCGCCGCGATCTCCAGACCGGCCTGGTCACCATGTGCGCCGCCGGCGGCATGGCTCCGGCCGTGATCATCGAGCGCATCTGACGCCCGGAGTCGCCGTCCGGTCGGTGTCGCTCCGCCCTCAGCGGACCCGCTCTGCTCAGCGGGGCGGCATCGACCGGTGGCGACGAATCGGCAGCAGCAGTCGCCGCTGCGCCGCGTTGGTCGCGTCGACCAACGATCGGCCGCCCACCAGCAGGGCGCAGCCGATGGCGATCAGGAGGACCACCTCGTCGGGCCCGGTGTTGGGCAACTCGGTGAGTTCGTCTTCCTCGCCGGCCACGTCCTGCGCCGGCGGCACGGTCGTCGACTCGTCGGCCGCCACGGCGGCTTCCGTCGTCGTCGTGGTCGACTCGACCGCATCGGTGGTCGACGTCGCCTCGGTTGTCGTGCTCGACGTCGCCTCGGTGCTGTCCGCCGCTGCGGCCTCGGTGGTGGTCGACGTCGAGCTGTCGGCCGCGGTCTCGTCGGTGCCGGTCGAATCGGTGCCGGTCCCCTCGGTGCTGCTGACGGCCTCGGTGTAGACCTCGGCCGGCGCCACCGCGTCGAGGTCGACCGACGAACACGCGCTCAGGCCCAGCGCGAGCGCCAGGGCACCGGCGCTCCAGAGCCGCTTCGAGGTTCGCATCGAGTCCACCTGCCAAGGGTGCACCCGTCGAGCTCGGCCGTCTTGAGCGAAGCGTCGCCCCGCCCTGGGCCGCTCGGCCCAGACGCGCGCCCAACCGGACGTTCAGGCCCGCTTCGACCCGACGAACCCGTTCCAGCCGGCGGGGAACACGAAGTCGGCGTAGCTCGACAGCACCTCGACCCAGAACCCCGCCTCGAGCAGCACCTCGCTCACCATCTCCGGGGTGTAGAGCACCTGCTCGTGGCGTTCGTCGGACCGGCGCCACAGCTCGCCGGCCTCGCGGAACAGGGTGATGTCACGCACCAGCCGGCGGCCCGACGCGCTCGCTTCGGCCCGCACGAGGATCACGTAGTCGTCGCCCTCGAAGCGACGCTCGACCACCGAGCCGGCCTCGGCGCGATCCGGCGTCGCCACATCGAGCATTACGAGCCCGTTGGGTTGCAGCGCGTCGTGGATGCGCTGCGCGAGGGCGGCGATCGTGCCCTCGCTGGTCACCCCGTCGAAGGCGTAGTTCACCGCCTCGCTGATCGCCGTGACGGCCACACACGACGGGATCTCCACATCGAACAACGACGCGCACTCGAAGGTGGCTTGCGGCGCCTCGGCCTTGGCCAACTCGATCATGTCGGGCGACAGGTCGACGCCGAACACGTCGAAACCGGCCTTGGTGAGGAGCGAGGCCGTCACCCCGCTGCCACATCCCAGGTCGACCACCAGGCCCGACGTGATCCCCGCGGCGCCCAGCCGCTCGATCAGTTCGTCGGCTGCCGAGCGGGCCACCTGGTCGTAGTGCAGGTGATGGATCTCTGCGAGATCGGTTTCGTAGCCCATCGGCTCGAACCCTACCGGCAGCGGGTCGACCGGTAGGGTCGGCGCTGTGCCCGAGCTCCCCGAGGTAGAGACCGTCCGCCGACAGCTGGCGCCCCGCCTCGAGGGGACGACGATCGTCGACGCCGGCGCATTCGCATCGGCGAAGTTCACCCCCGCGGTCGAGGCCGCCGGCGCCGGCATCGAGCGGGTCGACCGACGGGCGAAGTACCTCCGCTTCGGGCTCGACGACGACCGCGAGTTGATCGTCCACCTCGGCATGACCGGACGACTCGAGGTGGTCGACCACCCCGACCTCGACCACCCCCACCTGCGTGCGTGGTGGCGCCTCGACGACACCGCGACGCTGACCTTCCACGACACCCGCCGGTTCGGTCGCATCCACGTCGTCGACACCGGCGACTACGCCGACATCCCCACCCTGCGAGACGCCGGTCCCGAACCGTGGGACCCCGAACTGACCGATGCCCGGTTCGCCCAGTTGCTCGCCGCCAGCCGGCGACCACTCAAGACCAAGCTCCTGTCGCAGCGACCGATCGCCGGCGTCGGCAACATCTACGCCGACGAGGCGCTGTGGCGAGCACGGATCAACCCCAGGGTCACCCGGCTCGGACTCGACCGAGCCGCCCTCCTGCTCGAGGCGCTGCGTGAGGTGTTGGCCGCCGGGATCGACAACGGCGGAACGACCCTGCGTGACTACCGCGACGCCACCGGCGCCACCGGCACCAACCAGGACCGCCTTCTCGTCTATGGCCATGCCGGGCGCCCGTGCGCTCGTTGCGGCACTCCCCTGCGGTCGGCGCAGATCGATGCCCGGACCACGACATGGTGCCCGGCGTGTCAACGCCGCTGAGTCGCCACGCCGGCCCCGAACGCGTGCAGAGCGTTCTGAACAGGGAGAACGATAGGTGTCGGTCGTCACGAAATCGCCGACGAGTCGTCGCAACTCGCGAGTGGCAGACCTAGATTTGCTCGGATGGGCGACAGACTTTCGGAGGACGAACTGCGGCTTTGGCGGCAGTGGTTCGAGATCACTCGACGCGCCAGCGGGCGCTTCGACGACGAACTCCAGGAACGTCACGATCTCTCACTGATCGACCTCGAGATCCTCCAGATGCTGTTCGACAGCGAGGACCGCCGGCGACGGATGAGCGAGATCGCCGAACTCACTGTGGTGTCGCGCTCGCGCCTCACCTATCGGGTCGATCGCCTCTGTGAGCGGGGCCTCCTGCAGCGGGCCGGCGACACCACCGATCGCCGCGGCACCTACGCCTGCTTGACCGTCGACGGCGCGGCGCTGGTGGAAGCAGCCGCCCCGGACCGGGATCGCATCGTGCGCTCGACCCTCATCGATCACGTCACCGACGACGAGCTGCCGGCGGTGGCAGCGCTCCTCGAGCGCATCGTCGGCGTGCTCCGGGCCTGAGCGGGCGCCGCCTCGCTCGACCCGCGCCGCTCGGCCCACCACGATGCGCGAGGCTGCACCCGTGTCATCCGCTGCGCCCTCGCACGCTGTCCCCACGCACCGACTGACGGTTCGGATCATTGGCCCCGGGCGGGCCGGACGCTCCTTCGCCGCCGCCCTCGTCCAGCAGGGCGCCGCGGTCGATCTCGTCGACCGCGCGGCACCGATCGATGGCGCGGCCGACGGGGTCGACCTGGTGTTGCTCTGCGTCCCGGACGGTCGCATCCCCGAGGTGGCGGCGACGATCGCGCCGGGGGATGCCGTCGTGGCTCATTGCGCGGGTTCACGCACGCTCGACGTGCTCGAACCCCACGTCCGTCGTGCGTCGATCCATCCGCTGATGAGCTTGCCCGATCCCGAGATCGGCGCCGCCCGCCTCCTCGATCACTGTCACTTCGCCGTGGCCGGTGACCCGATCGCGAGCGAGCTGGTGACGTTCCTGGGCGGGGTTGCGCTGCAGGTCCCCGAGGCGGACCGTGCCCTCTACCACGCGGCCGCGTCGATCGCCGCCAACCACTTGGTGGCCCTGTGCGCCCAGGTCGAGACGATCGCTCGGGAACTCGAACTACCCCCTGCGGCGTTCTGGGAGCTGATGGCCACCACCTTCCAGAACGTGCGGACCCAGGGCGCCGCCGCCTCGGTCACCGGGCCGGCGGCCCGCGGCGACTGGGAGACGATCCGTTCCCATCTGGCCGTCCTCGACCCCGACGAGCGGGCCGGCTACCGAGCGCTGGCCCAGGCCGCGGCGCATCTCGGCGGTCGCAACTGGCCCGACGACCTCTGACACTGCAAGCATGGCCCCCTCCATGAGTTCTTCCCCCGTCAGCGCCGACGCGACCGCCTCACCGGCGGTCAGCGCCTACCCGACGATCGTCGCGTTCCGGGCCGCCCTCGACGAGGCCCGCGCCGCCGGCAAGACCGTCGGGTTCGTGCCGACGATGGGCTACCTCCACGACGGCCACGCGTCGCTGATGCGAGCGGCCGCCGCGACCTGCGACCTGGTCGCCGCCAGCATCTTCGTCAACCCGCTGCAGTTCGCACCGACCGAGGACCTCAGCTCGTATCCGCGCAACCTCGAGCGCGACACCGAGATCGCGGCCGAGGCCGGCGTCACCCTCCTGTTCACCCCGACGGTCGACGAGATGTATCCGTTCGGTCCGGTGTTGACCACGGTGTCGGTGGCCGAGGTGTCGGCGCCCTGGGAAGGCGCCACCCGCCCCACCCATTTCGCCGGTGTGGCCACTGTGGTCGCCAAACTGTTCTCGATCGTCGGGCCGTGCCGGGCGTTCTTCGGCGAGAAGGACTTCCAGCAGCTCGCCGTGATCCGCCGCATGGTCGCCGACCTGTCGATCCCGGTCGACGTCGTCGGCTGCCCGATCGTGCGGGAACCCGACGGCCTGGCGATGTCGAGCCGCAACACCTACCTCGAGGGCGCCGAGCGCGACGCCGCCATCGTGTTGCGACGAGCGCTCGACGCCGGCATCGCCGCCATCACCGACGGTGCGCGCGACCCGGCAGCCGTGATGGCGACGATGACCGACGTTGTCGCCGCCGAACCCCTCGCCACCCTCGACTACGTGGCCGCGGTCGACGCCGCAACGTTGCAGGTCCCCGCCTTACTCGAGGGGGAGGTACGTCTGCTCGTGGCCGCCCAGGTCGGCCGACCTCGACTCATCGACAACGCAGGTGTCACCATAGACACCGACGGCACCGTCGCTGTCTGACAGGAAGAACCCCGTGAAGACCAAGATCACCGTTCCCACGATCAAGAACTCCAAGATCCGCAACGGGTCCGACCCTCTCGTGATGGTCACCGCCTACGACGCGCCGAGCGCTCGGGTGGCCAGCGAAGCCGGTGTCGACATGATCCTCGTCGGCGACTCGGTGGCCATGGTCGTCCTCGGCTACGACGACACCCTCTCGGTGACGATCGATGACATGGAGCGCCACGTCGCCGCCGTCGCCCGGGCCCAGCCCGAGGCCGTGATCATCGGCGACATGCCGTGGATGAGCTTCCACGTCAACGCGGACGAGACCGTGCGTAACGCCGCCCGCCTGATCCGGGCCGGCGCCAACTGCGTCAAGGTCGAGGGCGGCCGCAAGCGCATCCCGATGATCGAGGCCATCCGGGCCGCCGAGATCCCGGTGATCGGCCACGTGGGCCTCACCCCGCAGTCGATGAACGTGATGGGCGGGTTCAAGGTGCAAGCCCGCCAAGCCGGCGCCGCTCGCAGTCTGGTCGATGCGGCCAAGGCCCTCGAAGCCGCCGGTTGCTTCGCCCTCGTGGTCGAGGGCGTGCCGGATGTGGTCGGCGAGATGGTGACCGAGGCGGTCAACATCCCGATCATCGGCATCGGCGCCGGGCCCCACACCGACGGCCAGGTGCTGGTGTACCACGACGTGATCGGGCTCGAGAACCGATTCAAGCCGAAGTTCGTCCGCCGCTACGGCAACGCGTTCGACGACCAGGTGTCGGCGGTCGCCGCCTACGCCGACGACGTGCGGGCCAAGACGTTCCCGGCCGACGACGAGACCTACCACGCCAACGACGAGCTGACCGAGGCGCTCGGCCTCTACGGCTCCCAGCCCGACTGACGAGCGGCATGGCATCCTGAGTCGCTGATGCCCACCCTCACCCTCCACGCCCCCACCGCCCTCGAGCGGGGTTTCGCGGCGATCCGCAACGAACAGGACGTGCCGGTCGGTTTCCCCGCCGACGTGCTCGCCGCCGCCGAGACCGCACGGCCGGCACCGATCGAGCGGCGCGACGCACGCGACCTCGGCCTGGTGGCGATCGACCCGCCCGGCGCCACCGACCTCGACCAGGCCTACGCCGGCGAACGCCGCGGCGACGGCTACCGCGTGTACTACGCGATCGCCGATGTCGGCGCCTTCCTCGAACCGGGCGGCCCCATCGATCTCGAGGCTCGCCGGCGGGGCGTCACCCTCTACAGCCCGGACCTGCGCACCCCGCTCCACCCGCCGATCATCAGCGAGGACCGGGCCAGCCTCCTCCCGAACTCCGACAAGCCCGCGCTGCTGTGGACCATCGACCTCGACGGCGACGGCCTCCCGATCGGCGTTCGCCTCGAACGGGCCGAGGTGCGGATCCGGGAGGCGATCACCTACCGCGAGGCCCAGGCCCGCATCGACGCCGGCGTGGCCGACGAGTCGCTCGCACTGCTGCCCGAGATCGGCCGCCTCCGCGAGGCGCGAGAGGCCGACCGAGGAGGCATCTCGCTCAGCCTGCCGAGCCAGGAGGTGGTGAGCCACGACGGTAGCTATGCCCTCGCCTACGACGAGGCCCGCCCGATCGAGGGCTGGAACGCCCAGCTGTCGCTGCTGACCGGCATCGTCGCCGGCACCACGATGCACGACGCCGGGGTCGGCATCCTGCGGACCCTGCCGCCGACGAGCCGCCAGGACCTCGGCACCCTGCGGCGCCAGGCCGACGCCCTCGGGGTCGCCTGGCCCGAGGGGCTCGACTATCCCGACTTCATCCGGACCGTCGAACCGACCACCCCCCACCGCGCGGCGTTCCTCCTCAAGGCGGCCCGGGCGTTCCGCGGCGCCGGCTACGACGGCTTCGACGTCGAGGGCGGCATCGAACGGCCGGAGCAGCCGGAGCACGGGGCGATCGCCTCGATCTACGCCCACGTCACCGCGCCCCTGCGCCGCCTCGTCGACCGGTTCGGCAACGAGGTGCTCCTCGCCCTCCACGCCGACACCCGACCGCCGTCGTGGGCCCTCGAAGCCCTCGAGGAGCTGCCCTCGCTGATGGGCCGGGCCGCGTCGAGGACCTCCGCTCTGGAGCGGGCGATGGTCGACTACCTCGAGGCCAAGGTGCTGGAGCCCCACGTCGGGGAGACCTTCGACGGCTTCGTCGTCGACCTCGACGAGCGCCGGGGCCGGGCCGTGGTCCAGCTCGGCGAACCCGCCGTGGTCGCCAACGTGGCGCCCGAGGGTCGAGCCCTCGCCGAACGGGTCCGGCTCCGCCTGGACGCCGTCGATCCCACCGGCCGCACGGTGACGTTCACCCCGCAAACGTGACGACGGCGAACCGACCCAGCCGCCGCGACCCACTGCCGGCGTCGCCGAGCTGGCCGGGGGACGCCTGGCCGACCGCGCCGACGTCGCCCGTTGTCGGCGCCGTGCTCGAGCGGGCGTTCGGGTCCGCCGACGGGCCGTGGCGCGACCATCGGCTCGACCAGACGCTGGCCACCGTCGTCGTGCAGCACGGCCGCATCGTGGCCGAGGCCTACGGCCCTGCGACATCGACGGACACCGGCACCGGAACCGAGGCCACCACGACGCTGATCTCGTGGTCGATGGCCAAGAGCATCACCCACGCGTGGATCGGGCTGCTCGTCGGCGACGGCCTGCTCGACCTCGACGAGCCGGCACCCGTCGCCGCCTGGGCCGACGACGAACGAGCCGCGATCACCCTGCGCCACCTGCTCTCGATGACCGACGGCCTCGACTTCACCGAGGACTACGTCGACGAGGGCGTGTCCGACGTGATCGAGATGCTCTTCGGCGCTGGCACCGACGACGTCGCCGGATACGCCATCGCTCGTCCGGCGGCGCACCCGCCGGGGACCCGGTTCAACTACTCGTCGGGCACCTCCAACATCGTCGCCCGCATCGCCGGCGACGCCGTGCTGCGAGCCGCCGGGCTCGGCCCCGACGTGTCGCCCGAGCAACGGACCGAGGTGTGCCAGGTCTTTCTCGCCGAGCGGCTCTTCGGGCCGCTCGGCATGACGAGCGCCACCACCCGGTTCGACGCCGCCGGCACCTTCGTCGGCTCGTCCTACCTCTACGCCACCGCCCGCGACTTCGCCCGCTTCGGAGCGCTCTACCTGGCCGACGGGGTGTGGAACGGCGAACGGCTCCTTCCCGAAGGCTGGGTCGACCAGGCCCGGACCCCGGTCGACGTCGACGTCGACGAGGCCTTCTGGTACGGGTCGCACTGGTGGCTGTGGGACGACGCCACCGGCGCCTTCGGCTGCCACGGCTACGAGGGGCAGTACATCGTGGTCCATCCGGCGCTCGACGCCGTCGTGGTCCGCCTCGGCAAGACCGACGTCGAGCAGCGTCCCGCCGTGGTCGGCTGGATCGAGCACCTCTTCGCCGCGCTGGCGGACCCGGACCAGGAAGCGCGATCCACCCCCACCCGCTAGAAACGACGGATGGTTCGCCCCCTCACCCCCGCCGATCTGCTCGAGCTCCGCTCGGTGACCGCCGTCGCCCTCCATCCCGACGGCGACCAGGTCGCCTACACGGTCGGCTGGCCCGACGCCGGCAGCGACGAGAACCGCTCGCAGCTCTGGTCGACCCGCATCCACGGCCGGCCCGGCGCCCGCTACCTCTTCATCGATGCCCACCGGGTCAGCGACGCCACGTACTCACCCGACGGCACCCGGCTGGCCTGCATCGTCACGCCGGCCAAGGGTGACACCGCCCGGGCCGAGGTCTACGACCTCGAGACCGGCGTCCGCACCGCGCTGGCGGGCCTCCCCGACGGCGTCGACGAGGTGGCCTGGATCGACGACGCCCGCCTCGCCGCCCTCGGTGCGTCCCGCCCGGCCGACCAGATCGACGTGGGCGACGACGAGCTCGACCGTCGGCCGCGGGTGGTCGACGACCTCGCCTATCGCTTCAACGGGCGCGACTGGATCCACGACCGCCCGACCCAGGTGTGGGTGCTCGACGCTGTCGACCCCACGGTCGAACCGGTCTTGATCTCCGACGGCGTGCACGATCACGCTGGACTGGCCCCGCACCCCGACGGCGACCGGGTACTCACGACGGTCCGGTCCGACACCGACACCGACCTGACCGGGCTGTCACGCATCGTCGAGGTCGCCACCGACGGCAGCGGCCTCGTGCTCAGCCTCGTCGACCCGCCCGGCGAGTACTGGGGCGACCTCGGCTGGACGGCCGACCGCCACGCGCTCGCCATCGGCATCCCCCGACCGGACGGCATCCAGCTCGACCGGCTCCACCTCCTCGACCCCAACGGCGGCACGACCCACGAGCTCGGTTCCGACGACGTGAGCCAGGAGACGATCCGGGTGTCCGACGACGCCGTGTTCACCCTCGCCACCAGGGGCGTGCGCGTGACCGTCGACCGCAACGACCTCCAGTCGGGCGAGACCACGGTCGTGGTCGACGAGCCAGGTGTCGTCGTCGACTTCGACGTCGACCGGGCCGGCACGACCGTCGTCGCCGCCATCACGACGCCGACCCGACCCGCAGAGCTGTGGCACTACGACCTCGTGTCGGGGGCGTCGACCCGACTGATCGCCCTCAACGACGATCTGCTCGCCGAGGTCGACCTGGCGGAACCCGAGGTTGTCCGCGTGCCGTCGGGCGACGGTGCGAGCGTCGAGGCGATTCTCACCCGCCCGCCTGCCAGCGCCTTCGACAGCGCCGGCCCGGACGGCCGGCGGCCCGGCCTCGTGTATGTGCACGGCGGGCCGACGTTCGCCTACAACCTCGGCTTCTTCGACGAGTTCCAGCTGGCGGCCGCCGCCGGCTACGTCGTCATCGGCGCCAACCCACGCGGCTCCGACGGCTACGGCACCCCGTGGGCGTCGACGATCCGGGGTCGACTCGGCACGGTCGACTTCGACGACGTGCAGGCCGTGGCCGATGCGCTGAGCGAGCTGCCGGAGGTCGACGATGCCAGGGTCGGTATCGGTGGTGGCTCCTACGGCGGCTTCATGAGCGCTTGGGCGATCGGCCACACCGACCGTTTCGCCGCCGCCCTGATCGAGCGCTGCGTGATCAACTGGGAGAGCTTCATCGGCACCAGCGACATCGGTCCCCATTTCGCCCGAGATCTCCTCCTCGAGGGCGAGCCGCTGCGGTCGCCCGAGGGCCTCGAGCGACTGCGGGCCCAGTCGCCGATCCAGTACGTCGGCGGCGCCACCACCCCGAGCTTGATCCTCCACTCCGAGGCCGATTGGCGATGTCCGCCCGAGCAGGCCGAGCAGCTGTTCACCGCCCTGCGGATCGCCGGCTGCGAGGTCCGCCTCGCTCGCTTCCCCGGCGAGAACCACGAGCTGTCACGCTCGGGCAAGCCGTCGCACCGGGTCGAGCGTTTCGAACTGATCCACGACCACTACGCCACCCACCTCGGCGGCGGCCGCCTCNNAAGGTCGGGGGCAGCTCGATCTCGACGTCGACGTCGAGGGCCGCGGCCAGGAGCCGGGACCGTTCGCGAGCGGCGTAGAGCTCGATCTGCAGGTCGTCGTCGCCGTCGACACCGTTCCCGATCACCGGCTCGATCCGCAGACGCTCTGGGTCGGCGAAGACGCGGACGGTCGCGATCGTGCCGCGGTGACCCCGGTCGAGACCGATCGCCACCCGCAGGAGGCCGGCGAGGAGCCGGACCCGCTTCTTGTCGCCCTTCGACAACGACGCGAACTCGGCGTGCTTCTCGGCTGGGTGACTCTTGCGGTGGTAGCGGGCCACCACCGCCATCAACTCGACCTCGTGCTGGGTGAAGCCGGTGAGCTGCTCGGAGTTCCGGATCACGTAGTAGCTGTGCTTGTGGTGGCTCGAGTGGCTGATGAAGAGTCCGACGTTGTGGAGCAGGGCGGCGTTGCGGAGGATCTCCCGCTCGGCGTCGCCGTAGCCGTGGAGATCGGTCGTGCGGTCGAAGAGCTGCACGGCCAGGCGGGCGCAGTGCTCGGCGTGATCGGGGTCGGGGTCGAGCTGGCGGGACAGGCGCGACACGTTGGCGTCACGTAGGTCGGCCAAGCGGGCGAGCCCGGCACGGCTCGGGCCGAAGCGGTCGAGCAACGCGCCTTCGCGCAGGGCGTAGTCGGAGATCGTCATCTCGGAGAGGCCGAACGCCCGCAGGATCTCGGCGAGGAGGACGGCGCCGGCGGTGATGATGTCGACCCGCTTGGCGTCGAGGCCCTTGATGTCACGCCGCTCGGCCGCCGTGGTGCCCTCGAGCCGCTCGATGATGTCGTCGAGCTCGGCGGCGGTGAAGATCAACCCGTTGGTGAGCCGGACCTCGTCGCCCCGAGCGGCGGCGGCCATGCACGCCACCGTGGTGATCGTGCCCGAGCTGCCGATGGCGATCTCGGGCTGATGACCGCCGAGCTCGTGGGAGACCGGGGCCAGCGCCGCCCGCACGTAGGCCCGACACGCCATGATCTGTTCGGCCGTCGGCACCTCGCCGTCGAAGAAGCGCTGGGTCAGCCGGATGGCGCCGAGCTTCATCGAGCGGGCCTCGATCGGGTCGGGCCCCTCGCCGACGAGCAGCTCGGTCGAGCCGCCGCCGATGTCGGCCAGGATCAGGCGCTGGTCGAACACCGGGAGGGCCTGGAGCACGCCGAGGTGGATGAGCCGGGCCTCCTCGAAGCCGGAGATCACCTCGACCTCCACGCCGACCTCGTCGCGTGCCCGGTCGAGGAACACCTGCTGGTTGGCGGCCTCCCGCACGGCCGAGGTGGCGACGGCGGTGAGGTCGTCGACGCCCATCGAGCGCGCCATCTGCGTCATCCGGGCCAGGGCGTCGATGCCGCGATCGATGGCCTCGGGGGCCAGCTGCTTCATCTCGCCGCCTCCGTGACCGAGACGGACCATCTCCTTCTCGGCATCGACCAGGTCGAAGTGCCCCTCGCCGTCGACCCGGGCAACGACGAGGTGCATCGAGTTGGTTCCGATGTCGATGGCGGCGTGCAGATCGCTCACGGAGGACAGTGTGCCAGGCCGTATCCTTCACTCGTGGCCTGGCTCGTACGACTCTCCCCCGATGGCGACGCCGAACTCGTGATCTCCGAGCTCTGGGACCTCGGCACCAGCGGCGTGGCCGAGGCCGGCGGCTCCGACGGATCCAAGGTGTTGATCGCCGGGTTCGACGCCGAGAGCGACGCCGTGGCGGCGGCCGCCCGCTTCGACGGCACCGTCGAGCGCTACGACCCCGACGTGTGGATCCCGCCCGAACCGCGCGACGTCGCGGTGGGCGACCACACCCTGCGCATCACCCCGGGCCGAGCGTTCGGCCACGGTGAACACCCGACCACCCGCCTCCTCCTCGACGCGCTGGTGGCTCGGCCGCCGACATCGGCGGTGCTCGACGTGGGCTGTGGCACCGGCGTGCTGTCGATCGCGGCCGCCGTGCTCGGTGCCACCTCGGTGACCGCCGTCGACATCGACGCCGAGGCGGTCGAGGCCACCCTTGCCAACGCCCGCGACAACGCGGCTCTCGCCACGGTGCCGATCACCGTCGAGCTGGGCGGCCCGCCCGACGGGGTGCGCTTCGCCACCCTCGTCGCCAACCTGCTCGTCGCCGACCTGCGCCGCGCCGCACGCGGGATCGAGTCCGCGCTCGGGACCGACGCCGGCAGTCGTCTCCTCGTCAGCGGCTTTCTCGAGCATCAGGAGGCCGAGGTGCAGATGTTGTTCCCCGACCTCGAGGTGGCCGAGCAGTGGCGGTCCGGCGAGTGGGTGGCCCTCGACCTCCGACGGCGCTGAGGGTCCGGTGACCAACCCCGACACGCCGGTCTGGTACGCGGCCTACGGCTCCAACCTGTCGACCGACCGGTTCCGCACCTACCTCGAAGGTGGCCCGGTGCCCGGGTCGACCACCGGCCGGGTCCAGCGCGGTGCCGCCGATCCGAGCCCGCCCCGGGCCGATCATCCCTTCCTGATCGATCGGGAGCTGGTGTTCGCCGGCACGTCCGCGTCGTGGGGTGGCGGCGGCGTGGCGTTCCTCGACGCCGACACGATGGGCCCCGAAGCCCCGACGATGGGCCGGATCTGGGGCATCACGCTCGGCCAGTTCCTCGACGTCTTCGCTCAGGAAAACGCCTTCGGTGGCGACGAACTCGAGGTCGAGACGCTCGCCGCGTTCGACCTGGACACCACCGTGGGACACGGTCGCATCGATCTGGCGGAACGGGCGTATGGCCGGGTCGAGCTGCTCGACTCGATCGACGGGGTGCCGGTCCTGACGATCACCGGGCGAAGCCGACCGACCGAGCTGCGAGCCGCGCACGACTCCTACCTGCGCACGATCGCCACCGGTCTGGCCGAGGCGTGGGGTGCCGACGCCGGTGCCGCCGCCCGCTACCTGTCGGCCCTCGCCCCGCACCACGCCGGCGACGCCGCTCGACTGGAGCAACAGCTCGGCACCTCGTAGCGTCGGCCGCCGATGACGATCTTTGCCATCGGCGACTAGCCTTGTGCCATGGCGACCATGAACGTCTCCCTGCCGGCGGAACTCAAGTCGTTCGTCGACGAGCGCGTCGGCGACGGGGGCTTCGGCTCGACGAGCGAGTACGTGCGTGAGCTGATCCGCCGCGACCAGGACCACGAACGACTCCGCCGCGCCTTGCTCGAGGGAGCGGCGTCGCTTCCGGGCCCGGTCGCCGACGACGAGTACTTCACCTCGCTGCGAGCGCGCTTCCACACCGCCCGCTGACTCGCCGTGCCTCGTCCGATCCGGCTTCGCAGCCTCGCGGCCGCCGACATCGAAGCGGCCGCTGACCGCTACGAGACGGAGGCGGGCGAGCAATTCGCGCTCGACTTCGTCGACGCCGCGGATCACGCCCTCCATGAGATTGCGGCGAACCCGCAGCTCGGCTCGCTCCGGTTCTCGTACGATCTCTCGATCCGTGGCCTCCGGAGCTGGCGCCTTCCACGATTCCCGTGTGTCGTCTTCTACGTTGTCGCACCGATGGAACTGGAGGTGTGGCGCGTGCTCCACGTCGCGCGCGACGTTCCGACAACGCTCGATCCGGCCGGGCACCCAGCCCCAACTGGCGACAATGCCGCTCGACTGGAGCAACAGCTGCACACCTCGTAGCGTCGGCCGCCATGACCGACGCCACGTCCGACGCTCCCGCCGCCGAGGGCGAGCTCGAGAGCTTCTCCGCCCGGTTCGCCCGCTTCGCCGCCGAGTTCGGCGACCGCACCGCCGTCGTGTTGCGACCCGAGCGCGACACCGAGGGCGAGTCACTCACGTTCGCCGAGCTCGACCGCCGCGGCAACGCCATGGCCCGCCACCTCGCCTCGCTCGGCGCCGGCGAGGGGTCGTTCGTGACCGTCGCCGAACCCAACTCGCTCGAGTTCCTCGTCGCGTGCCTCGGCTGCTGGCGGATCGGCGCGATCCCCCAACCGGTGTCGTCCCGCCTCCCCCGCCTCGAGCTCGACGCCATCATCGAGCTGGCCGACGCAGCTGCAGTGGTCGGGGTGGCCGGCGACGCCGACCACGGCCGACCCGTCGTCCCCCGGGGCTTCCGACCCGGCCCCGACGTCGACGACTCGCCGCTCCCCGACATCGTGTCCAGCGCGTGGAAGGCCCCGACCTCGGGCGGCTCGACCGGTCGTCCGAAGCTGATCGTGTCGGGCGACCCGTCCAGCGTCGCCCGCATGGTCGAGTCGACCTTCCCCGCCATCGGCGCTCGCCGCGGGGCGATCATGACGATCCCCGGCCCGCTGTACCACAACGGCCCGTTCATCTGGACGTGGCAGACCCTTCTCAGCGGCGGCGAAGTGGTGCTGTTGCCCCGCTTCGACGCGGTCGACACCCTCGCCGCCATCGACGAGCACCGGGCGACATCGTGTTACCTCGTCCCCACGATGATGCAGCGCATGTGGAAGCTGCCCGACGACGTGAAGGCTCGCTACGACCTGTCGTCGCTCGAGATCGCCGTCCACCTGGCCGAGCCGTGCCCGCCCTGGCTCAAGGAGGTCTGGATCGACTGGATCGGTCCCGACGTGCTGTGGGAGCTCTACGGCGGCACCGAGGGTCAGGCTTCCACCCTGCTCAGTGGGGCCGAGTGGCTCGAACACCGCGGCTCGGTCGGCCGGCCCCTCGCCGGCGAGATCACGATCCTCGACGACGACGGCAACCCGGTCGAGCCCGGCACGGTCGGCGACGTCTGGATGCGACCGGTCGGCCGGGATCGTCCGACCTACCGCTACGTCGGTGCCGACGCCGAGACCCACGCCGACGGCTGGGAGTGCCTCGGCGACATCGGCTGGATGGATGCCGACGGCTACCTCTACCTCGCCGACCGTCGCAAGGACATGATCCTGGTCGGCGGCGCCAACGTGTTCCCGGCCGAGGTCGAGGCCGCGATCGCGGCCCACGACGGCGTGGCCTCGTGTTGCGTGATCGGGCTGCCCGACGAGGACAAGGGTCACCGGGTCCATGCCATCATCCAGCCCGACGCGGCGGTGGGAAGTGCCGAGGGTGCGATCGACGTCGACGAGCTGCGGTCGTTCCTGGCCGAGCGCCTCGTGACCTACAAGCTGCCCCGCACCTTCGAGTTCGTCGACGAGCCGCTGCGCGACGACGCCGGCAAGGTCCGTCGCGCCCAACTGACCGACGAGCGGATCGCTGCGCTCGAGACTGCTGCGCCCGAAACAGCTGCCCCGACCGAGGAGACCCCGGCATGACCCGTCCCGCCCCCGTCAAGAACCGCATCGCCGATCTACTCGGCGTGGACTACCCGATCATCCAGGCCCCGATGGGGTGGATCGCTCGCAGCCAGTTGGCCTCGGCGGTCTCCAACGCCGGCGGCCTCGGCATCATCGAGACCAGCTCGGGCGAGCTCGACGCCATCAAGGGCGAGATCGCCAAGATGCGCGACCTGACCGACAAGCCGTTCGGCGTCAACATCGCCCAGGCGTTCGTGCGCGATCCTGGCATCGTCGACTTCGTGATCGAGCAGGGCGTCCGCTTCGTCACCACCTCGGCCGGCAACCCGACCGCCTACACCGCCCAGCTCAAGGAGGCCGGGCTCACCGTCTTCCACGTGGTGCCCACGTTGAAGGGCGCGCTGAAGGCGGTCGAGGCCGGCGTCGACGGGCTCGTGGTCGAGGGCGGCGAGGGTGGCGGGTTCAAGAACCCCGACCCGGTGGCGTCGATGGTCCTGCTACCTCTCGTGCGTTCGAAGGTCGAGGTGCCGATCGTGGCCGCCGGCGGCATCGTCGACGGCGCGTCGATGGCGGCCGCGTTCTCGCTCGGCGCCGAGGCGGTGCAGATGGGCACCCGCATGGTGTCGGCCGCCGAGAGCCCGGTCCACGACAACTGGAAGCAGGCGATCGTCGACGGCGGCGAGACCGACACCGTCTTTCTCAATCAGCGCCACTCGCCCGCGCTCCGCGCCCTCAAGACCGATCGGACGCTCGGCCTCCAGTGGAGCGAGGACAACGTCTTCGGCCAGTTCGGCGACCCGATGCAGCTCTACTTCGGTGGGGACATGAACGCCGCGTTCGCGCTGTCGGGTCAGGTGCAGGGACGCATCGACGCCGTCGAACCCGTGGCCGAGGTCCTCCACCGAACGGTCACCGAGTTCCGCGACGTGCTCGACGCCATGGCCGACCGCTACCTGCAGGGCTGAATCCGCTCAGGTCCGCCACCGTCGGCTGACGTCCCCCGCAACCGTTTGCACCCAGCGCCAGAATCGGCGCCCCCGGCAACCGGTTGCACCCAGCGTCGGGGGTAGGGGCCGACCGGACGCGCGGCACGAGCCGACGACCGAGGCGTGGCATCCTTCGGGACATGGCCGCCGCACCGCCCCCGCTCCTGCCGCCACCGATCGTCGACGTCGCCTGGCTTCGGGCCAGCGACGACGTCGTGGTCTGCGACGTGCGCAACTATCTCGACGGACGAGTCGGTCGCGATGCCCACGAGGCGGGCCACCTCCCCGGCGCGGTCCACGTCGATCTCGAGACCGCCCTCAGCAGCCGGCCCGGCCCGATCGTCGGGCGTCACCCGCTCCCGACGCCGGAGGACTTCGCGGCCGCCCTGGTCGACCTCGGCATCGGGGACGACGTCACGGTGGTCGCCTACGACGACGCCGGCGGCATGATCGCCGGTCGACTGGTCTGGATGCTGCGCCGCATCGGCCAGCCGGCCTCCCTGCTCGATGGCGGCGTTGCGGCCTGGATCGACGACGGCGGTGCCCTGGAGACCGGACCGGTCGAGCCCCGCGTCGGCGCCACCCGCGACGTGGTGCCGTGGCCGGCCGAGCGGTTCGTCGACGCCGACGCGGTCGCCACCCACGTCGCCGATGGCGGGGTCGTGGTCGACAGCCGCGCCCCCGAACGGTTCCGGGGCGAAGTGGAACCGATCGACCCGAAGGCCGGTCACGTGCCGGGGGCGATCAACCTCCCGTTCCCCGCCAACCTCGACGGCCCGCTGGATCGTGGTCAGCTCCGCCCCGACGACGAGGTGCGGGAGCGCTTCGTCGACGCCGGGGTCGACGGCGACGCCATCGTCTACTGCGGCTCCGGCGTCAGCGCCTGCCAGAACCTGCTGGCCATCGAACAGGTCGGGCTCGGCATCGCTCGCCTCTACGTCGGCTCGTGGTCCGGCTGGTCGTCCGACCCCGACCGCGCGGTAGCGACCGGCAACTGAGCATCTACCGGCGACTGAGCGGCCGCAACGGCCGAGAGGCTGCTCACCAGTGGCGGGGCCGGAACCGGAAGCCGAACCACTCCTCGCAGCGGTCGGGCCAGTCGTCGGGATCGATCTCGGTGACCGTTCGTTCGCCACCTCGCCGGACGACGAGCTCGGCACCCGACAACGTCACCCGGTCGGCGCCCGAACCTCCGTCGGTCGGCCCGAGCAGACGGCTCGCCATCGGCCGCTGGTGCCAGTGGAGCGAGTGGTCCTCCTGGAGCCGCTGCGACGCCGGCTCGAAGTCGGCGAGACCGAGCGCCACCCGCTTGAACCGGTAGAGGGCCTGGGGCACACCGCCGTCGTCGAGGCGGGCCAGGGTGGCGCCCTGGGGGCTGGCCAACAGCTCGAAGTCGCCGCCGTCGTCCGTTTGCGGGCCGGCGAGGTCGAGGCGGATCGGATCGACGAACAACGCCCCGAAACCGACGTCGACCAGCCAGGGATCGTCGAGCAACACCTCGAGACACAGGTGGTCGACCACCGTGGTCGGCCCGGCGAGCAGGACCGCGGCGCCCAGACGACGGACGTCGAACCCGAGCGCCTCGAGCAATGCCCCGAAGGCGACGTTGAGCTCGAAGCACCAGCCGCCGCGCCGCCGTTCGACCACCTTGGTGATCGCCCAGTCGAGATCGACCTCGACCGGGATGCCGTTGAACACGTCGAGGTTCTCGAACGGCACCGCCACGAGGTGGGCCCGGTGCAGGGCCCGGAGGGTCTCGATCGTCGGCTCGGTCGGGCCGTCGTAGGCCAGCCGATCGAGGTAGCGGGCCACGTCGAGCGTCATGGGCCGGATCGTACCGACCGGACCGCTCGACCGATATTCGCTGCGGGTCGACGGGCCGGTCGGGCAAACTCTCGCGGTGAGCGACATCTCCACCCACCCGCTGACCGAGGACGACTGGCCGGAGGTGTTGGCGGCCGACGTCCGGGCCTTCGGCGACACCCTCGCCGACCACGACCCCGACATCACCTGGGCCGCCCTCGACACCGATCGCTTCCGGATCGCCCGCGACGACTCGACCAACGACGTCGTGGGCGTCGTCGGCGTCCACACGATGGAGCTCACGCTGCCGGGCACACGTCCCGAGCACGCCCGGACGATCCCGATGGGCGGCCTGACGTGGGTGTCGGTCGCGCCGACCCACCGGCGACGGGGCGTGCTCACCAGCTTGATCCGCCAGGTCCACGACACGTCGATCGATCGGGGCGAACCGTTGATGGGCCTGTGGGCCAGCGAGTCGGGCATCTACGAACGCTTCGGCTACGGCATGGCGACCCAGGCCTTGGGCGGCGAGATCCGCCGGGCCGGCGCCGCGTTCCGCCAGCCGGCAACCGACGGACTCGGACCGGTCCGGCTCGCCAACGCCAAGGACGAGGTCGACACCCTCGTCGACCTCTGGGACCGACACCGCCAGGGCGCCCCCGGCGAGGTGACGCGCCCGCGAGCGGCGTTCGTGAAGGACCACGCGTCGATGAAAGCCGACCCCCACGTCGCCCTCCACGCCGACGGCTACGCCGTGTGGACGATGAAGGGCGAGTGGGACGACCACGGCGTGCCCGCCGGCAAGCTGACACTGATGGACTTCTGCGCCATCACCCCCGAGGCCCACGAGGCCCTGTGGCGCACGATCCTGGCGGTCGACCTGGTGGCGACGATCGAGTTCGGCGTCTGCTTCCGGGCCAACGACCCCCTCGCCTGGCTGCTGACCGACCCCCGGCAGGTCCGGATCAGCACCGTGTGGGACGGGCTCTGGCTGCGGGTCACCGACCCGGTCGCCTGCTTCGACGCCCGCGGCTATCGGACCGACGGTTCGCTGGTGCTCGAGGTGGCGCCGCTCGACGACCGCACCGAGCCGACCCGGGTGTTGCTGGCCGACGGCGGGGCCCAGGCCACCGACGCCGAGCCCGACCTGTTGGTGTCGGCCCCGGCGGCGGGATCACTCCTCCTCGGGGCCGTCAGCGCCAGCGAGCTGGCCGCCGCCGACCGAGTCGCCGAACAGACACCGGGCGCCCTCGGCGCGGCCGACGCCCTGCTGGGCTGGTCGCCGACCGCGAGTTGTGGCGTGATCTTCTAGCGACCGCTCACGCCGGCGACTGGGCCGCCCCGCCGCCCCCGTTGGGGCTCCAGAACACGACGTCGGCCGGGGTGACCCAGAACGACGGGGCAATCAGCTCGACGAAGTGGACGTGGGCCCCGACGGTCGCAGTCGTCTCGTCGGCACCTGGGTCGGTCGAGTCCGGGCCGGTCGTGTCAGGGTCGGGGACGGTCCCGGCGAACACGAACGCCTCGCCGCCAGGTGACCAGCGGGCGTGGCTCACCGCGTACTGCTGGAAGAACGGGAGGTAGGCGGCGGTGTCGACGACCGTCGGCACGAACGGCGACGTGGCGTTCTGCAGGGCGCCGTCGAAGTAGAAATGCCACCGCAGCTCCTGGCCCGACAGCAGCAGCTGCAACGGGTCGACGCCGGCCTCGGACCCGGGCTCGCCGTCCGGATC
>JAWSVN010000075.1:20152-22364 GCA_033851875.1 Acidimicrobiales bacterium
GGGTCGTCGTCGCGGCTCGTCTGGAACGAGACCGTGGCGATCCGCTCGACCGAGGCGTCGGCCAGGTAGGCGAGGCGATCCCCATCAGCGCTCCACTCCCACGCCACCGCCAGCGAGTCGGTCACCGTCGTGAGGTCGCCGTCGGCCACGTCGAGGATCCGCAGCGGCGGGCTGGCGATCGTCGCGTCCTCCCCCTCGAGGAAGCCGGCGAAGGCGATCTGCGAACCGTCGGCCGTCGCCACCATGCGCATCGGTCCTTCGAGGCGCAGCAGTTCGGTGATCTCCTCGCCGGCTGCCGACATCTGGAGGAGCCGATCACCCACCCGGACCGCGAAGGTACGGTCGTCGGTCCAGGCCGGGACGGAGAAGCGTGCGGCGGTCGACACGAGGGGTTCGACCGTGGCCCGGCCGGACGCCGGGTCGAAGAGCCCGACCGTGGCGAGGTCGGTGCCGATCAGGGCTCGGCTGCCGTCGGGCGACCACGACAACGCCGTCGGCGCCCCCTCGGTCACCGGCAGGGCTCGCCCCTCGGTGTCGACGTAGAAGGTGGTGAGCTGCCGGCCGTCGGCCGACGGGGCCAGCGCCAGCAGCGAGTCGACGCCCCAGTGGAGGTAGAAGGCCGGGTTGGCCGGCAGGTCGGCGGCCAGGTGGGTATCGGGCGACCAGGGCACCGACCCGTCGTTCGACCGGATCTGGGCCACGCCGATGCCGTCGGCCGGCATCGCACTCCACGCCAGCTGCAGGCCGTCGGCCGACCAGCTCGGCTGGGTGGCGACGATGTCGCCCTGCCCGTCGCTGCCGCCGCCGACCACGGGCCCGCCACCGTCGACGACGGTCTCGAGCATCGAGGCGAGATCGACCACCGCCACCTCGTGGCCTCGCGACAGCGCCCAGCGACCGCCGACGTTGCCGAGGGCGTCGATCAGGAGCGGTTCGAGGTCGGGGCGGGGCGACTCCGGCTCCTCGATCGGGTCCGACTCGTCGGGAGTCTGGCCCGGCGTGTCGTCGGGATCCTCGCCCGGGGTCGTCGGCGACGACTCGTCCGGGGCGGACTCGGTCGTCTCGGGCGACGCGTCGTCGCCGGCCTCCTCGGGCAGGGGTTCGACGCAGGCCGCGGCCACCAGGGCCACCACGAGGGCGACCACCAGGGTGACGAGGCGGCCGGGGCGACGCATCCCGACCACGCTACCGGAGCCCTCCGATCGGCTGGGGTCACGCGATCGCCGACCGCGTCTTTGGCGATCGCGGCGACCGTGGGTGAGACTGGCCGGGTGACAAGCGACAGCACCTCTGCCAGCACCGTTCGCGGGATCGACGTCGACGCGGTCTCGGCCTGGCTCGACGCCAACATCGACGGCGCCCAGGGCCCCTACCGCTATCTCCTGCTCGTCGGCGGCCACTCCAACCTCACCTATCGGGTGACCGACGCCAACGGCACCGACTACGTGCTGCGCCGGCCGCCGCTCGGCGCCGTGCTCGCCACCGCCCACGACATGGCCCGCGAGCACCGGATCATCTCGGGCGTTGGCCAGACCGACGTGCCGGTGCCGAGAGCTCTCGGCCTCTGTGAGGACGAGAGCGTCAACGACGCCCCGTTCTACGTGATGAGCCACGTGACGGGCGAGGTCCTCCACTCCGACGAGGAGGTGCGGGCCCACGTCCCGGACGACGCCACCAAGGTCGCCCTGTCGCACCACGTCGCCGACGTCCTCGCCGACCTCCACCTCGCCAACCCCGACGACATCGGGCTCGGCGAGCTCGGTCGCAAGGAGGATTACCTCGGCCGTCAGCTCAAGCGCTGGCGTTCCCAGTGGGAGAAGTCGAAGACCCGCGAGCTGGCCGACATGGAGGACGCCTACGAACTCCTGATGGCCGCCAAGCCCGAGCAGCGATACACCGGCATCGTGCATGGCGACTACCGCTTCGGCAACCTGCTCGTCGACCCGGTCGGCGGCAAGGTCACCGGCGTCCTCGACTGGGAGCTGTGCACCCTCGGCGACGTGATGGCCGACGTCGGCTACCTGCTCAACAACTGGGCCCACCCCGACGAGAAGGTCGACACCGCGGCGGTCGCCTTCCCGACCACCGAGCCGGGCTTCCCGACGCGGGCCGAGATGGTCGAGCGCTACCAGGAGCGCACGGGCTTCGAGGTGTCGAACGTCGACTACTACCGGGCCTTCCAGCACTGGCGCCTCGCCGCCATCGTCGAGGG
>JAWSVN010000255.1:0-1815 GCA_033851875.1 Acidimicrobiales bacterium
CCGAGCACGCGCTCGCCGAGGATGTTCTTCTGGATCTCGTCGGTCCCGCCCGCGATCGACTGACCGGGCACCGACTCGAGGATCTCGTTCACCACCGCCGCCGGCTCCCGCTCGCCACCGACCGGGGGCTCCTCGGGCCGCAACATCGCGTGGGCCCCGGCCAGCGAACCGTGCACGGCCCCGGCCCGGCGGGCCAGCTCCGAGGTCGCCAGCTTGCCGATCGACCCCTCCGACCCCGGCGCCCGACCCAACGCCCGCGCCGCCTTGGCCCGCTCGGCGGTCCAGCGGCCCATCGACTGGCGAGCCAACGCATCGGCCACCCCCTGGCGAGCGAGCGGATCACCGTCACGCCCCACCTGGCGCGCGTGCTCGACCAACAGATCGGCCCGGCCCGCCCGCTGCGGATACCAGGAGTAGGTGGCGAAGTGCTCCTCCGCCTCGTGTCGGGCCTCGGTGAGCGTCCGTCCGGCCCCCTCGGCGTAGCGGGGTCGTCGCATCGCCGCCCCGAAGTGACGTTCGTAGGCCAGGGTCGTCATCGCCGCACCCCAGCCCCGACCGACCTCGCCGACCACCCAGTCACGCGGGATCCGGGCCTCGGTGAGGAACACCTCGTTGAACGACGAGTGTCGGTTCATCTGCCGCAGTGGCCGCACCTCGACCCCGGGCTGGTCCATCGGCAACACCAGATAGGTGAGCCCCCGATGCTTGGGCACCGACCAGTCGGTCCGGGCCACCAGCATCGCCAGGTCGGCGTGATGGGCGCTGGTGTTCCACACCTTCTGCCCCGACACCACCCACTCGTCACCGTCGAGCTCGGCCGTGGTCGACAGCCCCGCCAGATCCGAACCGGCGCCCGGCTCACTGAAGAGCTGACACCACAGCTCCTCCCCCGTCAGCGTCGGCGCCAGGAAGCGCTCACGCACCGGATCGGGGCCCTCGGTGCGGATCGTCGGGGCCGCCAAGTTCATGCCACCCCCGACCGGGACCGCCACCGCGCCGACCGTCCGCAGCGCCTCCCACACCACCTCGTCGGTCCACGCCGGCAGGTCGCGTCCGAACCACTGGGTCGGCCACGACGGCACGGCGAGCCCGGCGTCGAGCAGCAGCCGCCGCCACGCCACGACCCCGAGCTCGGGGTTCCAGTGCTCGTCGACGAATGCGTGCACCTCGTCGACGAGTTCGTTGCGCAGGCCGGCCTCCATGGGCCGGAACCTACTTGTCGAGATCGACCTCGGGCGAGCCGGCGGGGGCGGCGGCATCGATGTCGGTATCGACGGCCGACCCTGCCACCTCGTCGCTCTCCACCTCGAGGGGGTGGTCGGACAGGTCCTTCACCTTGGCCCGACGCCGGCGGCGGGCCGGGATGAGCCCGCGCATCGACTCGAGGTTGCCGAAGCAGAGCAGCCGGTCGTTGCCGTTCAGTTCCCGGCTCCCCCGTGGGTTCGGGATCACCGAGGTGTCGCGGTGCAGGGAGAGGATCGTGATGTCCTGCTCTCGCAGCCCCGATGCGTCGATCGTCTTGCCGACGTACTCGGAGTCGTCACGGATCAACAGCTCGGCCACGCCGTACCCGGTCGACACCGACAGCCGCTGACGCACGTCGAGCTCGGGGAACGCCACCTGGTTGGCGATGTAGTCGACGATGGCGCCGGCCACGTCGAGGCCGGTCGCGGTCTCGATGCCCTCGAGCCCAGGCGACGAGTTGACCTCGAGGATCGAGGGCCCGTCGTCGCTCTCGAGCATGTCGACGCCGGCCACCCGCAGCCCCATGATCTGCGCCGCCCGCACCGCGGTGCGTTCGAACTCGGGCTCGAG
>JAWSVN010000076.1:0-64319 GCA_033851875.1 Acidimicrobiales bacterium
GATGAGACCAAGGCGATCGTGAAGAGCACCCATCCGGTGGTGCAGGAGCACGGGCTCGCGATCACGACGCGCATGTACGAGAAGCTCTTCACGGAGTATCCCGACACCAAGGCGTTCTTCGCCGACACCACCCCCGGCCAGGAGCAGCGGCTCGCCAACGCCGTGATCGCCTACGCGGCCAACATCGACAAGATCGAGACGCTCGTGCCCGTCGTGCAGGGCATCGCCGCCAAGCACGTGGCCGCCGGCGTCCAGGCCGAGCACTACCCGATCGTCGGCGAGATGCTGCTCGGCGCGATGACCGACGTCCTCGGCGAGCTCGACGCCTCGATCGTCGACGCCTGGGCGGCCGCCTACGGCTACCTCGCCGACATCTTCATCTCGACCGAGGCCGAGCTCTACGCCGCAGCGAGCTGAGCGGGAGCGTCCGCCCTCGACGCGTGCGGTCGACCTAACGTCGCGGGGATGCGCCCGCTGCGTCTGCTCCCCACCGCCCTCGGTTCGCTGGCGATCGTCGCCGCGTCGCTCGTGCCGGCCAGTCCTGCCGCGGCGGCGTGCGGCGATGCCGCGGCCGCAGGGGTCAACTGGGTCGGCTGCAACCGCTCCTTCGCCCAACTCAACGGCGCCGACCTGCGCCGCGCCAACCTGGCCGACGTCGACCTGAGCTACGCCGCCCTGTTCCAGGTCGACCTGTCGGGCGCCAACCTGCGTCGGGCCGACTTCCAGGACGCCTTCCCGGTCGGCGCCGACCTTTCGTCGGCCGACGCCACCGAGGCCAACTTCGCCCACGCCGACCTCGTGGCCGCCAACCTCGAGGGCACCGTGTTGCGCGGCGCCGATCTCCGGCGGGCCGACCTCGACTTCGCCCGCCTCGCCGGGGCCGACTTCACCGGCGCCCAGCTCGCGGGCATCGACTTCACCGGTGCCACCGGCGGCGCGGAGGCCACATTCCTCGTCGGACCCGACGCCGCCGACGACCTCGCCGTGGCGCTCGGCGGGACCGCCACCACGATCGACCTGCTCGGGAACGACGACCGGGCCGGCGTCAACCGCAACACCGTCAACAGCGTGCTCGTGGTCGACGGACCCCGACACGGCACCTTCGACGCCGCCAGCGGCGCCTACCGGCCCGCCGAGGGCTGGCGCGGGGTCGACACCTTCACCTACCGCCCCGTCGCCCGCATCGACGGCGTGACGCTGCCGGCCGGCGCCGAGACGACCGTCGCCGGCGAGATCGCCACCGCTACGGTCCGCACGGTGCGACCGGTCGCCGTGACCGCGCCGTGGGCCGGCCGGTCCGGCGTCGAGGGCGAGGTCGTCCGCCTCTACGTCGCGGCCTTCAACCGCCAGCCCGACCAGGGCGGCTTCGACTTCTGGGTCGGCCGCCGCCAGGCCGGGGTGAGCCTGGTCGACGTTGCCGCCGCCTTTCTCCAGTCGGACGAGTGGGCGTCGTTCGCCGACGTCGACGACGCCACCTTCGTCGACCTGGCCTACCTGTCGGTGTTCGGTCGCCGAGCAGACGCGGGCGGCCGGGCCTTCTGGATCGGCCAGTTGGGCGACGGCTATGGCCGCGACCGGATGCTCGCGTCGTTCGCCCAAGCCGACGAGTTCAAGGCGCTCACCGGCACGAGCTGACGCTAACCTCCGGCGGATGGCAGGAGGTGAGGCGACCGACGAGCGCGACCTGACGCGGGTACGAGGGATCGGCGACGAGTATCGCGACCTGCTCAACGCTGCCGGCGTCGAGTCGGTCATCGACCTCCGCCGCCGCAACGCCACCAACCTGACGGCTGCGCTGGCCGACGCCAACGCCAATGCGATCCGGTCGACCCGCCGCAGCATCGTGCGGCGCGTGCCGTCGCAGACCCAGGTCGAGCGCTGGATCGCTCACGCCAGCGTGCTCTAGCCACTCGGCCGTTGCCTTCCTCACGTCGCGTCGCTTTGCGCCGATGGTGGGGACATGCCCGCCACGACTCTCGCGCCGACCACGCCAGCGCTGCCCCGCTATCGCCGGGCCGGCCTGCGAATGAGTTGCCTGCGCTGCGAGGTCGCCTGGACCGGCACCGTCGACTCGACCTGCTGGGTGTGCGACGGTCCCGGGCTCGCCGGACCGCCGCCATCGATCTACCCCCAGCCCGACTGAGTCGCCCGGCGACGGAGCTACAGCCTCAGCGCGCCCGCCAGCAGCTCGTAGGACCGGACCCGGGCATCGTGGTCCCACACGATCGTCACGGCCAGCACCTCGTCGGCCCCGAACCGCTCGCCCAGATCGAGCAGTTCGGTCGCGCACCGTTGCGGGTTGCCGATGATTGCGGGCCGCTCCTGTCCCTGGATCGTGAGGCGGCCGGTGGGTTCGACGTCGGTGGCCGATGACGCCGGCGGCGGGATCGGGCCCGACAGACCTCGATTGCGCCAGGTCCGCACGCTCGTGGCCAGTCGCTCGGCCTCGTCGTCGGTCTCGGCGCAGATCACCGTCGTGGTCACGCTGACCTTCGGTTCGGCGTGGCGGGCCGACGGTTGGAACGACCGCCGGTAGTCCTCGACGAGCGGGGCGCCGTCCATCGTGCCGAAGAAGTGGGCCCACGCCAGGGGCAGCCCGAGCTCGGCCGCGAACCGGGCCGAGTCCGGGCTCGACGCCAGCATCCACACCGGGATCGGGCCCACATCGGCGCCAGGAACGGCCCGCACCCGTCCGGCGAACGGGCTCTGGGGCGGGATCGTGTCGTCGAGCCAGGCCACCAACTCACCGACCTGGTCGGGGTAGCTGTCGACGGGACGAAGCCGTTCCGAGGTCGACAGGGCGAACATGGTGTACTGGTCCGAACCAGGGGCCCGGCCGACACCGAGGTCGATGCGGTCGCCGTGGAGGGCGGCCAACACCTTGAACTGCTCGGCCACCTTGAGCGCCGCGTAGTGGGTGAGCATCACCCCGCCGGACCCGACCCGGATGCGTTCGGTGGCGGCCGCGATCGCCCCGATCAGGATCTCGGGCGCCGCGCCGGCGAGCCCGGTCGAGTTGTGGTGCTCCGACACCCAGAAGCTCTCGAAGCCGAGTCGTTCGGCATGGCGGGCGAGGTCGATCGTGTTGGCCAGCGCCACCGAGGCGTCGGCCCCCTCGGGGATGGGGGACTGGTCGAGGACGCCGAACCTCATGAACGGAACGTCTCGGGCACCCACGGAGCGTCGGTGCGTTCCCGGAAAGCAGCGATGCCGGCCTGGGCCTCGGGCCCGTCGAACAGTTCCTGACTGCGCACGGCCGTCCACTCGAAGGCGGCGTCGTCGTCCATCTCGGGGATCCGGGTGATCAGGTCCTTGGCGGCGCCGAGCGCCGTCGGGCCGCCCCGCACCAGCTCGCCGACCCAGCCGTCGACCACGACGTCGAGCTCCTCCGCGGCGACCGCCCGGTTGATCAGGCCGACGTCGGCCGCGTGGCCCGGGGTGAAGCGGCGACCGGTGAGGAAGAGCTCGCTGGCGTCGCTGCGCCGCATCTTCGGCAGGCAGACCACGCTGATCACCGCCGGCGCCACGCCGAGCCGGACCTCGGTGAAGCCGATCTTGGCGTCGTCGCGCATCACCGACAGGTCGCAGGCGGCGACGAGCCCGACGCCGCCGCCGGTCGCGTGGCCGTCGATGCGCCCGACGATCGGGGTGGGAGAGGCCTGGATCAGCTTGAACACGTCGACGAAGGTCGGGCCGCCCTGGTCGCCCACGCCCGGGCGTGTCGCCTTCAGGTCGGCGCCGGCGCAGAACGTGTTGCCGGCGTTGGTCAGCACGACCACCCGGGTGTCGTCGTCGGCGATGGCGGCCGCCAGGGCGTCGTGGAGGGCGCCGACCAGCTCGACCGACAGGGAGTTCTTGGCCTCCGGCCGGTTGAGGGTGAGGGTGCACACCCCGTCGGAAAGGGACCGCAGGACAGCAGGCTCGGAGCTCATGGGCCCCATGATCTACCGTGCGGGCCATGGCGTCGATTTTCACCCGCATCATCAACGGCGAGATCCCCGGACGGATCCTCCACGACGACGAGCACTGCATCGCCATGCTCGACATCCGGCCCCTCCACCCGGGCCACACCCTGGTGATCCCCAAGACCGAGATCGACCAGTGGACCGACCTCGACGTCGAGCTGGCCCAGCACCTGATGTCGATCGCCCACCGCATCGCGCGGGCCCAGAAGTCGGTCGTGCCGTGTGAGCGGATCGGGTTGATGATCGCGGGGTTCGAGGTGCCCCACACCCACGTTCACGTCGTGCCGCTGGCGTCGATGGCCAACCTCGACTTTCGCAACGCCGACACCTCACCGAAGGCCGACGAACTCGACGCCATGGCCGACAAGCTGCGCGAGGCGATCGCCGCCTCGTAGTGGGCGATCAGCTCGTCGCCGATCGCGCCCCAGGTGCGACCGGCGACCTTGGCCCGACCCGCTTCGCCGAAGCGGGCCCGCAGGGCGGCGTCGCCGGCGAGCCGGGCCACGGCGGCCACCAGCTCGCTGGGTCGTCCCGGCGGGTAGAGGAGGCCGGTCTCCTCGGGCACGACCAGATCCAACGGACCGCCGGCGGCTGGAGCGACCACCGGAACCCCGGCGGCCATCGCCTCTTGGATCGCCTGACAGAAGGTCTCGTGGGTGCCGGGGTGGACGAAGACGTCGAGCGACGCCACGGCCTCACCGAGAGCGTCACCACGGAGGAAGCCGGTGAAGGTCGCGCCGGGTAGTCGTTCGGTGAGCTGGTCGCGTTCGGGGCCGTCGCCCACGATCACGAGGTCGACGCCGGGGAGGGCCAGGACCGGGGCGAGGTCGTCGAGTTGCTTTTCGCGGGCGAGACGACCGACGTAGCCGACCCGCACGCGATCCTCACCCGGGCGTCGGATGCGGCGCCGCCGGTCGAACTGGAGGTGGTCGACGCCCCGCCCCCACACGGCGACCTCGCCGAAGCCGCGACGCTCGAGCTCGTCGGCGACGGTCTCGGTCGGGGCCAGGGTCAGGTCGGCGTTGCGGTGGACCCGCCGCAGCCAGGTCCACACCGGCCCCGACATCGCCGACAGTCCGTACTGGCGGACGAAGCCGCTGATGTCGGTCTGGAACACGGCGACGGTCGGCACGCCCCGGGCGGCCGCTCGTTCGCCGATCCGGGCACCGAGCACCACCGGTGCCGCCAGGTGCACCGCGTCGGGGCGGAATCGTTCGATCACCTCGTCGACCGCGCGCGAACTCGCCAGCCCGAACGTCATCGAGCCGTAGAACGGGATCGTGGCGCCCGGGACCCGCGTGACGGGCACGTCGTCGACGGTCCGGTCCGGGCCCGGCGCCGGCGCTACCACCTCGACCTCGTGGCCGCGCGTTCGGAGATGGCGGACCATCCGCACGACCGAGTTGGTCACACCGTTGATCGACGGCTCGAAGCTCTCCGCGGAGATGAGGACACGCATGCAGCGACCATGAGCGACGGGATTGAACGGCACGCCGCCGAGACGGGGCGATCAGGTGAACTTCTCCCGGCTATCGGCGTTTGCCTATCATCCCCGGCCATGGCTCAACCCCTTGGTCCCAAGTCCGAGAACCCGCGCGACTTCCTCGCCACCGACTCGCTGCTGGCCGAGGACGAGATCCTCCTGCGCGACACCGTCCGCCGCTACGTCGACGAACAGATCCTCGACGAGGTCGGCGACTGGTTCGACCAGGGTGAGTTCCCCCACGCCGAGGTGGCCAAGGCGTGCGGCGACCTCGGCCTGCTCGGCATGCACCTCGAGGGCTACGGATGCTCGGGCTCGTCGGCCCTGATGTATGGCCTGGCCTGCATGGAGCTCGAGGCCGGCGACTCCGGGCTGCGCAGCTTCGTCAGCGTGCAGGGGTCGCTCGCCATGTTCCCGATCTGGGCCTATGGCTCCGAGGAGCACAAGCAGGAATGGCTGCCGCGCATGGCCGCCGGCGAGGCGATCGGCTGCTTCGGCCTGACCGAGCCCGACTCCGGCTCCGACCCGAGTTCGATGCGGACCAACGCCAAGCAGGAGCCCGGCGGCGACTGGATCCTCAACGGCACCAAGATGTGGATCACCAACGGCTCGATCTCCGATGTCGCCGTCGTCTGGGCCCGCACCGACGAGGGCATCCGCGGCTTCGTGGTCCCCACCGACGTCGACGGCTTCAGCGCTCCCAAGATCGAGCGCAAGGTGTCGCTCCGGGCGTCGATCACCAGCGAGCTGATCATGGAGGACGTTCGGCTCCCCGCCGAGGCCGTGCTCCCGGGTGTCGCCTCGATGCGCGGCCCGCTCAGCTGCCTCAACGAGGCCCGCTTCGGCATCGCGTTCGGTGCGGTCGGCGCCGCCCGCGCCTGCTACGAGGCCGCCCTCGACTACGCCAACGACCGGGTGCAGTTCGGCGGTCCGATCAGCCGCTTCCAGCTGACCCAGCAGAAGCTCGTCGACTTCATGACCGCCGTCCAGTCCGGCACCCTCGTCGCCTACCACCTCGGTCGCCTCAAGGACGCCGGCGCCCTGGGCCCGGCCCAGGTGAGCTTCGGCAAGCGGCAGAACGTGCGCATGGCCCTCGAGGTGGCCCGCGAGGCTCGCTCGGTGCTCGGCGCCAACGGCATCACCACCGAGTACCCGGTGGCCCGCCACATGAACAATCTCGAGTCGGTCTACACCTACGAGGGAACCAACGAGATCCACACCTTGATGATGGGGCAGGCCATCACCGGCCAGTCGGCCTTCACATGATGAAGTAGAGGGATGGAGCTCACCCCCGTGCAGGTACGCGTCCTCGGTTCGCTGCTCGAGAAGGCGGCGACCACGCCCGACGCCTACCCGCTGAGCACCAACGCCCTCGTCAACGCCTGCAACCAGAAGACCAGTCGTGACCCGGTCACCTCCCTCGCCGAGCGGGAGGTGACCGAGGCCATGATGGAGCTGCGGGCCGAGGGGCTCGCCCGCACCGTGCACGGCGGACGGGCCGACAAGCACAAGCACGTCCTCGACGAGGCCCTCGATCTCGACGGCGGCGAAGTCGCGGTGCTGGCGGTGATGATGCTGCGCGGCCCTCAGAGCCCGGGCGAGCTCCGCACCCGTACCGAGCGAGCCCACCCCTTCGCCGACCTCGAGGCGGTGAGCGACGTGCTCGCCGAGCTCGAGACCCGTGGCCTGGTCCGCGATCACGGGCGCGCCGCCGGTCAGAGTCAGAACCGCTGGGGCCACCTGTTGGGCGACGGCACCGAACCCGAGCCGGTCGCACAACCCGCCGGGCCGAGCCTCGAGGAGCCGAGCCGCGAGGACCGACTGGCTGCGCTCGAAGCCCGCGTCGCCGCCATCGAGGAGGCCCTGGGTCTGTGACCACGGTGCTCGTCTTCGCCGGCGGGCGCCGACTCGACGCCCCGACCGTCGCCCGGTTGCCGATCGCCGCCCTGGTGGTGGCCGCCGACTCGGGCGCCGACCGGGCGCTCGAGATCGGGGTGCGCCCCGACGTGGTCGTCGGCGACCTCGACTCGGTCTCGATCGACACCCTGGCCGAGCTGCGGGTCGACCCCGAGGTCGAGATCGACGAGCATCCGACCGCCAAGGACGAGACCGACCTCGAACTGGCGATGCTGCGAGCCCTCGCCGCCGAACCCGAACGGATCGTGGTCGCCGGCCTCGACGGTGGACGGCCGGACCATCAACTCGCCAACCTGTTGCTGTTGGCCGACGCCCGCTGGCGAGACGTGGTCGTCGACGCCGAACTCGAGGGCGCCAGCGTGCGCGTGGTCCACGACCGGCGCCAGCTCGACGCTCCGGCCGGTGCCCTCGTCAGCCTGTTGCCGGTCGGCGGTGACGCGCTCGGCGTGACGACCGGTGGCCTGGCGTTTCCCCTCGTCGGTGAAACCCTGCCCGCCGGCACGCCGCGGGGGATCTCCAACGTGGCCGAGGCCGCCGACCCCACCGTCGCCGTGGACCGCGGCACCCTGGTGGCGATGGTGATGCGCGGCCTGACATGAGACGCAGTTGGTTCGAGCGAGCGTTGTTGGCGCTGAACGCCCTGAGCGTGGTCGCCGCGCTCGGCCTCGCCTACGTGCTCCGACAGAGCTACGGCCAGGTCCAGAGCATCGAGCGGGTCGCCCTCGCCGGTTCCTTGTCGACGGCCGACGACGCCGAACCGGGGGAGCGGATCGTCAATTTCCTCCTGGTCGGCTACGACTCCTCGGCCGGCCTCGACCCCGACGACCCGATCCAGACGAACCGGGGCGACCAGCGGCTCGCCGACGCGATCATCGTCGTCCACCTCGACGAAGTCGCCGGTACCGCGGCGATGGTGTCGTTCCCCCGCGATCTGTGGGTCGAGATCGGCGACACCGGAATCTCGCAGCGCATCAACTACGCCTACGGGGTCGGCGGTCCCGCGAACCTGATCGAGACGATCGAGGCCAACTTCGGGATCCCCATCCATCACTTCGCCGCCGTCGATTTCGCCGGGTTCGAGGGTCTGGTCGAGGCGGTCGGCTCGGTCGATGTGTCGTTCCCCCAGCCGGCCCGCGACTGGAACGTGACGACCGGCGCCAGCCAGACCGGGTTCGAGGTCCTCACCCCCGGGTGCCACGCCCTCGACCCCGAGACGGCCCTGGCCTACGTGCGGTCCCGCTACTACCAGGTGCAGGACTCCGACGGTCGGTGGCGCTACACCACGCCGAGCAGCGACCTGGGGCGGATCATCCGCCAACAGGCGTTCCTGCAGTCGCTGATGCGAGAGGCGATCGACCGGGGTGCTCGCAATCCGCTGGTGCTGTCGGACCTGGTCGACGTCGGTCTGGAGAACGTGACGATCGACTCCGAACTCACGCCACAGCTGCTCCTCGATCTCGGCCGCAGCTTCAACGCCCTCGACCCCGACGAACTCGCCACCTACAGCCTCCCGGTCTACGACCAGACCGTCGGCACCGACCTCGTGCTCGGCCTGGTCGAGGTCGACGCCGATCCGGTCCTCGAGCTGTTCCGGGGCTCGGCGATCAGCGACCCGGTGACGATCCGAGTGAGCGTCGTGGGCGATGCCGGCGGGCTGGCCGACGACGTTGCCCACGACCTGGCCGAGGCCGGCTTCGACATCGACGGGGCCAGCGGTGCCGCCGTCGAGCCGGGGGTGGTGGTCATCCGTCACGGCGGAGACGGTGCGCAGGCCGCAGCGGTGGTGGCGGCCGCGCTCACAGCCGCCGACCAGAGTCGGGTCGTCGCTCTGGAGCTGACCGAGGCGCTCCCTGGCCGGACCGTGGTCGTGCGTGTCGGCGCTCCGCTCCCCGAGACGCCGGCGACCACGCTGCCGAGCGCGACCGAATCCCGTACCGCCGAACCGAGTGCCACCGAACCGGTCGACTACTCCTGCTCCTGAACAGGTGCGCTAGGGCAGTTGCACCAGGCCCGGCGGTCGCGGGTGGGGAGGGTCCCTCAATCGGAGGTCGGGGCTCGTCGGGTAGCCTCCCCGGGGTACGCGACCCGACTCGGAGGATGAGCGGTGGCAAGAATCGCAGTGATCGGTACGGGATATGTCGGTCTGACGACCGGTGCGTGTTTCGCGCACCTCGGGCACGAGGTGGTGTGTGCCGATATCGACGAGGACAAGGTCGCTCGGCTCCAGCGCGGTGAGATCCCGATCGTGGAGCGCAACCTCGACAAGGTCGTCCACGAGGGCATCGCGTCGGGGAACCTGAGGTTCGTGGTCGGTGCCACCGAGGCGTCGAAGGACTGCGACTTCCACTATCTGTGTGTGCCGACCCCGCAGGGTGATGACGGGTCGGCTGATCTGTCGTATCTGGAGGCGGCGGCGGCGGAGATCGCGCCGGTGCTGCCCAACAATTCGGTGGTGGTCAACAAGTCGACGGTGCCGGTCGGTTCGACCGGGCTCGTGGCTCGGGTGATCGGCCGGTCCGACATCGCGGTGGTGTCCAACCCCGAGTTCCTTCGGGAAGGCTCAGCGGTCGACGATTTCTTGAAGCCCGACCGTGTGGTCATCGGTGCCCGTGATCAGGAGGCCGCCATCAAGGTGGCCGGCCTCTACGCCAAGGTGCATGCCCCGTTGATGGTGACCGACCCGATCTCCGCGGAGACGATCAAGTATGCGTCGAACGCGTTCTTGGCGTCGAAGCTGTCGTTCGTGAACGCGATCGCGAACCTGTGCGAGGCGGTCGGTGCGGATGTGAACGATGTCGTGCTCGGCATGGGGTACGACAAGCGGATCGGCAAGGAGTTCCTGCGGCCGGGTCCGGGTTGGGGTGGCAGCTGCTTCCCGAAGGACACGATCGCGTTGGCTCGTATCGCCGAGGACCATGGCTATGACTTCTCGTATCTGCGTGAGGTGTTGCGGGTCAACGACGAGCAGTTCGATCGCACGGCCCGCAAGGTTCTCGACGTGTTGGGCAACGATCCGGCCGGCCGGAAGGTGGCGGTGTGGGGTCTGACGTTCAAGGCCGGCACCGATGATCTGCGGCAGTCGCCGGCGATCGAGGTCGCGAAGCGGGTGGCGGAGGCTGGTGCCCAGATTCGGGCGTATGACCCGGTGACGAATCATCAGATCGATGAGGTGCCCGACATGGAGGTCGTCGGCGATCCTTACGCTGCGGCTGAGGGTGCTGAGGTGTTGGTGGTGTTGACCGAGTGGGACGAGTTCCGTTGGCTCGATTTCGACAAGGTCGCTGAGGGGATGGCGGGGTTGAACATCGTGGATGCCCGCAACATCTTGGAGCGGTCCCAGCTCGAGCGGCGCGGCTTCAACTACCGGGGCATCGGTCGCTGATGGCGCGCGTCGTCGTCACCGGCGGCGCCGGCTTCCTCGGCTCCCACCTGTGTGATCGCCTCCTCGGGCGGGGCGACGAGGTGGTGTGCCTCGACAACCTGCAGACCGGCCGCACGGAGAACATCGAGCACTTGTTCGGGCGGGACGGGTTCAGCTTCGTCAAGCAGGACGTCTCCAACCACATCTGGATTCCCGGCCCGGTCGACACGGTGATGCACCTGGCGTCGCCGGCGTCGCCGATCGACTTCGCCCGCATCCCGATCCAGATCCTCAAGGTCGGGTCGCTGGGCACCCACAACTGCCTCGGACTCGCCCGCGAGAAGGGCGCCAAGTTCCACCTCAACTCGACGAGCGAGGTCTACGGCGACCCCGAGGTGCACCCCCAGCCCGAGACCTACTGGGGCAACGTCAACCCCAACGGTCCCCGGTCGATGTATGACGAGGCCAAGCGGTTCGCCGAGGCGATCACGATGGCCTACCACCGAGCCCACGGGCTCGACGTTCGGATCGTACGGACCTTCAACACCTACGGGCCGCGGATGCGCCCCGACGACGGTCGCGTCGTCACCAACTTCGTGATGCAGGCCCTGCGGGGCGAGCCGATCACGATCTACGGCGACGGTTCCCAGACCCGCAGCTTCTGCTACGTCGACGACCAGATCGCGGGGCAGCTCGCCCTGCTCGACAGCGACTACACCCAGCCCGTCAACATCGGCAACGATGGTGAGTTCACCATGATCGAGCTGGCGACGAAGATCGTCGAACTCACCGGTTCGTCGAGCGAACTGACCTTCGAGCCGCTCCCGAAGGACGACCCGACCCAGCGCCGTCCCGACCTCACGGTCGCCAACCGCGAGCTCGGTTGGTCGCCGTCGGTCGACCTCGAGACCGGTCTGCGGCGCACGATCGATCACTTCAAGGCCGAGTCCGGGCTCTGAGGGGCCGATGAGCCCGCGCCTCGGCGTCATCGCGGAGTCGGCCTGGCATCGGGTGCCCGGCGGCACGCACCGGGCGTTCGCTGCGACGCTCGACGCCCTCGTCGGACTCGACCGATTCCGGGTCACCGGGATCGCCGCCGCCCATCGTGAGCGGCGCGACCTGCCGATCCCGGTCCGCCACCATCGTCTACCTCGCCCGGCGCTCTACGAGGCCTGGCATCACCTGGGCCGACCGTCGGTCGCCGGCGGACCCTACGACGTGATCTGGTCACCCGCGGTCGTCGTGCCGCCCCGCTCGGCGTCGTCGACCGACGCGCCCATGGTGGTCACCGTGCACGACGTCGACTTCCTCGACCACCCCGAGTACCTGTCGCGGCGTGGTCGCTGGTTCCACCCCAAGGCGTTCGCCGTGGCGTGTGAACGGGCCGACCGGTTGGTCGTGCCGTCGTCGGTGGTCGCCGACGCCGTCGTCGGCCACGGCGCCGATCCGGCCAGGGTGCGGGTCGTGCCGTGGGGTGTCGACCCGATCGAACCGGAGGCTGAGCCCGGCCGGCTCCCAGCGGGCCTGCCCTCCCGCTTCGTGTTGTGGGTCGGGACGGTCGAGCCTCGCAAGAACCTGGGTCGGCTGGTCGAAGCCATGGCCCACAACGGTGTCGATCTCGTCGTCGTCGGTCCCGACGGATGGGAGCTCGACGGGCGCGATGTGCTGGCACCGCTCGGCGACCGGGTGCACCGGCTCGGATTCGTCGACGACGCCGAGCTCCGAGCGCTCTACGCCGCCGCCACCGTGTTCGTCTTCCCGTCGCTGGCCGAGGGGTTCGGCCTGCCCGTGCTCGAGGCGATGGCGGCCGGCACCCCGGTCGTCACCTCCGCCGGCACCGCCACCGAGGAGGTCGCCGCCGGCGCCGCCCGCCTCGTCGACCCGACCGACGTGGCCTCGATCGCCGCCGCGATCGAGGAGGTTGTCGGCGACGACGAGGTGCGAGCGAGCTTGGTGTCGGCGGGGTCGGCACGGGCTGCGTCCGCCACCTGGGGGGCGACCGCCGAGGGCTACGCACGGGTGTTCGAGGAGTTGGTGTCGGGAGGGAAGACCGCATGATCGGCGTCAACCTCCTGTGGCTCGTGACCGGTGTGGTCGGTGGCAGCGAGGAGTACACGGTCCGGCTGCTCACGGCCCTCGACGCCGACCAGCGACTCCGCCTCTACTGCCGACGCGATCTCGTCGAGGCCCATCCCGAGCTCGCCGTCCGCCACGAGATCGTCCACCCGCCGTGGACGCCTCACTCGAAGCTCGACCGGGTCGTCGCCGAACACACCTGGTTGGCCCGGGTGTCCCGCCACGACGAGCTGGTCCACCACGCCGGCGGGGTCGTGCCGTTCGTGACCTCGACGCCGACCGTGCTCACCATCCACGACCTGCAGCCCCTCGAGATGCCGGAGAACTTCTCCGCCCCGAAGCTGGCGTGGCTGCGGTCGACGCTGCGCCCATCGGTCCGTCGGGCCCGCCTGGTGCTGTGCCCCAGCGAGTTCACCGCCGGTCGGGTCGTCGATCTCCTCGGAGGCGACCCGGACCGGGTCGTCGTGGTGCCCCACGGTCACGACGCTCCCGCCGAGCCCGACCCGGTCGCCCTCGCCGCCGCCGAGCGGTTCGGCCGCTATGTCCTGTTGCCGGCCATCGCGTATCCCCACAAGCGTCATGTCGACCTGATCGAGGCGGTGGCCCGGGTCCGGGAGCACCAGCCCGACCTCGGCGTGGTCCTGACCGGCCGCCCCGGGCCCGAACTCCCGGCGGTGCTGGCTCGAGCGAACGAGCTCGGGGTGCCGGTCGAGGCCCTGGGACGGGTCCCCGAGGCCGAGCTCGACGCCCTCTACCACCGGGCCGAGGCCCTCGTGTTCCCCTCGGAGTACGAGGGCTTCGGCAACCCGATCCTCGAAGCGATGACGCGAGACTGCCGGGTGGTCGCGACCACCGCCACTTGCGTGCCCGAGGTCGCGGGCGACGCCGCGATCCTGGTCGAACCCCGCGACCCCGGGGCGCTCGCAGCGGCCATCACCACCGTGACGACCGATCCCGGGGTCCGCGACCGCCTGATCGCGGCCGGTCGTGACCGCGCCGCTCGATTCGGTTGGAGCGAGGCAGGAGCGGCGTTGGCGGCCGCGTATCGTCGGGTGCTCGCATGAGACTCCTGCTGCTCTGCCCCCATTTCGAACCCGACCTCCACGCCGCCACCGGCGAGGTGATGAGCCGCCTCGTCCACGCCCTCGCCGACCGGGGCCACCAGATCGACGTGGTGACGAGCCTCCCCTGGTACAAGGACCACGCCGTCGACCCGGCCTGGACGGGCCGACCGGTCCGCACCGAGACAACCGACTTCGGCTCGATCGTGCGGGTCTACCCCTTCCCGACCGACAAGAACGACCTGGTCGCCCGGGCCGCCGGCTTCGTCGGCTTCACCGGCCTGCTCACCGCCTGCTCGCTCAAGCGGCCCCGCCCCGACGTGGTGATGGCAATGTCGCCGCCGATCTTCCTCGGCGAGGCCGGCTGGCTCGCCGCCACGCGGTATCGGGCGCCGTTCGTGTTCAACGTCCAGGACATCTTCCCCGACGTCGCCGTCGACCTCGGCGCCCTCACCAACCCCAAGGTGATCGCCGCCGCCCGCCGCTACGAGCGCAGCCTCTACCGGCGTGCCGATGCCGTGACCGTGCTCAGCGAGGACCAGGCGGCCAACGTGCGAGCCAAGCTCGACGGTGACCCCGACGGCCGGGTGGCGATCATCAAGAACTTCGTCGACCCCGACCGGGTGCGGGTGATCGAGGGCGACACCGACTACCGACGCGCCCACGGCCTCGACGGCAAGACCGTCGTGATGTACTCGGGCAACGTCGGTCTCAGCCAGGCCTTCGACCTCGTGAAGTCGGCGTCCGACCACTTCGCCGACCGGCCCGAGGTCCACTTCGTGATCAACGGCGAGGGCGCCGGCCGACCCGGCGTCGACGCCTGGGCCGCGGAACGAGCCAACGTCACGGTCTCCGACTTCGCGCCCCGGGAGGCGGTGAGCGACGTGCTCGGATCGGCCGACCTCCACCTCGTCCTGCTGAAGCGAGGCCTCGCCCGCTCGAGCACGCCCTCCAAGCTCTACGGCATCCTCGCCGCCGGCCGGCCGTGCCTGGCCGCCATCGACGAGGGGTCGGAGGTGACCCTCACCCTCGCGGATGCCGGCGCCGGCGTCAGCGTGCCACCGGAGGATCCCGCGGCGTTCATCTCGGCGTTGGAGGCGCTGCTCGCCGATCCTGCCAGGATGGAGGCGATGGGCCGGGCGGGCCGCGCCCATCTCGAATCGTGCCTCACCCCGGCCGCCCAGGCCGAGGCCTACGAATCCCTCTTCGACACACTCAGGAGTAAGCGGTGAATCTCGATCACGCCTTCGCAGTCATCCTCGCCGGGGGCTACGGCGAACGCTTCTGGCCGGCCTCGACGATGCAGCGGCCCAAGCAGCTCCTCGGCCTCCTCGGTGAGCGGCCGATGCTCGGCATGGCCGTCGACCGGCTCGAGGGCCTGATCCCCGCCGAGCGGGTGCTGGTGTTGACCAGCTCCGACCTGGTGGCCCCGACGATCGCCGCCGCTCCCGACCTGCCACCGGAGAACGTGATCGGCGAGCCGGTCCGGCGCGACACCGCCGCCGCCGTCGCCCTCGCCGCCGCCGTGGTGAAGGGCCGCGACCCCGAGGGTGTGTTCTGCATCCTCACCGCCGATCACGTGATGGGCGACCTCGAACTGTTCCGTTCCACCCTGGCCACCGGCCTCGAGCTGGCGGCCGCCGAAGACGTGTTGGTGACGATCGGCCTCAAGCCCACCCATCCGAGCTCGGCGTTCGGCTACGTCGAGTCGGGCGACGTGCTCGAGGGGGAGCGCGACGTCGCCGTGCGTGAGGTGGTCCGTTTCGTCGAGAAGCCCGACGTCGCCACCGCCGAGGAGTACCTGGCGACCGGCTCGTTCTGGTGGAACTCCGGCATGTTCGTGTGGAAGGCCGAGCACCTCCAGGCCGCGTTCGCTGCGCACCGACCCGAGCTGGCCGCCTTCATCGACGACCTCGTGCCCGCCGTGGGCACCGACGACTTCGCCGACGCGCTGACCGCCGGCTTCGAGCCGCTCGAGAAGATCTCGATCGACTACGCCCTGATGGAGAAGGCCGACAACATCGTCATGGCCGAGGGCCACTTCTCCTGGGACGACGTCGGCTCGTGGCCCGAGGTGGCCAACCACCTGCCCGCCGACGACGCCGGCAACGTGGTCAAGGGCGACGCCGAACTGCTCGACGCCGCCAACAACATCGTCATCTCCGAGGGCCGCCTGACCGCCGTGATCGGTCTCGACGACCTCGTCGTCGTGCACGAGGGCGACGCCACCCTGGTCGTCCCCAAGAGCCGGGCCCAGGACGTGAAGAAGATCGTGACGGGTCTGCGCGAGTCCGGGGCGTGGGATCATCTCCTCTAGGTGAAGCGAAACGTCTCGACCCATCTCGAAGCCAACGTCGCCGGTCTGACCCAGATCGTCCTCTCGATCGCGCCGTCGGCCGAGTATCCCCTGCAAGGGGATCTGTTGCATGCGGCCGTCGACGGCTGGGTCCTCGACGTCGAGCTCGTCGAGTCCGTGCACGGAGCCAGGCTCCACATGATCCGCAACGTCGGGCCCGGCCATCTCGTGATCGACTACGAAGCGATCGTCGACGGTGTGGCCTCGGCTCCACCGGCCACCGAGCTCGAGTGGTTTCGCTACACGCGCCCCAGCCGGTACTGCGAGTCCGACCTCTTGGCGCCGGTGGCTCAGGCCGAATTCGCCGGCCTCCAGGGGGCGGACCTCCTCTTTGCGGTGTCGAGCTGGGTGGGCAGCCACATCCGCTATCGGGGTGGCTCGTCCCGATCGACCGATGGTGCGGTGGCCACCCTCCTCGGCCGCGAGGGCGTCTGCCGGGACTTCGCCCACCTGACGGCCGCATTGCTGCGGGCGAACGGGGTGGCCGCGCGAGTCGTGTCGGTCTACGCGCCCGGCCTGCAACCCATGGACTTCCACGCCGTGGCCGAGGCCAGTCTCGATGGCGTCTGGCACGTCGTGGATCCGACCTGCCTGGCGCCGCGTGACTCGATGGTCCGGATCGCGACGGGCGCCGACGCAACCGACACCGCGTTCCTCAGCAACGTGGGGGGAGCGGTCGACCTGGAGGCCATGTGGGTCTCGGCCACCGTCGACCCGTTCCTGCCCGGTGACGATCTCAGCCGGCTGGTACGCCTCCAATAGCGTCGAGCACGACGACGGCACGGCCCTCGGCCCGTGACGCCTCGAGGTCGACGGTGGCCGACAAGCGCCACTCGTCGTGGCCGTCGGGGTCGGCGAGGATCTGGGTGACGGCGCCGGTCGCGGCGTCGAAGGTGAACCGGGCGCCCGAGCGGGCGTCGCCGTCGACGCCGATCGAGTCGTAGGTTTCCCAGTAGGGAGCCATGGCGGCGACGATCTCCTCCAGGTCGCTGCCATTGGTACTGAAGAGCTCGGCGTAGTTGCGCTTGAACGCCAGGTTCTCGACCCAGCGCCACACCCGGTTGCGGACCATGGTGCGGAACGCCCGGGGGTTGGCGGTGATGTCGTCGGCCGTCGGGGGCCGGATCTCTTCCGGCTCGTCGGTCGCGCTGCCATCGGTCGGCTCGGGGTTGGTCATCGCCTCCCACTCGTCGATCAGGCTCGAGTCGACCTGGCGGACCAGCACCCCGAGCCATTCGATCAGGTCGTCGAGATCGTCGGTGGCCGCCGCGTCGGGGATGTTCTGGCGCAGCGCCTTGTAGACGTCGGACAGGTAGCGCAGCACTACGCCCTCGCTGCGCTTGAGGCCGTAGTGGTTGACGAACTCGCCGAACGTCATCGCCTGTTCGTAGAGGTCGCGCACCACCGACTTGGGGCGGACGTTGTCGCTCCCGACCCACGGGTGGCTGACCCGCCAGCGGTCGAAGCTCTCATAGAGCCACTCGGCGTTGGGTTTCGGCGGCTCGATCTCCGCCAGGCGGTCCATGCGTTCCTCGTACTCGACGCCGGCCGCCTTCATCTCGGCCATCGCCTCGCTCTTGGCCAGGTTGACCTGGGCGGCGATGATCACGCCCGGCTGCTCGAGGATCGACTCGATGATCGTGAGCAGATCGAGGGCAAGGGGGAGGTCGTCGTCGGCCTCGGCGGCGTCCTGTTCGGCCAGGCGTTCCTCGATGGCCACCAGCGCCCACAGCGAGAGGGGCTGGTGGAGGGCGAAGTCGTCCTGGAGGTCGAAGTTGACCCGGACCCGGCGACCGAGCTCGTCGGGCTCGTCCGGGAACTCGAGCAACTCGGCCTCGACGAGGGAGCGGTAGATGGCGACGCTGCGCCGGATGTGGGCCCGCTGGCGGCGTCGGGGCTCGTGGTTGTCGGTCATGAGGCGGCGCACGGCGTCGCAGCCGTCGGTGCCGTCGGCCGACCGGGGACGGTCGAGCAGGCTCATCACCATCTGGTGGGTGACGCCGAAGCTCGAGCGCATCGGCGACGGCGACCCGTCGATCAGCTTGGTGAAGGTGTCCTCGGTCCAGTGGGCGTAGCGGTCGTCGGGCTGCTTCTTCTTGACGACCTTCTTCTTGCCCTTCTCGGCCGCCTTGGCCTCGGCCCGCAGGTTCTCCACCACGTGTTCGGGGGCCTGGACCCACACGGTGCCGCGGTCGTCGAACCCCTTGCGGCCGGCCCGGCCGGCGATCTGCTGGAACTCGCGCACGTTCAGGGTGCGGGTCGAGGTGCCGTCGTACTTGTAGAGCTGGGTGAACAGCACCGAGCGGATCGGCACGTTGACGCCGACGCCGAGGGTGTCGGTGCCGCAGATGATCTTGAGCAGGCCCTCCTGGGCGAGCTTCTCGACCAACAGCCGGTACTTGGGCAGCAGGCCGGCGTGGTGCACGCCGATGCCGCCCATCAGGTAGCGACGCAGATCCTTGCCGATCGGGGAATCGAACCGGAACCCGCCGATCGCATCACGGATCCGGGCCTTGTTGGCCTTGCCGCCATCGGACGTGCCGATCGACAGGGGATCGAGCGACAGGTAGCCCTGGGCGGCCTCGGTCGCCTCGCGCTGGGTGAAGTGGACGAGGTAGATCGGGGCCCGGTCGCGTTCGAGCAGTTCGGTGATCGAGGCGTGCAGCGTGGTGCGGCGGTACTCGAAGTCGAGGGGCACCGGCCGCTGGGCCGAGGTGACGAGGGCGACCTCCCGGCCGGTGCGGCGCTCGAGGTCGTCGGTGATCTTGTCGGTGTTGCCGAGGGTGGCCGACATCAACAGGAACTGGGCGTTGGGGAGTTCGAGCAGCGGGATCTGCCACGCCCAGCCCCGCTGGGGGTCGGCGTAGTAGTGGAACTCGTCGACGATGACGGTGTCGACCGGGGTCTCGGCGCCGTCGCGCAGCGCCCAGTTGGCGAGGATCTCGGCGGTGCAGCAGATGATCGGGGCCTCGGGGTTGACCGACGCGTCGCCGGTGATCATGCCGACCCGCTCGGTGCCGAAGTCGCGGCACAGGGCGAAGAACTTCTCCGACACCAGCGCCTTGATCGGCGCGGTGTAGACGCTCACCTTGTCGGCCGCGAGGGCGGCGTAGTGGGCGGCGGCCGCCACCATCGACTTGCCCGACCCGGTGGGGGTGTTGAGGATCACGTGGTTGCCGGCCAGGAGTTCGAGGATCGCCTCCTCCTGGGCCGGGTAGAGCTCGATGCCCTGGTCCAGCGTGAAGTCGACGAATCCCTCGAGGAGGGCGTCGGGGTCGGGGGCGGGCGGCAGGGCCCGGACCAGCGGCGGGAGCGAGTCGAAGTCGATGCGTCTGGTGTAGCAGCTAGCGTCGACGCTCATGGCGCTCCGCTACCGCTTCCTCACCGGCCCGGACGACTCGAGCTTCTGCGATCGGGTGACCGAGGCGCTCAACGACGGCTACGAGCTGCACGGCAGCCCGGCGCTCACCTTCGACACCGAGACCGGCCGAGTGGTCTGCGGCCAGGCGGTCGTGCGGGCCGAGCCCGACGAGGCCTAGGCAGCCGATGACACGCCGGGCGGCACTTCATGCATCGTGACGAGGTTCGGGCGGAGTTCGAAGAGTTGGGGGTGTTGATCCCTGAGCTCGAGGCGCATGTCGTGCCGCAGGGCACGTTCGACCGACTCGTCCTGCCCGACGGGTTTCACCTGTCGCGGTCGTTGGAGCGCTTGTTGCGCGAGGGCGGTCCGTGGATCGGAGGCCCGCCGTGGGGTGGGTTTCCGACGGACCAAGACAAGCTCGATCGCACGCTCCCCGTGGCCCAGATGCTCCGAGCGATCCCGAACGTGGTGAGGGAACTGCCGGACGGATTCGGGGTGCGGTGGGTGGAGGTCTACTGGCAGCAGCCTTTTTGTGTGTTGGCGGCGGCGACGCCGGAGCAGTACGAGTCGGCGCCCCTGCTCATCGACTACGGGGAGGATGGCGACGTGGTGTTGCTCTTCCCCGACGAGGACGAGTTGGTCCAGGCCTACGAGCTGGCGGTCGTCAGTGACCCGGAGGATGCAGCGGACGGAGGCAACGGGATGGTCTCCGATTACTTCCTGCTGTGGCTGACCAAGTCGCCGCCTCGACGTCCGGAACACCGACTGCTGTTCCAGCGGCTCGACGAGTTGAGCGCCACGTGGCACAGCGAGCACCCGTGCTGGGTGCCCGAGTGGATGCCGCTCGGGGTTGCGCCCGAGGCCCGGGAGCTGCCGGAGCGGTGCGTTCGTGAGGCGCCGGAAGATGTCCTGCGCGCCGTCTTCCAGATGCCGGACGACTACGAGATCCCGGTGCGGGCTCTTATCTGAACAAGTCCTCGCTCGGGTGGCGGACGACGTCGTCGACGACGCTGCCCTCGCCGAACCAGGCCTCCTCGACGCCGCGGATCAGGGCGACCGCGATGCCGTCGCTCTTGCCCCGCACCAGCTCGGCCGCACCGGCCAGCTCGTCGACGATGCACACCTCGGTGACGTGCAGCTCGCGGCCCACGGCGTCCTCGGTACCCCGAAGATCCAGGATCGGGCGCAGGCCGGCACAGCCGAGGGCGACGTCGGTGAGGCCGCGGCGCCACGGGCGGCCGAAGGTGTCGGCCACGATGATGCCGGTCTCCAGGCCGAGGCGACCCTTGATGGCGTCACGGATACGGCGGGCCGATCGGTCGGGGTCGACCGGGAGCAACAGCGCGATGTCGGGCGCCACGTTGGAGCGGTCGATCCCGGCGTTGGCACACACGAAGCCGTGTTCGGTCTCGGAGATGATCAGCTCGCCGCGGCGCCGCACGACGCGGGCCGACTCGGCGACGACGAGGGGCTTGTGGGCGAGGGGATCGTCGGGGTCGACCTTCACCCCTCGGTCCTCGGCCTTCGACACGACCTTCTGCGACACGACCAACACGTCGTGGTCCTGCAGCGGCTCGCTGGCCTGACAGGCATCGATGATCAGGCCGGCCAGGTCGTCGCCGGCGGCGATCTCGGGCAGGCCGGGGACGGGGACGATCTCGAGGCGACGGCGCACGGTTCGCAGGCTACTGGCCGGCCAGATCGTGCGGGCCGGACGCCGGGTAGCCGTGGCCGGCCCGGATGGTGGCGCCCCACGGTTCGAGGATCGCGACCAGCTCGTCGAGGTCGGACCCGAGACGATCGAGCACCGGCGTCATCTGGGCGTCGGTCGCCACCTCGATCTCCTCCCGGAACGCCCGGCCGGCGTCGCTGAGGGTCTCCTCCGGGGTGAGGTAGCCGTCGTCGGTCAACGAGGCGACCGCGGCGTCGAACTGCTCGGCGCTCCAGCCCCGGGTGCGCGAGTAGCTGCGGGCCGGCAGCCCCCACCACAGCTCCGACAGGATGCCGATCTGGCAGGCGTCGAGGCCGGCGGCCGCCCACGCCGCGTTGTGGGAGTCACCCCGGAACTCCCGCAGGGCGTCGCCCCAGCGGAAGATCTCCCCGAAGGCATGGTCGTGCACGGGAGCGACCAGCGCTCCGGCGGCCAGGGCCCGCGGGCCGGGGGCGAGCCCGTCGACCGCCCGGCGCAGGAGTTCGGCGGCCCGCTCACGCCTGTCCCCCTCACTGCCGACGATGCGGCTCAGCAGGGCCAGCACCGCGTCCTCGCGTGCGGCCAGGATCGTGGCCGCATCGGCGATCGTGCGGCCGTGGTCGACCGAGGCCGCGATGCCCGTCGGCTCGAACACGCCGAAGGCGGCGGCGACGGTCGCCCCGTTGGCGGCGCCGAGGAGTGACCCGCGGCTGGTGGCATAGGCCACGCCGTCGGGGAAGGCGACCCCACCTCGACCGGCCGGCGAGTCGCCGTAGCCGAGCGCCACGTAGGCGGCGTGGGCCTCGGGCGCGAAGTAGACGGCGCCGATGACCGGTTCGAGAGCGGATGCGAGCGTACGAGCAGGGGTCCCCATGGCCGGCAACCTAGGATTCCGGACCGTGGACCACCAAGCCCAGCTCTCGAACGACCGCACCACCTTCGAGGTGGCCGAACTCGAAGGGGCCGACGGCTACAAGCTCGCCACCGGTCTCGTCGTGCCCCGGCCGATCGGTTGGATCGGCACCCTCGGCGAGCACGACGTGCCCAACCTCGCGCCCTACTCGTTCTTCAACGTGATGTCGGGCAACCCGCCCACGATCGTGTTCGCACCGGGACGCGGCGTCCGCAAGGACACCCTCGACAACGTCGAGCGGCTCGGCGAGTTCAGCGTCAACATCGTCACCGCCGAGGTGGTCGAGGCGATGAACGCCACCTCGGCCAGTGTCGAGGCCGACGTCGACGAGTTCGCCCTCACCGGCCTCACAGCCCTGCCGTCGACCAAGATCGGGCCGCCGATCGTGGGGGAGTGCAAGGCGGCGATGGAGTGTGTGGTCACCCAGATCATCGACGTCGGCCGGCCCGGCTCGGGCAACGCCCTCGTCATCGGTGAGGCCGTCGCCATCCACGTCCACCCGAGTCTGCTGGATGGCACCCGGGTCGACCAGGCCGCCCTGCGCGCCGTCGGTCGCCACGTCGGCAACCTCTACTCCAACAGCGACGACCTGTTCGAGCTGATCAGGCCGGCCTGATCAGGCGGTGCACAGGTCGGCCAGTGCCTCGGTGACGCCGGGGTTGGCCATGATCGTGTCGGTCACGATCGCTCGCACCCCCAGCGCCTCGATCGCCGGCGCCAGCTCGGCATCGGCGCTGTCGATGATCAGGGTCCCGACCACCTCGGCGTACCACTCGGCCACCGCCACGGCCGAGGCCTCGCGGCCGAGTTCGACCAGGAGCCGGTCGGCCGGACCCTTGAGGGCCTTGCCGCCGATGATCGGCGACACGGCGACCACGTCGTCGCGCCGCCGAGCGAGGACCTCTCGCACGCCGGGCACCGCCAACACCGGGTCGATCGACACCGCCGGGTTCGACGGGGCGATCACCAGGTGGTCGGCCGACTCGAGCGCGGAGAGCGCGGCGGGGGAGGGCCGGGCGGCCTCGGCCCCGTCGAAACGCACCCCGGTGACCGGGATCGAGTGCTGGTGCTCGACGAAGTAGCGCTGGAAGCTGATCTCGCCGTGATCAACGGTCGCCATCATCGTGCGGATCGGATCGTCGGTGACCGGCACCATCGTCAGGGCGAGCTCCCAGGCCGCGGCGATCTCGGCGGTCACCTCGCTGAGCGTCGCCCCCTCGCTGAGCCGCTGGGTGCGGTACAGGTGGGTGGCGAGGTCCTTGTCGCCCAGGTTGAACCACGACTCGCCGCCGTAGCGGGTGAGCTGTTCCATCGCCTGCCACGTCTCGCCCTCGAGCCCCCAGCCCCGCTCGGCCGACACGGCGTCGGCCAGGGTGTAGGTGATCGTGTCGAGGTCGGGAGAGATGTGGAGCCCGTGGAGCACCATGTCGTCGGCGACGTTGACGACCGCCGTCAGCTCGTCGGCCGGCACCCGGCCGACGAAGCCGCGCAGCAGTCGGGCGGCGCCGACGCCGCCGCACACGACCGCAACGGAGCCGACCGCGACCGACCCAACAGAGCCCGGGGTCACGCCAGTTCGCGCTGCTGGCGGGCCACCAGGTCGAGGTCGCCCTCGACCATCATGGCGACGAGCTGCTCGAAGCTGGTCTTGGGCTCCCAGCCGAGCTGCTGCTTCGCCTTGGCCGGGTCGCCGATCAGGAGGTCGACCTCGGCCGGGCGCATGAAGCGCTCGTCCTGCACGACGTACTCCTGCCAGTCGAGATCGACGTGTCCGAAGGCGAGCTCGCAGAAACGCTGCACCGAGTGGGTCTCCCCGGTGGCGACGACGTAGTCGTCGGGGGTGTCCTGCTGAAGCATCGACCACATCGCCTCGACGTAGTCGCCGGCGAAGCCCCAGTCGCGCTCGGGGTGGAGGTCGCCCAGGCGCAGCTCGGTGGCGAGACCGAGCTTGATCTTGGCGACGTGGTTGGTGATCTTGCGGGTGACGAACTCGAGGCCACGGCGGGGGCTCTCGTGGTTGAACAGGATGCCGCTCGACGCGTGGAGGTTGTAGCTTTCGCGGTAGTTGACGGTGATCCAGTGGCCGTAGAGCTTGGCCACGCCATACGGGCTCCGGGGGTAGAACGGCGTCCGCTCGGTCTGGGGGACCTCCTGGACCTTGCCGAACATCTCCGACGACGACGCCTGGTAGAAGCGGATCTCGGGGTTGGTGTTCTTCACCGCGTTGAGCATCCGGGTCACCCCGAGAGCGGTGGTGTCGCCGGTGAGCACCGCCTGGTCCCACGAGGTCTGGACGAAGCTCTGGGCCGCCAGGTTGTAGACCTCGTCGGGGTTGACCCGGCGGATCAGCTCGCTCAGCGAGCTCTCGTCGAGCAGGTCGCCCTGCACGATCTGGATGTCGTCCTGGATGTGGGAGATCCGCTCGAAGTTCACGGTGCTCGAGCGGCGCACCATGCCGTAGACGTCGTAGCCCTTCTCGAGCAACAGTTCGGCGAGGTAGGAGCCGTCCTGGCCGGTGAGGCCGGTGATGAGTGCGGAACGAGTCATGAGGGAGGGGTTCCTTCCGGTGAGATCAGACGCTTGCGGGCGTCGTCGAGGATGTCGGCGAGGGAATGGTCGAGGGGGACGTCGGGCGTCCAGCCGGTCTCGGCCTGGAGCTTGTCGGCGGTGCCCTGCAACACGGGCAGATCGACAGGGCGGACCAGTTCGGGGTCGGCTCGATGGCCGATCGGCACGTCGACCTGGTCGATCAAACGTTGAAGGATGTCGCTCATGGCGATCGAGCGGCCCGAGCAGACGTTGTAGATCTCGCCGGGCCGGCCCCGTTCGGCCAGCAGGCGGTAGGCGCGGACGACGTCGCGCACGTCGGTGAAGTCGCGCCGCGGCGACAGGTCGCCGTGTCGCACCTCGCCGCCCCCGTCGGCCTCGCAGCGTGCCACCCGGTCGGCGAAGGCCGAGGTGGCGAAGCGGGGCGACTGGCCCGGTCCGATGTGGTTGAAGGGGCGGGCGATCACGACCTCGAGGCCCCACCCGCGATGGTGCTGGAGGGCGAGTGCCTCGGCCGCGATCTTCGAGGCGCCGTAGGGCGAACTCGGGCGGGGCTCAGAGGTCTCGGCGAGGGGCAGCTCGTCGGGGGCGACCACCCCGTAGACATCCGCGCTCGACACCATCACCACTCGCCGTGCGCCGCTCCTGCGGGCTGCTTCGAGGACGTGGAGGGTGCCGTTGGCGTTGATCTCGAACGTGGCGATCGGGTCCTGCCACGAGCCGCCGACGTCGGCCCACGCGGCAAGGTGGTAGACGACGTCGGGTCGAACCTCGGCGAAGAGGTCGACCCAGGCCGGCGCGTCGAGCAGGTCGGGCCCGTCGGACGCGGTGGTGCCGGTCACCTCGTCGCCCTGCTCTGAACAGTGTTCACGCAGGTAGGGGCCGACGAATCCGCCGGCGCCGGTGATGAGGACTCGCCTGGCCACCGCTCGATGCTAACCGGCCGGCACGATCCCGCTGGGTACTCCCACTCGGTGCAGCCGAACGACCCCCCACCACGGGTACTCTGACCCCTTCGTGACCGAGCCCGATCGCTCCTCCCTCGGCGCCGACCTCCTCGACGGCGCGGTCGACGACGCTCCGGACGTCGTCGCGGTGGTCGCGGCTCGCGGCCGGACCGATCATCTCGAGGAAACCCTCGAGTCGCTGGTGGGTCAGGACTACCCGCGGTTGTCGATCCTGGTGGTCGATGCCACCCCCGATCCGATCGCCGATCGGGTGGCGAGCGTCGCCCCCGACGCCTTCCTTCATCGCCTGACCGGGGCGCCGACCACCGGTGCCGCGTTCAACCAGGGCGCTTCCCTTGTCGACGGTGCCCCGCTGCTGCTGTTGTGTGCCGACGACGTCGTCCTCGAACCCGACGCCGTGACCCAACTCGTCGTCGGCCTCTATCGGGCCAACGCCGGCGTCGTCACCCCCAAGGTCGTTCGTCTCGACGACCGCCGCCGCCTCCGTCAGATCGGCATGGGCGCCGACCGGTTCGGCGTCGCCGTCGACCTGGTCGACCCTGACGAGTTCGATCAGGACCAATACGACTCACAGCGCGATGTGTTCGTCGCCCCGCTCGGCGTGCAGTTGATCCGGGCCGACCTGTTCGCCACCCTCGACGGGTTCGACACCGCCGTCGATGCCGAGGCGATCGACGTCGACCTGTCGTGGCGGGCCCAGCTTCTCGGCGCCCGCGTCGTCGCGATCCCGCGAGCGAAGGTGGCCGCCGCCGATCCCGAAGCGTCGCCCGACGTGCGGCGCCGCGACCTCACCCGCCAACGGCTGCGCACCGTCCTGACCACGTCGTCGTTGCTGCGCGTCGCCCCGATCGCCGTCGGCCTGATCGTTCTCGAGGCCCTCTATTGCCTGCTGGCCGGACGCCGCCGCCAGGCCACCGGCGTGTTGAGCGCGCTGCCGTGGAACATCGCTCGGTGGGGTGAGACACAGCGTCGCCGCAAGCGTCTGGCTGCCCTGCGCGACGAGACCGGCAGCACCGTCACCGACCGACAGCTCCAGAAGCGGCAGGTGGGTGGCTCGGCCCGGATCGCCCACTACTTCCGGCACCAGCTCGGATCGGGTCAGGACCGCGTCACCGGCGTCGTGTCCTCGCTGCGGACCTCGGTCGAGGATCGCGGCGTGTCGTCGGCCCGTGTCGGCGTGCTCGGCGGCGCGCTCGTCGCCTTCGTGATGATCTTCGGGTCGCGTCATCTGCTCACTCGGGGGGTCAGCTTCGTCGGCCAGATGCCGGTGCTGCCGGCCGATGGCGTGCTGCTCGGGGAGTGGTGGGGTTCGTGGCGATCGGCCCAGCTCGGCCTCCCGTCGGCATCGCCGACCGCCTACGCCGCCGTCGGCCTCGCCCAGGAGGTGGTCTGGTCCGACTCCCTGCTCGAGCTCCTCCTCGTGGTGATCCCCATCGTCACCGGTGTCGTCGGCGCCTGGACACTCGTGCGGCCACTCGGCAGCGCCTCGGCCTCCGCGGCCGCCAGCGCTGCCTATGCGTTCAACCCCCTGCTGAGCGCCATCCTGTCGGCCGGCCGCTGGGACGCCTTGATCCTCTGGGGTGCGGCGCCCACCCTGTTGGGGTCGGTCCTCCGGCTCCAGGGCCTGACTCCCTACGGCGGCGACGACGCCGGCCCCGGGGTCCAGCGTCGACGGGTGCCCGTTCGTCTGCTGCGGCTCGCGGTAGCCACCACCGCGACCGTCACCTTCGTGCCGGGTGCCGTGGTCCTCACCCTGTTTCTCATCGCCGCGGTGGCGGTGGCCTCGCTCGTCACTCTGCGGCTGGGCGGCCTGGTGCGCCTCGCCCTCGGTGCCGTGCTGGCCGTCGCCGCCCCCGTCGTGCTCCACGGCCCTTGGGGGTTCCAGATGCTCGGCCAGGGTCGGGTCGACTGGTTGCTCGGGAGCCCGTCGCCGCTCGAGTCGTTCGACTCGATGGCCGACCTCGTCCGCTTCGCCCCGTCGAGCCCGGCGCCGGCGTCGACCGCGCTGGGTCTCACCGTCGTCGCCCTGGTCGGTCTCGCCATCGGTCGGGCCAGTCGCTTCGACCTGGCCGTGACCGGTTGGTGCGCCGCTCTCGGCTCCTTCGTGGCGCTCTGGCTGGCGCGACGGGCGTCGGCGAGCAGCGGCCTCGACACCGAGGCGGTGCTGGTGATCGCCGCCGTCGGGCTCGCCCTCGCGGCCGGCGCTGCGGTCCGGTCGATGGAGCTCGATGGCCGGTCGCGGCCCAGCCGCGTGATCGGCGTGGTCGGGCTCGTCGGTCTCGCCGTGCTCGGCGTCGGGGCGGTGCGCAACGCTCTCGACGGCAACTGGGGTGGCCCCCAGCAGGGCTACGAACCCATCGTCGGTGCCCTGGTCGACGAGACTGCCAGCTCGAACCGCACACTCTGGTTGGCCGCCGAGGAGATCGCCCCCTTCGACACCGTGGCGACCCCCGGCGGTCTGCGATTCGCCGTGATCGACCAGGGAGCGCCCGATCTCCGCAACCGATGGGCGCCGGCCGAGATCGGCGGCCTGCCGCGGATCGGGGAGCAGCTCGACCTCGCAGTCGCCGGCGACACCGTCCACCTCGGGCGACTCCTCGCGCTGTGGGGTATCGACACCGTCGTCTACCTGCCCCAGCTCGTGCCCTACGAGGGTGCGGTCTTCACCCCCGGCGTCGCTGATCCGATCGCGGTGCTCGATGCCCAGGTCGACCTCCGTCGGGTCACCGGCGTGCCCGGCCTGGTGGTCTACGACAACCGGCCCTCGGCCGGGGTGGCCGCCGCCGCCGATGGCCTGTCGGACCTCACCCCCGACCCACGGTCGGTGCTGGCCTTCGACGTCGAGACGTTGCAGCCGGTCGCCGCCACCCGGATCGACGTCGATCGTTGGGAGCTCCCGGCGGACCTCGAGACCGCGGTGCTCGCCGTTCCGGCCGAAGGCTGGTCGGCCGACGGCGCCGAGATCTCGACCGCGGCATCCGGCCTGCTCAGCGTCGCCGGGTCGTCGTCCGGCGACCCGATCGTTGTCGCCCACCCGCTCGGTTGGGGCCGGCGTCTCTGGCTGATCGCCCAACTCTTGGCGATGACGGCGGCCGTCCTGCTGGCCCAGACCCGGCCCGAGGGTCGAGCCGAGGAGACGCCATGATCCGCCGTGCTGTCCTCGTCGTCGTGCTCGCCGTGTTGGTGGCGGCCGTGAGCTACGACCGTCTCGACCAGGCCCCCACGCCCGAGGCCGCGCCCGAGGTCGTCGATCAGCCGATGCCGTCGATCGCCGAGCCGGCGGTGCTGTCGAGCGCCTGGTACTGCCCGATGGGGGTGGCCGCCGGCGACCAGACCGTGCACGTCACCAACGTCGGTTCGGAGGCCGTGGTCGGCTCGATCGATGTGCTGACCGGCGATGGCCCCGGCCCCAGTCTCCGGTTCCGGATCGAGTCGGCCGAAGCCGAGGTCTTCCGACTGGTCGACCTGATCGATGCGTCCAGCGCCGGCGCCGTCGTCGAGATCACGGGTGGCTCGGCGGTCGTCGGCCACCGGGTGGGCACCAGCCTCGGCATGGTCGAGGGGCCGTGCGCCACTGCGGCATCCGCTACCTGGCACTTCGCCGCCGGTTCCACGACGCGCGACAGCCGCCAGATCCTGGCCCTCCTCAACCCGTCCTACGACGACGTGGTGTTCTCCGCCACGTTCGAGACGCCGACCCGCACGATCACCCCCGGCGACCTCGAGGCCGCCGTGGTGCCGGCCCGATCGGTTCGACTCATCGAGGTGACCGACGCCGTCTCCCGCGAAGCGGTCGTGGCCACCCGTATCGAGACGGTGCGAGGTGGGCTCGCGGTCGAGCGGCTCCAGCTCCGCGACGGCACCCTCGGCCCGATCGGCGCCGCCCTCACCCTCGGGGTGACCGATGCCGCCACCGACTGGGAGCTGCCCGTCGGTCAGGTGCACGCCGGCGGCGATGCCGAGATCGTCGTCACCAACCCGACCGACCTGCCGGCCGAAGTCGATCTCTATCTCGTGCCCAACGATCCGGCCGACCGCGGGAGGTTCGGACTGGTGCCCGAGGAGCTCGACCTGCGGGCTGGTGGCGTGGTCACCGTCGACCTCGACGACCTGGCCGCTCGTCTCGGGCTCCCCCTCCCGGTCGATCTCGGGGTGCGCGTCGAGTCGGCCAACGGCACCCCGGTGCTCGTCGAGCGGTGGCATCTCGATCCGGCGATCGACGAGACCCTGATCGGTGCCGGCGGCACCAACGCCCGCCTCCAGACCACGCGCTTCCAGACCGATGAGGGGCCCGAGATCGACGAGAGCGACCTCGAGGTGACCGAGACGGTCCTCCTCGCCCAGGCGACGCCCGATCGAGGTCTGCTCGTGTCACGGGGCGCGACGGCGCTCGCCGACCACTGGCTCTTCCCGGTGGTGACCGTGAGCGACACGGCCGTGGCGATCACGGCCCCGGCATCCGTCGACGGCGAGCCGGTCGAGGTCTCGATCCGCACGATCACCGGCGGGGTGCGCAGCACCCCGGTCACCGTCGCGGTCCCGGCCGAGGGCCGGGTGCTCGTGCCGGTCACCAGCTCGGTCGCGGTGGTGGCCCTCGAGGTCACCGCCTCCGCTCCGGTCGGTGCCGAGGTGTCCGTCGTCGAGCTGGGCGTGCGCTCGGCGGCGATCGCCGGTGTCCCCGTCATCCCAGGAGGCTCGTGATGGATCGAGTGCTGATTCTCGTCGTGCTCGGTGTGATGGCCGTCGGCGTGTCGCTGGCGCTGCAACGGCGCCGGCCGGAGCCGCCGAGCGCGCCGTCGTACCGGGCCCCACGCCAGCTCGACCGCGACGATTTCGCCGAACCCGAGACCCCGTTGCTGGTGGCCGTGTTCACCTCGGCCACCTGCAACAGCTGCGCCAGCGCCTGGTCGACCGTTGGTGAGGTGGCCGACGGCCTCGCCGGCGTGGTGATGCAGCGCATCGAGATCCAGGACGACCCCCGAGGTCTCCACGAGCGCTACAAGATCGACGGGGTGCCGTCGACGCTCGTCGCCGACGCCGAGGGCGTCGTGCACGAGAGCTTCTTCGGCCCCTTCGAGGCCGAGAAGCTGGCTACTGCTCTAGCGGAGCGGGAGCAGCAGGGCTGACGCTCGCCGTCTCGATCAGCCGGGCGACGTCTGCGCCGCTGATCGTCTCGTGCTCGAGCAGGTTGCGGGCGATCAGGTCGAGGGCCCGACGGTGCTCGGTGAGCAGGTTGCGGCACCGCTCTTCCTGCTCGGCCAGGATGCGGTGCACCTCCTCGTCGATCAGGCGGGCGGTGTCGTCGGAGAACTCCTTGGCGTTCATCATGTCGTCGCCGAGGAACACCGGGCCGCCGCTCGAGAACGACATCGGGCCGATCTTCTCGCTCATACCCCACTCGGTCACCATCCGGCGGGCGATGTTGGTGGCCTGCTGGAGGTCGTTGGCGGCGCCCGACGACACAACGTCGAACACGAGGGCTTCCGCGTTGCGGCCGCCGAGGGCCATCGTGATCATGCTCTCGGCGTGCGTCTTGCGCATCGAGTGGCGGTCCTCCTCGGGGAGGGTCATCGTCACGCCGAGGGCCATGCCGGTCGGGATGATCGTCACCTTGTGGAGGGGGTCGTAGCCGGGCAACACCGCGGCGCAGAGGGCGTGGCCGCCCTCGTGGTAGGCGGTCATCTCCCGCTCCGACTCGCTCATCACCAGGGAGTCGCGCTTCACACCCATGATCACACGGTCGCGAGCCTGGTCGAAGTGGAGGGCGCTGATGCGCTTCGAGCCGCCCCGCACGGCGAACAGCGCCGCCTCGTTGACCAGGTTCGACAGGTCGGCGCCACTCATGCCGGGGGTGCCGCGAGCGATCAGGTTGACGTCGACGTCATCCGCCATCTTCTTGTGCTTCATGTGCACGCCGAGGATCTGCTTGCGGTCGTCGAGTTCGGGCAGCGGGACGACGACCTGACGGTCGAAGCGGCCGGGCCGGAGCAGGGCCGGGTCGAGGATGTCGGGACGGTTGGTGGCCGCCATCATCACGATGCCCTCGGTGGCTTCGAAGCCGTCCATCTCGGCCAGCATCTGGTTGAGGGTCTGCTCACGCTCGTCGTGGCCGCCGCCGAGGCCGGCGCCGCGCTTGCGGCCGATCGAGTCGATCTCGTCGATGAAGATGATCGCCTTGCCCATCTTGCGGGCCTCGTTGAACAGGTCGCGCACCCGCGAGGCGCCGACGCCGACGAACATCTCCATGAAGTCCGAACCGGTCACCGACAGGAACGGCACGCCGGCCTCACCGGCGACAGCGCGGGCGATCAGCGTCTTACCGGTGCCGGGGGGACCGACGAGGAGCACTCCCTTGGGGATGCGGGCCCCGACCTCGGCGAACTTGCTCGGGTCCTTCAGGAAGTCGACGACCTCGGTGACCTCCTTCTTGACGGCGCCGTAGCCGGCGACGTCGGCGAACGTCGTGCCGGGCCGTTCGGTCGTGTAGGTCTTCGCCTTCGAGCGACCGATCGACATGATCCCGCCCATCTGGCTCTGCTGCCGGCGGGCCATCCACCAGAAGAAGCCGATGATGATCATGAACGGCAGGAAGATCGGGATCAGGCTGCTGAGCAGGCCCGGCTGCGGGGTCTCGGCGGTCAGCTCGACGCCATTGCCGGCGAGCAGGGCGCGGTCGTCGTCGCTGAGGCCGTCGGGCGCCGTCGTGGTGTAGGTCTCGCCGGCCCCGGTGACCACCTCGAGCTCGGCGTTGGTGTTGTCGTAGGTGACGCTCGCAACCTCGCCCTCTCGAACGTCGGCGAGGAACTCGCTGTAGGAGATCGTCTCGGTCGGTGTGCTGTTGAAGAACGCCATCATCATCATGAGGGCGATGCCCACCGCCACCACGAGCGACACCGTCCAGCGGGGCCAGCCACCATCGTTGCGGCCGGGGAGACGGGGGTTGCGGCCCGGGGGAGGCGGGGGAGGTGTCGAGCCGTTGTCAGACATGCGTCAAGGATAGGCAGTTCGGCGCCCCGACCCTTGGTCGGGCCGGCGATACCGTCAGCGTCGTGCCCGGACCTGCCACCGTCGCGGCGCCCCGGTGGGGTGTCGGCCATGCCTTCGCCGTGCTGCTGCTCGCACAGCTGACTCCGACGCTTGCCCTCGTGGTGGTCGGTGAGACCGTGGCGCCGGTGCCGTTGTGGGCGATCGCCGTCGCGCAGTTGGCCGGCGCTGGGGCCTATGTCGGGGTGTCGACGGCCATCTCGCGGTCCTCGGGCGAGGGGCCGGTCGCCGACTTCGCCCTCGCCGTGCGGCCCCGCGACGTCGCGGTCTGGGTGCCGATCGGCGCCGCGACCCAGCTCCTCGGGATCAACGGGCTCTACTCGCTGCTCAACCTCGTCGCCGACCTCGATGCCGGCGAGGCCGCCCGAGACCTGGCCGATCGGGCCGATGGTGCTACCGGCGCCGTGTTGCTGATCTGGATCGCGCTGGTCGTCGCTCCGGCGGTGGAGGAGTTCTTCTTCCGAGGCGTCCTCCTCGGCGCGCTCCGTCGCCGGTTCGACGACCGGGTCGCCCTCGGCGTCTCGGCCGTCGTGTTCGCCCTCGTCCACTTCCAGCTCGTGCAGGCGCCCGGCCTGATCGTCATCGGTCTCGTCTGTGGGGTGGCGCTGCTGCGGACCGAACGCCTCGGAGCGGCCTGGGCCGCCCATCTCGGCTTCAACCTCACCGCGGTCGTCCAGCTGATGGTGTTCAGCGGGTAGGCCCCGCGACCCAAATGGGGTCGAGCGGCTCACCGGTGGTCGTGGTCGGCCGACGCAAAGACCATGGCGATGTCGCAGGAGCAGTGTCCGACGTGCACGAAGGATCTCGTGGTGATCGCGATGATGGTGGAGGACGCCGATCTCGAGATGGTGTCGTGTACCACCTGCGACACCCGGACATGGCGTCGTGAAGGCAAGCCCTTCCACCTCACCGGTGCCCTCGCCGAGATCGGCGAGAAGTCGGGGCGGCGACGCTGACCCTCCTCGACTGACGCGAGCAAGCGTCGGCGAGGTGGCACCATTGGTAGCGGCATGCTGACCGAGGTGGACAGTCCAGAGCACGATCCCGACATCGACGGGCCGACCGACGACGACATCGACGCGCCCAGCGAGGCGCCCGTCGAGCCGCCGCCCTATTCGAGGCTGCGCGACCTGGGTGCCCGGCTCCCGCCGCTCTCCGCCCTCGGCGGTCCGCTGGTGGTTGTCGTGTGCACGGCGTTCGTGCTCCGCCAGCTCCGCCCCGAACTGCTGATCACCGACTCCACACCGGCCGGCGGCGACATGGGCGCTCACGTGTGGGGGCCCGCGTACATGCGCGACCACCTCCTGCCGGCCGGACGGCTCACCGGGTGGACCCCGGACTGGTACGCCGGGTTCCCGGCCTACCACTTCTACATGGTCGTCCCCGCGCTGGCGATCATCGCTCTCAACGCGGGCGTCAACACCTGGCTCGGCCTCCTGGCCTGTGTGCCGTTGGTCGTCGGCGTCCGCTGGGCTCGACAGCGCTTCCCCGAACGGGCGGGCACGGTGCTCGCCCTCGGGCTCGTGGCCGCGGTCCTGATCGTCGGCATGCCCTACGGGGTGGCCTTCAAGCTGGTGTCGGTGGCGGGGCTCGTGGCCATGCCGGCCTGCGCCTACGCGATGGCTCGCTGGGTCGGGTCGCCCCAGCCCGTGCCCGCCTTCGTCGCCATCGCGGCCACGATCTTCCTGTTCGACACGAACTTCAACATCTACGGCGGCAACATCGCCTCGACCCTCGCCGGCGAGTTCGCCTTCGCCCTGTCGCTGGCGCTCTCGCTCCTCGCGATCGGCCTGGTCGCTCGCGGCCTCGACCGCGACCTCGTCGGTCTGCCGTCGCAGCGGGTACTCGCGGCGGTCGTCATCGCCCTCGTGGCCCTGTGTCACGTCATCCCCCTGATCTTCACGGTCGTCGCCCTGGCCGTCGTCGTGCTGCTCGATCGAGAGCTGCCCCGAGGGTGGGCGCTGGCGATCGCCATCACGCTGTCGCTCCTGCCCGTTGGCATGGCCGAGGGCACCCGCTTGCCGGTGACGCTGGCCGCGGCCGCGTCGTTCGGCATCGTCGCCGCCTCGATCATGGCGGCCGACCGTCGGGTCTGGCAGCGAGCCCGTTGGCTTCTCGCCGTCGGCCCGGCCGCCGCCCTGCTCGCGATGTTCTGGCTGTTGCCGTTCTACGTGCGTGAGCCCTACTTCAACGACATGGGCTGGGAACGACTCGACGAGATCGGACCGTCGCTGCTCACCACCCCGATGCTGATCGCCCTGCCGGTGGCGGCCGTCGGGGCGATCGTGTCGTTCCTGGTGCGCGACCGACTCGGCATCCTGTTCACGATCCTGGCCGGCACCTCGGTCACCGCGGTGGCAAACCTGCCCGAGGCCAAGCTCTGGAACGCCCGGCTGTTGCCGTTCTACTACCTCTCGGTGTTCATCGTCGCCGCCGTCGGTGTGGCCCTCGTCGCCCGCATGTCGGCCTCGGTGGTCTCGGGCCGGGTCGAGGCCCCGGACCGAGTGACGGTCGGCGGCGCCACCGTGGCCGCCGTCGTCGCGATGCTGTTCGCCCTCGCCCTGCCCTTGCGAATCCTGCCGTTCGGTTCGACCAACCCCGAGGGCGACTACACCTGGCTCGGCATCACCTCCTCGGCCAACTCCTTCGTCGGCACGTGGGCGGCCTGGAACTACTCGGGCTACGAGGACAAGCGGTCCTACGCCGAGTACCGGGCCGTCGTCGAGACGATGGACGAGGTCGGCGCAACCAACGGGTGTGGCCGGGCGATGTGGGAGTACGACAAGGAGTTCGATCGCTACGGCACGCCGATGGCGCTGATGCTGCTGCCCCACTGGACCGACGGCTGTATCGGCTCGATGGAGGGCCTCTACTTCGAGTCGTCGGCCACGACACCGTTCCACTTCCTCAACCAGTCACGGCTCTCCGAGAACCCGTCGCGAGCCCAGCGCGACCTGCCCTACGGCTCGTTCGACCTCGAACGAGGGATCGACCAACTCCAGGTGATGGGGGTCCGCTACTACCTGGCATCGACCGACCGGGCCATCGGCGATGCTCGCGACGACGAGCGTCTCACCGAACTGGCCGAGTCGCCGCCGTTCGTCGTGTTCGAGGTGGCCGGGAGCGAACTGGCCGAGGGCCTCGACGTCGAACCGGTGGTCACCTCCGGCGCCCCGTCGGCCGAAGCCGGTGAGGATCCGAGCCGTTTCGAGCTCGGCTGGCTCAGCCAGGCCGTGGCCTACTACGGCAACCCGACCGGGTTCCGGGCGATGCCGGCCGAGGACGGACCCGAGTCGTGGACCCGGGTCACCACCCTGCTCGCCGGTGACGGCCAAGAGGTCCGAGCCGCCGAGGTCACCGACATCGTGGCCGGCTCCGACTCGCTCTCGTTCACCGTCGACGAACCCGGCACCCCCGTGCTCGTGAAGATGTCGTACTTCCCGAACTGGTCGGCGAGCGGTGCGGACGGCCCGTGGCGGGTCGGTCCCAACCTGATGGTCGTGTTGCCGACCGAACACGAGGTCGAGCTGCGCTACCGCTCCACCTGGGTCGAGTACGCCGGCTGGGTGCTCACCCTCGGGGGGATCGCGGCGCTCGTGGCCCTGGCCCGCACCGACCGAAAGAGCGGGCGGCCCTCGTGAGGAGTCGGCTGCGCTTCTTCGCCCTGGTCGGCCTGGTCGCCACCGCCCTCGACGTCGGGACCTTCCTGGCGCTACGAGACCGCGGGGTGTTGCGGGCCGACGTCGCCGCCCTCGCCGTCGCCGCCGTCGTCGCCTACCTCGGCAATCGGATGGTCACCTTCCGGGGTGCGATCCGACAGGCTCGGTGGGTGTCAGCGCCGGGTGCGTTCGCCGCCACGGCCGTGGTGGCCGGTCTGGTCGATCTCGCGGTGCTGGCCCTCGCCAGCCTGGCGACCGATCCCGGGTTGTTCTCCAAGCTCGTCGCGATCGCGGTCGCCGCCGTGGTTCGCTGGACCGCCTACCGCTGGGTGCTGTTCAACGAGGTGCGGCGGGAGATGGAGGATCGGGTGCCTCGGCCCGAGCCCACCGGCACCCATCGGCTGACGGTGGTGGTGCCGGCCTACAACGAGGGCTCCACGATCGAGCTCACCATCTCCACCCTGCTCGCCGACCTCGAGCCAGCGGTCGGCGTCGGCGACGTCGAGATCCTCGTCGTCGACGATGGCAGCGCCGACGACACCGCCGAGGCCGCCGCCCGTGCCGGTGCCCGGGTGATGGTCCAACCGCGAAATCGCGGCAAGGGCGCAGCGGTGCGGGCCGGCGTCCTCGGCGCGGCCGGCCGCTTCGTCGTGTTCACCGACGCCGACCTCGCCTACCCTCCCCACGTCGTGGTGCAGCTGCTCGCCGAGCTGGAGGACGGCTGGGACATGGTCGTCGGTTCGCGCCGCCACACCGAGACGACCACCCTGGTCCGAGCCCGGCGTCTGCGCGAGGTCGGCGGCCGGGTGATCAACTGGCTCACCCACCTCGTCCTCCTCGGGCACTTCCGCGACACCCAGTGCGGCGTGAAGGGGTTCCGGACCGACATCGGTCGTGCGGTGTTCGAGCGCACGACGATCGATGGGTTCGCGTTCGACGTCGAACTGTTCCTGATCGCCGAGCAGGACCGCCTCTCGGTCCGTGAGGTGCCGGTCCTGGTGTCGAACCGGCAGGGCTCGTCGGTGCGCATCGTGGCCGACACCGCCCTGCTGTTCCGCGACCTGGTTCGTATCCGTCGAATGGCCGGGTGGGGGCGCTATCGACCCAGTCCCGCCCAGGCAGAAGTGCTGGCGAGTGGCCGCAGTGGCACTGGCTAAGGTGAGCCCGTGACCTCCATCGACGACACCTCCCTCTCCTCGATCGTCAAGGCCTACGACATTCGAGGGACCTACCCCGAGCAGATCGACGCCGACATCTGCGAGGCGCTCGGCGTGGGGTTCGGGGCGTTCATCCGGGCCAACGAGCCCGACACGACCGAGGTCGCCATCGCCCGCGACATGCGACCGTCCGGCCCCGAGCTGGTCGACGCCTTCGCCCGTGGCGCCCAGTCCCAGGGTCTCGACGTGATCGACGTCGGGATGGGCTCGACCGACATGATCTACTACGCGTCGGGCTCGCTCGGCGTGCCCGGCGCCATGTTCACGGCGTCGCACAACCCGGCGGAGTACAACGGCATCAAGCTCTGCCGCAGCGGCGCCGCCCCGATCGGTGAGGCCACCGGACTCGCCGACATCAAGGCCACCGCCATCGCCTGGGCCAACGGCGAAGTCGACTCGGTGGCCGAGCCCGGAGGCCGGACCGAACGTGAGCTGCTCGACGACTTCGCCGACCACGTGCGCTCCTTCGTCGACACCTCGGTGCTGAAGCCGCTGAAGGTGGTCGCCGACACCGCCAACGGCATGGGCGGCCTGGTCGTTCCCGAGGTCTTCGAGGGGCTGCCGTTCGACCTCGAGGTGATGTACCCCGAACTCGACGGCACGTTCCCCAACCACGAGGCCAACCCCATCCAGCCCGAGAACCTGGTCGACCTCCAGGCCCGGGTGCTCGAGGTGGGGGCCGACATCGGCCTCGCCTTCGACGGCGACGCCGACCGCGTCTTCCTCGTCGACGAGAAGGCCCAGCCCGTCTCCGGGGCCCTCACCACCGCCCTGTTGGCCAAGGCGACCCTCGAGAACGACGCCGGCGCCTCGATCATCTACAACCTGATCTGCTCCAAGTCGGTGCCCGAGGTGATCACCGAGAACGGCGGCACCGCGCTGCGCAGCCGGGTCGGTCACTCGTTCATCAAGCAGCTGATGGCCGAGACCGGCGCCGCCTTCGGCGGTGAGCACTCGGCCCACTACTACTTCCGCGACAACTGGCGGGCCGACTCCGGCATCATCGCCTCGATGATGGTGCTGGCCGAACTGTCGAAGTTCGACGGACCGCTGTCGGAGCTGTTGGCGCCCCTCGACCGCTACGCAGCCTCGGGCGAGATCAACACGCGGGTGAGCGACGCCGCCGCCGTGATCGAGGCCGTCGCCGCTCACTACGGTTCGTCGGAGCAGGACCGACTCGACGGCCTCACGGTCGACAACGGCGATTGGTGGTTCAACCTCCGGGCCTCCAACACCGAGCCCCTCCTGCGCCTCAACCTCGAGGCCGCCGACACCGACACCGTGGCGGCCAAGGTCGCCGAGGTGAAGGCCGTGATGGCGAAGGCCTGACCGTGATCGAGCGGTTGGCCTGCGTCGTCCAGGACTACGCCTGGGGCCACCGCGAGGCGATTGCGGTCCTCCAGGGCCGCGCACCGACGGGCGAGCCCGAGGCCGAGCTGTGGATGGGGGCTCACCCCAAGGCGCCGAGCGTCCTGGCCGACGGCCGGAGTCTCGATGTCGCCGTCGCTGACGACCCGCTCCACTGGCTCGGCGACGCCGTCGTCGAGCGGTTCGGGGCGTGGCCGTTCCTGTGCAAGATCCTGGCCGCCGCCGAGCCGCTGTCGATCCAGGCCCACCCCTCGGCCGAGCAGGCGGCCGCCGGCTTCGCTCGTGAGGATGCGGCGGGCGTCGATCGGGGTGCCCCCGAGCGCACCTACCGCGACCCGAACCACAAGCCGGAGCTGATCTGCGCGCTCACCTCGTTCGAGGCGTTGTGCGGGTTCCGGGACCTCGGCGAGGTCCGGCAACGGGTCGATGGCTGGGCCGACCCGGTCTTCGACCCACTGCGCCATCACCTCGCGGCGTCCGGCGACGACGAGAGCGTGCTCGGCGAGACGGTGGCGTGGTTGCTGTCGGGCGGCGAGACCGTCACGGCGATCGCCGACGCCCTCGGCCGACCCGGGTCGCCGGATCCCGTCGCAGCGTCGATCGCCGAGCACTACCCGGGCGATCCCGGGGTGGTCGTGTCGGTGCTTCTCAACCATCTGATCCTCGCCCCCGGGCAGGCCGTCTTCCTCGGCGCAGGCAACCTCCACGCTTACCTTCGAGGGGTCGGCGTGGAGCTGATGGCCAACAGCGACAACGTCGTTCGCGGCGGCCTCACCCCGAAGCACGTCGACATCGACGAGCTGCAGCGGGTCGTCGAGTTCCGCCCGCTCACCCCCGACGTCCAGACCGCCAGCGGGGCCGACCACCGGTTCCGGTCCGGGGTCGACGAGTTCGCGTTGACCCGTCTCGAGGTTGCCGACGGCGACGAGGTGCCCTGCTCGGTCGTAGGACCCGAGCTCGTGGTCGTCACCGACGGACGGCTCACCCTCGTGCCGGCCGACGGTCCGCCCCTCGAACTCGCCGCCGGGGAGGTCGTAGCGGTCCCGGCCGCAACCGGGTCGTGGCGGGCGAAGGGTGCCGGGATCGGGTGGCGCGCCACCGTCAATGGCTAGCCTTCGGGCCATGGCACTCGACCCCACCCTGCTCGAGATCGTGGCGTGTCCCGACGACAAGGGCCCCCTCCACTACCTCGAAGCCGAGCAGCTCCTCTACAACCCTCGCCTCAAGCGGAGCTACCGCATCGACGACGGCATCCCGGTGTTGCTGATCGACGAGGCCAGCGGCGTCGACGACGCCGAGCACACCCGGCTGATGGGTCTGGTCGAGCAGTGAGCGGCGACGGCGGCGGCAGCACCCGCCTCGACACGCTCGGCATGTGGGACGCCATGCTCGGTCTCGGCGACCAGATCCGCGCCTCGTCGCTCGCCATCGGCGACATCGACGGCCTGCCGGACCCGACCAAGGTCGACCAGGTGCTCATCCTGGGTATGGGCGACTCGGGGTTCGGCGGCGACGTCGCCGCCGCCTGTGCCCGGCCGTTCGCGTCGATCCCGATCGTGGTCTACGGCGGCTATCTGCCGCCTTCGTGGGTGTCGAACCGCACCCTCGTGATCGCGATGAGCGAATCGGGCGAGACCGAGGAGACCCTCGAGTCGCTCGAGACCGCCGTCGAGAGCGGTGCCCCGCTCGTGGCGGTGACCAACGGCGGCGAGCTCGCCGACCTGGCCCGCCGGGCCGGCGCCCCGGTGCTGCCCGTGATCGGCGCCGGCCCGATGCCGCGCGCCTCGCTCGGGTCGCTCTCGGTGCCGGCGATGCTGGCCCTCGAACAGATCGGGCAGTTCCCCGGCGCCCGCAGCTGGCTGGCCGCCGCCGTCGACCAGCTCGACCGCCGTCGAACTCAGCTCGAGTCCGACGACAGCCCGGCCAAGGCGATCGCCCGCAAGGTCGGTCGCACGATGCCGATCATCTACGGTGGCGGAGCCATCGGCACCACGGCGGCCAAGCGGTGGAAGATCGCGTTCAACCACAACGTGAAGGCGCCGGCGTTCTGGGCCCCGATGCCCGACCTGTGCCACAACGAGCTGGTCGGCTGGGGGCAACACGGCGACGTCACCCGACAGGTCTTCACCCAGATCCAGCTTCGCCACGCCAACGAACATCCACAGACGGCGCGTCGGTTCGCCTTCGTCGAGGAGCAGACCCTCGAGGTGATGAACGACGTCATCGAGGTCTGGTCCGAAGGCGACGGCCCGGTGGCCGAGCTGTTCGACCTCGTCCTGATGGGCGACATCACCACCCTGGAGTTGGCGGCGGCGGAGGGACTCGACCCGGGCCCGCTGCCGATCGTCGACTCGATGAAGACCTGGCTCGAGCGCTAAACCGAGACTGCCGCTCGCCGAGGCTAGTCTGAGTGATTCGCGACCGGCTGTGATCTGAATCGGCCAGTGGGCCCAGCCGTCGCCACCTGACACCAACCCGCTGCACGAGCGCCACGGGCGCGCGCAGCGAAGGAGCATCATGATCGACGACTTCAAGGTCGCGGACCTCGCCCTCGCCGGTGCCGGCCGCAAGCAGATCGAACTGGCCGAACACGAGATGCCGGGCCTGATGGCCCTGCGAGCCGAGTACTACGACGACCAGCCGCTGGCCGGCGCCCGCATCATGGGCAGCCTCCACATGACGGTCCAGACCGCCGTGCTGATCGAGACCCTCACCGCCCTCGGCGCCGAGGTGCGCTGGGTGAGCTGCAACATCTTCTCCACCCAGGACGAGGCCGCCGCCGCGGTCGTGGTCGGGCCCGAGGGCACGACCGACAACCCCCAGGGTGTGCCGGTCTTCGCCTGGAAGGGCGAGACCCTCGAGGAGTACTGGTGGTGCACCGAGCAGGCCCTCAAGTGGCCGGGCCACGACGGCCCCAACCTGATCCTCGACGACGGTGGCGACGCCACCCTGCTCGTGCACAAGGGCGCCGAGTACGAGGCGGCGGGTTCGGTGCCAGACGCCACCGACGACGATCCCGACGAGTGGCACGTCATCATCGACCTGCTGAAGAAGCTCCACGCCGAGGACGACACCCTCTTCACCCGCATGGCAGCCGGTATCCGGGGCGTGTCGGAGGAGACCACCACCGGTGTGCATCGTCTCTACGAGATGCGCGACGCCGGCGTGCTCAAGTTCCCGGCGATCAACGTCAACGACGCCGTCACCAAGTCGAAATTCGACAACAAGTACGGCACCCGACACTCCCTGCTCGACGGCATCAACCGCGGCACCGACGTGATGATCGGCGGCAAGGTCGCCCTCGTCCTCGGTTACGGCGACGTCGGCAAGGGGTGCGCCGAGGCGCTGCGGGGCCAGGGTGCCCGGGTCATCATCTCCGAGGTCGACCCCATCTGCGCCCTCCAGGCAGCGATGGACGGTTACCAGGTCACGACGATCGAGCGGGTCCTCGACCAGGTCGACATCTTCGTCACCGCCACCGGCAACAAGGACATCATCTCCGCCGAGATGATGGGCCGCATGAAGCAGGGGGCGATCGTCGGCAACATCGGCCACTTCGACAACGAGATCGACATGGCCGGGCTCTACAAGCAGAGCGACATCCAGCGCATCAACATCAAGCCGCAGGTCGACGAGTTCCGCTGGCCCGACGGCAAGTCGATCATCGTGCTCAGCGAGGGTCGGTTGCTCAACCTCGGCAACGCGACCGGCCACCCGAGCTTCGTGATGAGCGCCAGCTTCACCAACCAGGTGCTGGCCCAGATCGAGCTCCACCTCAACGCCGACGGCTACGACCAGATGTCGGTGACGACGCTGCCCAAGTTGCTCGACGAGAAGGTGGCTCGTCTCCATCTCGACGCCCTCGGCGTGAAGCTGACCGAGCTCGACCAGGAGCAGGCCGACTACATCGGGGTTCCGGTCGACGGCCCCTACAAGCCCGACCACTACCGCTACTGATCCTTGGGGCTGCTCTTCGAGCGGTCGTGCCCGGTGTGTGGACACCGGGCACGACGGCTCTGCAGCTCCTGTCGCAGCCTCCTCGGCTGCCTCGCCGTCGACGACCCGCCGCCGGGCGTCGACGCCCTCGTGGCTCTCGCCACCTACGACGACGACCTGCGCCGTCTCGTGCTCGCGATCAAGCGGGACGGGCGGCGTGACCTCGTTCGCTCGGTCGCCCGACCCCTTGCCGCGGCCGCTCGACGCGCCGGCATCGACGACGTCGACGTGGTGACCTGGGTGCCCTCTGCGCCCGAACACCGGGTCGCACGCGGCTTCGACCAGGGTCGCCTGCTCGCCCGCGCGGTCGGGCGCCGCCTGGACGTCCCCGTTCGCCGCCTCCTCGGGCGTCGCGGTCGGTCGCGCCGTGGCGTCGAGCTCGCCGAACGCCGGAGCGGGCCGAGCTTCGGCGCCCTCGGCACCGTGCCGGCGTCGGTGCTCTTGATCGACGACGTGACCACCACCGGTTCCTCGCTCGAGGGCGCCGCCGCGGCCCTCCGAGCCGAGGGAGCCCAGCGGGTCGTCGCCGTCGTCGTCGCTCGGGCGGCCGCGCGGGTGACCGCGCAGGCACACCGCTCAACTGCGGGCTAAGCTCGCCGAGACTGGTGAACCCACGAGAAGCTGGGAACCCAACAAGAAAGGGGCCTCCATGGAGGTATCGGTCAGCGGTCGTCACACGACGGTGTCGGAGGCACTCCGACGGCAGGCAGTGGAGAAGATCGGGCGGCTGGACCGTTATCTCTCCGGAATGGATCGAGCCGAGGTCCACTTCTGGGAGGAGAAGAATCCTCGAAAGGACCACAAGGAGTTCTGCGAGGTCACGATGGTCGGCCATGGCCACCACGTGCGCACCAAGGTCTCGGCCCCCGACGGCTTCACCGCCATCGACCTGGCCGTCGACAAGCTCGAGCGCCAGCTCCGCAAGCTGAAGACCAAGGTCAAGAACCGCCAACAGAAGCGCGAACGGATGAGTCTCGACGCCGAGCTCGTGCCCGAGACGCTCCTCGTCGGCGATGCGTCCGACCACCCGGACCCGGTCTACAAGATCGTGAAGTCGAAGAGTTTCGAGATCGACGCGATGGACGGCGAACACGCCGCGTTGCAGATGGATCTGCTCAACCACGACTTCTACATCTTCATCAACTCCGAGACCGACAAGCCCGCCGTGGTCTACCGCCGCGACGACGGCGACGTCGGCATGATCGACATCTCCTAGCTCGCTCATGTGACCGCTCGCCTCATGCCACCCCGGTCGCTGCCGACGGGGTGGTATGGAGTGGCTGGCCTCTGCAACACAGACCCGCGAACGACCGCTCCGTGTCGCGCTGTGTGACGGCCACGGCGTCTTTCGCCGGCGGCTGCTGATCGCGCTCGAGCACGACCCGGACGTCGCCGTCGTGGCCGAGGCCGAGGTGCCGGGCGCACTCGGTTCGGCGCTGGTCGACGCGCCGGCGGACGTCATGGTCGTCGACCTGGCCAGTCCCGACGGCGACCCGGTCGAGGGCATCCGACGCCTGACCGATGCCCTGCCCGAGGTGGCGATCCTCGGCCTGGCCGGACCCGGCGACGACGCCGTCCCCGCGCTGTTGGCGGGCGCCGCCGGCGCGATGACCAAGACCTCGGCCCTGCGGCGCGGCGCCGGCGCGATCCGCGAGGTCGCGGCGGGCAACGTCTTCGTCGATCGGCGGGCTGCGCAGTTCCTCGCTCGCCGGGTCGAGGATCACGAACGACTCGACGGCCTGTCCCAGCACCATCTGGAGCTTCTCTACCAGCTCTCGGCCGGTCGATCGATCCGCGAACTCGGCCCATTCTTCCGGTCGGACGCTGCTCGGCTCCACGCCGATCTTCGCCGCGTGATCGACGTGCTCCGAGTCGACGCCGCCTGACCCCGGACCCTGCCACGGGTCGCTCGACCCCCACCGGTAGACTCCTCCAGCAGTGAAGCTCCTCGACAAGATCCTCAAGGCCGGCGAAGGCAAGCGTCTCAAGTCCACCCAGGCGGTGGTCGCTCCGATCAACGCGCTCGAGGGCGAGTACGCCGCACTCAGCGACGATGCGTTGGCCGCCAAGACCGGCGAATTCCGATCCCGTCTCGACCAGGGCGCCGATCTCGACGACCTGCTCTTCGAGGCGTTTGCCACGGTGCGTGAGACCGCCCGTCGAGAGATCGGCCAGTTCCACTACGAGGTCCAGCTCATGGGTGGCGCCGCCCTCCACTGGGGCTGGGTGGCCGAGATGAAGACCGGTGAGGGCAAGACCCTGGTGTCGACCTTGCCGGTCTACCTCAACGCCCTGACCGGACGCGGTGTCCACCAGATCACCGTCAACGACTACCTGGCCAGCCGCGACCACGAGTGGATGGGACAGATCCACCGCCGCCTCGGGCTGACCTGCGGACTGGTCGTCCCCGGCGGTGCAACCCCGGCCCACAAGCGCACCCAGTACGGCGCTGACATCACCTACGGCACCAACAACGAATTCGGCTTCGACTACCTGCGCGACAACATGGCTCGCAACGTCGTCGATCGGGTGCAGCGGGGCCACGTCTTCGCCATCGTCGACGAGATCGACTCGATCCTGATCGACGAGGCCAGAACCCCGCTGATCATCTCGGGCAAGGTCAAGGGCGCCGCCGACCTCTACTACCGCTTCGCCGACATCGCCAAGGTCCTCGAGCGCGACGTGCACTACGACGTCGACGAGGAGAAGCGCATCGTCGCCATCCTCGATGAGGGCGTGACCGAGGTCGAGGAGCTCCTCGAGATCGAGAATCTCTACGACGGCGTGCAGCAGGACCTCGTCCACCAGCTCAACGCCGCCCTGCGGGCCAAGGAGCTGTTCCGCCGCGAGAAGGACTACCTCGTCGTGAACGGCGAGGTGAAGATCGTCGACGAGTTCACCGGCCGCGTGCTCGACGGGCGTCGTTGGTCCGACGGCCTCCACCAGGCGGTCGAGGCCAAGGAGGGGGTGCGGATCAAGGAGGAGCAGCAGACCCTCGCCACCGTCACCCTGCAGAACTACTTCCGTATGTACGAGAAGCTCTCGGGCATGACGGGCACGGCGCAGAGCGATGCCGCCGAGCTGGAGAACACCTACGGCCTCCCGGTGGTGCAGGTGCCCACCAACAAGCCGATCGCACGCATGGATCAGGCCGACCTGATCTTCAAGACCGAAGAGGCCAAGTTCTCCGCTGTCGTCGACGACATCGAGCAGCGGGTGGAGCATGGCCAACCGGTGCTGGTCGGCACCGCATCGGTCGAGAAGTCCGAGGTGCTCGGCGCCTACATGACCAAGCGGGGCATCGAGCACGAGATCCTCAACGCGAAGCAGCACTTCCGCGAGGCCGACCTGGTGGCCCAGGCAGGCCAGCCCGGTCGGGTCACCGTCGCCACCAACATGGCCGGCCGAGGCGTCGACATCGTGCTGGGCGGCAACGCCGAGAAGCTGGCCGAGCGAGACACCTACGCCGCCGGGCTCGAACTCGACTCCGACGAGGGCCAGGAACACTACGCCCAACGTCTCGACTACTGGACCCCGATCTGTGAGGCGGACGGTTCGAAGGTCCGCGACGCCGGTGGCCTCTACGTACTCGGCACCGAACGCCACGACTCCCGCCGGATCGACAACCAGCTCCGCGGCCGCTCCGGTCGTCAGGGAGAGCCTGGCGAGAGCCGCTTCTACCTGTCGCTCGAAGACGAGTTGATGCGCATCTTCTCGTCGGGTGCGTCGAGCTGGGTGATGGACAAGGCGCTCGCCGAGGACGAGGCGATCGAGTCGAAAACGGTCACCAAGTCGGTCGAGCGAGCCCAGGTCAACGTCGAGCAGCGCAACGCCGAGACCCGCAAGAACGTGCTCAAGTACGACGAGGTCTACAACGAGCAGCGCAAGGTCGTCTACGGCCGCCGGCTCCAGATGCTCGAGCAGTCGGACCTGCGCGACGACACCATCGCGGCCATCGACGACGCGGCCGCCACCCTGGTGCGGGCCCACTGCGTCAGCGAGCTCGACGACGCCTGGGACACCGAGGCCCTGGCGGGCGAGCTGGCCGGCTTCTGGCCGACCGAGTTCACCGCCGAGACCCTCGCGGACGCCCGCAACCTCGAGGGCCTCATCGAGATGATCGCCGCGGAGGGTCGGGCCCACTACGAGAAGCGAGAGGCCGAGATCGGCGCCCCGATCCTGCGCCAGGTCGAGCGCCAGATCATGCTCCAGCTGATCGATCAGCGCTGGCGTGAGCACCTCACGGAGATGGACTACCTCCGCTCGGGCATCAACCTGCGGGCGATGGGGCAGAAGGACCCGCTCGTCGAGTGGCAGCGCGAGGGCTTCGAGATGTTCGCCGACATGATGCGCGGCCTCAACGTCGACTTCGTTCGCTACGTGATGCACGTGCAGGTGACCACCAAGGCTGCGGAGCCGGCCGCCCAGGCTCCTGCGACCGTCGCCGNNGCCGACGACACCGCCGCCGATGACACCGCCGCCGGCGCAGCCTTCGAGTCCGAGGTGGTCGGCTCGGCGCCGGTCGTGACCGAGACCACCACGTCGTCGTCCGACTCTGCACCGGTGAGCGACGAGGCCGACGAGCCGGCGTCGCAAACGGTCGTCAAGGACGAGTGGGACAAGACGCCTCGAAACGCACCGTGTCCTTGTGGCAGCGGCAAGAAGTTCAAGCACTGTCACGGCTGAGACCGGACTGGAAACGACACGATGGCTGACCTCTCCGACGATCTGGCTTCCCTGCGCACCGAACTCGCGGAAGCCGACGACTATCTCCGCATCGGTGAGCTGCGCGCTCGCCTGCCTCAGCTCGAGACCGAGATGGGCCGGCCCGACCTCTGGGACGACGCCGATCGCGCCCGCAAGGTGCAGACCGAGTTCACCCAGGTGAAGGACGATCTCGACCTCTACGACCGCCTCTCGTCGACGATCGACGACATCGAGACCCTGTGGATGCTCGGGGAGGAGGAAGGCGACGACGACTCGATCACCGAAGCCCGCTCGATGATCGAGGCGCTCCACGACGAGTTCTCCGAGCTCGAGCTCCGTGCTCTGTTCACGGGTCAGTACGACGAGGGCGACGCCGTCTGTGAGATCCACTCCGGCGCCGGTGGCACCGACGCCGCCGACTGGGCAGCGATGCTCTTCGAGATGTATCGCCGCTGGGCCGACAAGCGAGGCTTCGGCTTCGAGGTGACCGAGTGGCAGGAGGGCCAGGAGGCCGGTGTCTCCGCCGTCGGCTTCACGATCCGCGGTCGCTACGCCTACGGCCTGCTCCAGGCCGAGCGCGGCGTGCATCGCCTGGTACGCATCTCGCCGTTCGACTCCCAGGCTCGTCGCCACACCGCGTTCGCCGGCTTCAGCGTCTGGCCCGACATCGAGGACGCCACCGACCAGGTCGAGATCGACGACAAGGACCTGCGGGTCGACGTGTACCGCTCGTCGGGCGCCGGTGGCCAGCACGTCAACACCACCGACTCGGCGGTACGAATCACCCACCTCCCGACCGGGATCGTGGTGTCGTGCCAGAACGAGCGGAGCCAGCACCAGAACAAGGACCGCGCCATGCAGATGCTGGCGGTCAAGCTGGTGCAGGTCGAGAAGGAGAAGCGCGACGCCGAACTGGCCGCGGAGGCCGGCGAGACCCGCTCCAACGAGTGGGGCTCGCAGATCCGTTCCTACGTGCTGCAGCCCTACCAGCAGGTCAAGGACGAGCGCTCAGGCTTCACGTCCGGGAACCCCGACGGGGTGCTCACCGGAGGCGACGTCGGCGATTTCATGGAGGCGTGGCTCCGCTGGAAGCGGGCCTCGCAGACCGCGGGCGACAACCAGGGGGCACCGGCGTGATCCGGCTCGAGAACGTCACCAAGGAGTACCCCGGTCACGGCATTGCCCTGCGCGAGGCCGACGCCGACATCGGCAAGGGCGAGTTCGTCTTCCTCGTCGGCCCGTCAGGCTCCGGGAAGTCGACGTTCCTCCGCCTGGTCAACAAGCAGGAAGAGCCCGACAACGGTCGGATCTTCGTGGCGGGCAAGGACATCGGCGAGCTGTCGAGTTGGAAGGTGCCGATGCTGCGACGCAACATCGGATCGATCTTCCAGGACTTCAAACTGCTGCCCAACAAGACGGTCGCCGAGAACATCAGCTTCGCCCTCGAGGTGATCGGCCGACCCCGTCACGTGATCAAGACCCAGGTGCCCGCGATCTGCGACCTGGTCGGCCTCGGCGACAAGACCGAGAAGTACCCCAACCAGCTGTCGGGCGGCGAGCAGCAGCGTGTGTCGATCGCTCGGGCGTTCGTCAATCGGCCCTTGATCCTCCTGGCCGACGAGCCCACCGGCAACCTCGACCCTCAGACCGCCATCGGCATCATGCGGCTTCTCGACCGCATCAACAAGACGGGCACCACCGTCGTCATGGCTACCCACGACCGCGGCATCGTCGACACGATGCGGCGCCGCGTCATCGAGCTGAGCCACGGCAACATCGTTCGTGACGAGGCGGCCGCCGCCTACGAACAGTTGGCACAGGAGCGCTGAGAACGTCATGGCCATTCGCGTCGATTACATCGCCAAGGAGACCGGCAACAACCTGATCCGGAATCCGTCGCTGACCCTGGCGACGGTCCTCACCGTCGCCGTGTCGTTGGCTCTGCTCGGGTCGGCCCTGTTGATCTCGAAGGGCATCGACGGGCTCAACACGCAGTTCCGCGACAACGTCGAGTTCATCGTCTGGATCGAACCCGACGCCACCCCCGAACAGGTCGCCTTCGTCGAACGCGCTCTCGACGGCTCCGAGGGCGTGAAATCGTCGCGCTATGTCGATCGCGACGAGACGTTCAGCGAGTTCCAGGAGTTCTGGGAGGGCAACCCGACCGTGATCGAGACGGTCACGCCCGAGCAGCTGCCCACCCGCTTCGACGTGGTGCCCGTCGTGCCCGACCTGCCCGTGGTCGAGGGGCTGGGGGCGGAGTTCGCCGGATTGCCCGGTGTGCGCGACGTGAAGTTCGCCAGCGAGTACATCAAGCAGCTCAACACCCTGACCAACTTTGCGTCGAACGCGATCCTCGTCGCCGCCGTCGTGTCGGCGTTGGCGTCGGGCATGTTGATGTACAACACGATTCGCACCGCCCTGTTCGCCCGGCGTCGCGAGGTCGAGGTGATGCGTCTCGTCGGCGCCTCGAACTGGTTCATCCGCGTCCCGTTCATGCTCGAGGGCCTCGTCCAGGGCGTCGCGGGGGCCGGCATCGCCGGTCTCGTCGTGTTCGGCCTCAACCGTCTGCTGCGCAACCAGATCGTCGGCGTCGACTTCCGCCTTCTCGAGAGCTTCGTGCTCGCCCCCGGCGAGGTCGCCCCGATCGCGATGTGGTTGCTCCTGGCCGGTGCCGCCATCGGCTTCGTCGGCTCGGGCGTGGCCGTCACGCGGTATCTGGACGCGTGAGTGTCGACGCCTGGCGCCTTACCGTGTAAAGATGCGTCGATGCGAATCGTCGTCGACACCGACAAGTGTGAGGGCCACAACCGCTGCTACGCCATCGCTCCCGAGCTGATCGACGTGGACGACTACGGCTACGCCTCGGCCAAGGGCGACGGTTCGGTGCCCTCAGAACTCGAGGACAAGGCCCGGCTCGCCGAGGACAACTGCCCCGAGTTCGCCATCACCATCGAGGAATAGATCGAACCGGCCGGGCCGGGGGTCAGACCACCCGGGCCATCGCGCCGAGCGCGGCGACGGCACACACCCCGAGGATCAGAGGGCGCAGGCGTTCGTCGAATCGGGGCGCCACCCGTGGGGCGAGCGAGACCCCGGCCAGCGCGAAGGGTGACAGCGCCGCGCCGGTGCGCAGATCCGTGAGGTCGAACTGACCCCCGAGCGCGAGCACCGTGAGACCGAGCGGGGCGCCGAGCAGCATGATGGCGCTGACGGTGGCGCGCAGCTCGTCGCCCTTGTCGTGTTGGTAGAGCAGGCCGACGGGCGGCCCGCCGATGGCGACGGCGGTGCCGAACAGCGACGACAGCGACCCGCCGATGGCGAGGTTGAGCCGTGTGCGGGGAACCGGGGGAGCGAACAGGCTCAGCGCGATCGCCACCAGGACGCTGGCGCCCGCGGCGAGCGTCGAGGTCCGGGTCGACGCCCAGCCGACCACGAACGCGGCGGCCACCAGGCCGACCGGGCGTCCCGTCAGGAACCAGCCGACCTCGCGCCAGCGGACGTCACCCCGGTAGCGCCACACCATGCGCAGCACCATCGGTGTCGACACCACCAGCATCGTCTGGGGCAGGAGCTCGGGCTCGACGAACACGATCGTGGGGAACGCGGCGATCACCATGCCGAAGCCGATGATGCCCTGCAGCAAGGCGCCGGCGAAGACGACGACGGCGATGGCCACGAACTCCCATCCGGTCACGTGCAGCGCGTCGTGCATTGGCTCCAGCCTGCCACGGGGCACTAGACCTCAGGGGGTGAGTTTCGACACGACGACCTACGAGACCGTGACCGTGGAGGTGGCCGACCACGTCGCCACCGTGACCCTGAACCGGCCGGACCGCCTCAATGCCTTCACCGGCACGATGATGGCCGAGCTGATCGACGTCCTGGACCGCACCGACGTCGACGACGATGTCCGAGCGATCATCATCACCGGCGCCGGTCGCGGCTTCTGCGCCGGCGCCGACCTCGAGTCGGGCGGTGAGACCTTCGACTACACCGAGAACAACGCTCGGGAGAAGGTCGAGGTGCAGCGCGACGGCGGTGGGCGTCTGACCACCCGCATCTTCTCGTCGACCACGCCCATCATCGCCGCCATCAACGGTCCGGCGGTGGGCGTCGGCATCACGATGACGCTGCCGATGGACATCCGGCTGGTGGCCGAGAGCGCCCGCGTCGGCTTCGTCTTCGCCCGCCGCGGCATCGTGCCCGAGGCGGCGTCGTCGTGGTTCCTGCCCCGCCTGGTCGGGATCTCCAAGGCCCTCGAGTGGTCGTACTCCGGCCGGGTGTTCGGCGCCGCCGAGGCGGCGGCTGCGGGCCTCGCCACGCTGGTGCCCGATGACGAGCTCCTCGATCGGGCCCGTGCCATCGCCACCGAGATCGCCACCCACGCCGCCCCGGTGTCGGCCGCCCTCACCCGCCAGCTCATGTGGCAGGGCCTCACCTTCGATCACCCGATGCAGTCGCATCGAGCCGATTCCCGGGCCATCCAGGCCCTCGGGGCGATGGACGACGCCAAGGAGGGAGTGATGAGCTTCCTCGAGAAGCGTGATCCCGAGTGGCGGCTCAAGCCGTCGGTCGACACGCCGGACGTGTTCCCCTTCGTCGACCCGCCCTCGTTCAGCTGACGTAGTCTCGGTGGTCATGGACGACCACGACGACTTCTTCGTCCATCGCCACCGCGACGTCCAGGGCGGTGCTGCCAGGGCTGCCGTGTTCGGCGTGTCGGACGGGCTGGTCTCGAACGTCGCCCTGATCCTCGGGGTGGCGGCGGCGAAGCCGGGGGCCGACACGGTCGTCCTGGCCGGTGTGTCGGGCCTGCTTGCCGGCGCGGCGTCGATGGCAGCCGGCGAGTACGTGTCGATGAAGGCGCAGAACGAGTTGATCGAGCGGGAACTCGCCATCGAGCGTCGCTCCCTGGCCGAGCGTCCCCGCGAGGAGCGCCAGGAGCTCGAGGCGCTCTACCGCAGTCGTGGGATCGAGGCCGAGCATGCCGAGGCGATGGCGGAGGCGGTGATGGCCGACCCCGAGGTGGCGCTCGAGGTTCACGCCCGCGAAGAGCTCGGTGTCGACCCGGACTCGGTCGGCGACCCGGTTGGCGCCGCCGTCTCGTCCTTCCTGGCCTTTGCGGTCGGCGCCGTCCTGCCACTGATGCCCTGGTTCTTCGCCGACGGCAGCGGAGCGGTGATCGCGTCGGTCGTGGTCGGACTCGTCGCCACTGCGTCGGTCGGCGCCCTTCTCGCCGTGTTCACCGAGCGATCGATGATCGCCTCGGCGTGCCGCCAGGTCGGCTTCGCGGTCGCCGCCTGTGTCCTGACGTTCGCGATCGGATCGCTGATCGGTGGTGGGGCGCCCGGCTAGGCCGGACGCCCCTGCCACCCCTCCTTGCAATGGGATGCGTTGGGGAGGGGCAGCTCTCGAAGTGTCGGCGAGGCAGCTTCGGCCAGTAGCGATCCTCGTATCTCGTCGCAAGTTTCTTCGTTCGATCCCGGCGCAGCGTCGCGAACTGCGATAGCCATGGGGTTCATGGGATGCGTTACGGTACGGGAGGCGTCTATTCGACGTGCTCCAGAGGGAACAGTCGTGGTGGTGCGCCTCGAAGCGCGTACCGGCCGGGCGACGTTGGTGCTCGACTCCGCCTGGGTGGATCTCGCGCTCGACGCTCGGTCGATCGACCCGGAGCTGTTGGAGGGGCTCCACGTGCCGCCGGAGGCGATCGTGGCCTTCTACGACGACTGGGTGTAGCTCTCCGATCGAAGTTGTTACCCCATGGTCACTCTTCGTCCCCCGAACTGCTACGTTGTTGGTCGCCTTGGTCGATGGACAAGGGTGCCCAAGCCTGAGGTCCCGACCGACAGGCTCGACAACGACGACGGCAAGAGAGTCGAAGACAAGGGCGGGGAAGAAGACCAGTGAGCCAACGACGACGTGCAATCCACGCATACGTGAGCGAAGAGGCCCATGACCGGTGGCACGACTTCGCCGCCGAGAACGGCGTGAGCGTTTCGGCGCTCCTCGAGGCATTGGCCGAAGAGGTGGCCGGCGCCGAGGAGAAGACCGAGCCCCACGCCCTGGTGCTGGAGCGAGCGATCAGCTCCTCGCGGCAGATCGACGCCTCCCGGCGCCGCCGCCGCAAGGACTGAGATTCAGCGCTTGACACCAGACCAGCGGTAGCCCCGCCGGTACACGGTTTCGATCGCGTCCGACGCCGGGCCCAGCCGCCGGCGCAGACGGGCGACGTTGACCTCGACCACATGGGGGTCGCTGTCGCCCTGCCAGACGTCGCGCAGCAGTTCGGCCTTGGAGATGACGCGTCCCTCGGCGCGTCGGAGGGCGTCGAGCAGGTGGCGTTCGCGGTCCGACAGCACGAGCTCCTGGCCGGCGACCTTCACCAGCCGGCCCTGGACCGCGAACTCGACGCCGTAGACCTCGTAGCTGCCCGATCGTGACGACAGCTCGCAAGCGGCGGCGTGGACCAGGACGCCGAGGCGGCTGCGCTCGGGTACCACGGGGTGGAGGCCGAGCTTGGCGGCCGCCGTCGCGCTCGCCGGTCCCACACACACGGGCACGCAGCGTTCGCGGAGGGCTGCGAGCACGTCGTCGAGCACGCCATCGCCGTCGGCGAGTTCGGCAAATCGCTCGACGGCGGGGCGGCTGGTGAACGTCACGGCGTCGACCTGTCCGTCGACGGTCGATCGCAGGAGCCGCAGCGCCGGTTCGAGATCGCTGGGCGGATCGTAGTGATACGACTCGATGGAGCGGGTCGTGAGTCCCGAGGCCTCGAGCCGCTCGAGGCCGTCGCAGACGCCGGAGCCATCGAGCACCAGGGCCACGTCAGCGGCCCCGTCGGTCACCGCGAGGAGTTGCTCGAGGAGGGCCTCGTGGCCCTCGACGACGTTGGCCACCGAGAGGCCGGCCACGATGGCGGCGCCCACCGGCTTGGTGCCTCGGCTCCACACCTCGGTCTGGTCGATCGCCTCACGAAGCTCACGATCGAGTCCCATCGCCGCCGCTGTCTCGAGCCAACACTCGACGCCGAACGCCGACAGCAGCACGAGGTGGTCGGGCGGGCGAGCGATCATCTCGCGTGTCGCCGTCAGCAGGTCCCCGATCTCGGCCACGGGGGCGACCCGGACGGTCGGGCCGTAGAGCACGGTGGCGCCCTGCCGCTCGAAGAGCGTCGCCTGCTCGTCGGCGCGCCGATCGGCGGTCACACCGATCGTGAAACCGGCCAGGGCTCTCGAGGTCATGTCGTCCAAGTGTGGGGCGCGTGTGTGACGCGGTTGTTTCCTCGCCGTGACCGTTCAGCTGACCAGGGTCACGACCGCTTCGACCGAGCCCTCGGAGATCACCGGAATGGCGATCAACCAGGTGGAACCGTCGAGACCGGCGTAGTCGGTGACAAGCGGCACGCCCGCGGCCAGCACGGTGCCGAGCGGGCCGTGCCCGGGCTGCACCCGCGCGTCCGCGTAGCGCTCGGTGAGGTCGACCCCTTCGTTGGAGTAGCCCTGGTCGAACTGGAGGTTGCCGTCGGCGTCGGGAACCCAGACCTCGACCCAGCGGGCGAGCGGTGTGTCGAGCGCCGACAGGAAGGTGACCACGGTGCCGGTGTCGCGACCGGTGACCGGCACCCCGACCCCGATCCGCATGCCGGCGTCGACCGCCGCCTTCGGGCGCAGGAAGCGTTCGGCGTCGCCGAGGTCATCGAGGAGGAGTGGTCGGCCCGACCCCCACACCTTGCCCGGCAGACCCGAGTCACACCCGAACGACGTCGCCCTCGCCTCGAGCTCGAAGTCACGGAGCGATCCGTAGTAGCCGTCGGCCAGGTCGAGACGACCGGCCCGCTCGGACCACACCTCGATCGCCCCGGCCAGCTCGTCGCCGCCGCACAGGAACACCACCACACCCCGCAGCGGAGCGTCGGCCACGTCGCCGGCGAAGACCGGCAGCGCGACCGCGCAGGCGACGTGGTCGGCGGCTGCTTCCGACGCCCGCACGAACGCTGGGTCGGACGTCGACATCACGATCGGTCGTCGTTCCGCCCACGCCCGCCCGGGGAGCCCGACGCCGGGAGCGAAGCGGGTGCCCAGGCTGACCGTGGCGAACCCGGCCAGTTCGTCGTGCGACGCGGAGCGCAGCTCGAGTTCGTCGCCGGCGACGGTCGGTGCCCACACCTCGGCGCCGCGCAGGAACGATCTGGTCAGGACGTTTCGGACTGGTTGTTCGCTGAGGCTCACTTGGTGCTGTGTGCTCCGTGTTCGTATTCCTCGAGGAAGGCGAGGACTTCTTCTCGGTACTCGTAGAACTTGGGGTCGGCGAGGACCTTCTTACGATCGCGCGGTCGGGGGAGGTCGACCTCGAGGACCTTGCCGATCCGGGCGTTCGGCCCGTTGGTCATCATCACGACCTTGTCGGCGAGCAGGATGGCCTCGTCCACGTCGTGGGTCACACAGATGGCGGTCACCTGCGTCCGGTTCCACACCTCGATCAGCACGTCCTGGAGGTCCCAGCGGGTGAGGCTGTCGAGCATGCCGAACGGTTCGTCGAGCAGGAGCAGCTTGGGGCTGAGGGCGAAGGCCCGAGCCAGACCGACCCGCTGCTTCATGCCGTTGGACAGTTCGCTGGCCCGCTTGTCCATCGCGTCGCCGAGGCCGACCCGGTCGAGGTAGTACTCGACGATGTCGGTGCGTTCTTGGGCCGAGGCGTCGGGGAAGACCCGCTCGACGCCCATGGCGACGTTGTCGCGAGCGGTGAGCCACGGCATCAGCGACGGCGCCTGGAACACCACGGCCTTGTCGGGGCCGGCCTCGGTGACCTCCCGGCCGTCGAGCACGATGCCGCCGCCGGAGATCGAGTTGAGGCCGGCGGCCATCGTGAGGGCCGTCGACTTGCCGCAACCCGAGTGGCCGATCAGCGAGATGAACTCGCCCTTGTCCATGATCAGGTCGACACCGTCGAGCACGGTGAGGGGCCCATCGGCGGTCGGGTACACCTTGGTCAGGTTGAAGAACTCGAGGTAGCGGCGCTCGATCGCGCCCTGCTGCGCTTCTTGGTAGACCTTGGGCGGCGGGTCGAGATCGACCGGCAACACCTTCGGCAGCTCACGGGCGACCTTCTCGTCGATCGAGAGCTTGGCGCCGTTGATGCCGTCGAGGTAGTTGATGATCTCGTTGCGGAGCTGCTTGTAGTTCTCGTCGTGGTTGAGTTCGGTCCGCTGGCGGGGTCGAGCGATGTCGACGTCGAAGATGCGCTCGATCCGGGCTCCGGGGCCCTGTTCGAGCACGGCCACGCGGTCGGCCAGAAGCAACGCTTCGTCGACGTCGTTGGTCACGAGGACGATCGTGCGGTTGCCCTGGGCCCGGATCTCCTCGATCTCGTCCTGGAGCTTGGAGCGGGTGAGGGCGTCGAGGGCCGAGAGGGGCTCGTCGAGGAGGAGGATCTCGGGCTTGGTCGACAGGGCACGGGCCACCGCCACCCGCTGGCGCATACCGCCCGACAGGGCGGCCGGCTTGCGGTCCTTGGCGTGGCTGAGGCCGACGAGGTCGATCGTCTCGTCGACCTGGCGCTGCCGCTCCTCGGCCGACAGGTCGCCGAGCACGGCGTCGACGGCGAGTCGGACGTTGCCCTCGACGTCGAGCCACGGCATCAGGGAGTAGTTCTGGAACACGACGCCTCGGTCGCGACCCGGGCCGTCGCAGGCCTCGCCGCGGACCTCGACGACGCCGTCGTCAGGCTCGATCAGGCCGGCCATGAGCGACACGAGCGTCGTCTTGCCCGAACCGGAGAAGCCGAGGATGGCGAGGAACTCGCCGTCCGCGATGTCGAGGGAGAGGTCCTCGAGCACCGAGGTGATGCCGCCCTTGGGGTCGGCGTAGCGCTTGGCCACGCCCCGCAGCGACAGGGCCGTCGAGGCGGCGGTGGCGGAGGAGGTCGAGGTGGGTTCGGTGACGGTCATGCTGCGTGGCTCCGGCTGACGAAGTTCTCGATGGCGCTCATCAGGCGGTCGAGCGCGAAGCCGATGAGGCCGATGACGATGACGGCGAACATGATGCGGCTGAGCGAGTTGGAGCTGCCGTTCTGGAACTCGTCCCAGACGAACTTCCCGAGCCCCGGGTTCTGGGCCAGCATCTCCGCCGCGATCAGCACCATCCAGCCGACGCCGAGCGAGAGGCGCATGCCGGTGAAGATGTAGGGGAGGGCGCTGGGGAGCACCAGCTTGCGCAGCTTGGCGAACCAGCCGAGCCGCAGCACCTTGGCCACGTTCTGGAGGTCGTCATCGACCGAGGCGGTGCCGACGTGGGTGTTGATGAGCGTCGGCCACAGCGAACACAGGGCCACGACCACCGCGGAGATCACGAAACTCTTGGGGAGGATCGGATCCGAGCTGGTGATCGTCGCCGCCACGACCATGGTGACGATCGGCAGCCAGGCCAACGGCGAGATCGGCTTCATGATCTGCACGAGCGGGTTGATCGCTGAGTGGAACGCCGGGCTGAGGCCCGACAGCAGGCCGATCGGCACCGCTACCAGGGTGGCGATGAGGAAGCCGAGAGCGACGGTCTGGAGCGACGTCCACACCTGGCTGGGGAAGGTGGTCGCCCCGGCGAAGGCGAAGTCCTGCACCTCGGCGTCACGGCCTTCGGCTCGCAGCGCATCGTTGCGGGCGTCCTGGGCGGCGTAGAACTCCGACGCTGCCGTCCGGTTCGCCTGGAATTCGTCCCACAGGTCGCCGCCGGCCGACGCCACCTCGCCGGGCCCCGGAAGGGTGCCCAGCGAGGTGTTGATCAGCGGTGCGAGACCAGCCCAGGCCGCCACGAAGAACACGATGCCCAGCAACGGCAGCGCGAGGCTCCGGCCGATGGCGCCGACGTCGATCGACGCCAGTCGGGACGGCGTCGGCTTCTCGGGCGTCGACGGCTCGTCGATCACGGTGATCTCGCCGGGCGGCGTTTCGACGGTGGGTTCGACGGTCGGTTCGTCGACGGTCAATTCGCTGGTCATGGGAATGCTCCGTGCTGCGTTGGAAGGTGGGCGTGTGGTGGTCGGCCGCGTCGTCCGGTCAGCCGGTGACGCCGGAGGCGGTCACGGTCTGGCCGTCCTTGAGGCCGATCTCGAGCGAAGCGAGGTAGGCATTCGGCTGCGAGCCGTCGTAGGTGATGTTGTCGAGGAACCCGCTCTGGGGTGCCTTGAAGCCGTCGGTCTCGGGCACGTCGCCGGCGGTGATGACACCGTCGTCGACGAGGGAGTCGGCGGCCTCGAGATAGAGGTCGGGGCGGTAGACGGCCTCGGCGGTATCGAAGTACCACTGATCGGTCTGGGTGTCGGCGATCTGGCCCCAGCGCCGCATCTGGGTGAGGTACCAGATGGCGTCGGAATAGAACGGGTAGCCCGCGTACTCCCGGAAGAAGATGTTGAAGTCGGGGGCCTCGCGGGTGTCGCCGGGCTCGAAGGTGAAGTTGCCGGTCATCGACGCGCCGATCACCTCGGCGTCGGCACCGACGTAGTTGGGGCTCGACAGGATCTCGACCGCCTCGGTGCGGTTGCCGTTGCTGTCGGCGTCGAGCCACTGCTGGGCCTTGATGATCGCCCGCAGCAGGGCCTTGGTGGTGCCCGGGTACTGCTCGGCCCAGTCCTTGCGCATCCCGTAGACCTTCTCGGGATTCAGCTTCCAGATCTCGTCGTCGGTGATGACCGGCACGCCGATCGCCTTCTGCACGGCGGCCTGGTTCCAGGGCTCGCCCACGCAGTAGCCGTCGATGGTGCCGGCCTCCATCGTGGCGGGCATCTGGGGCGGCGGGGTGACCGACAGCGGGACCTCGGCCTGGATGGTGCCGGTGGCGTCGCCCGACTCGTAGAAGCCGGGGTTGATGCCGCCGGCGGCGAGCCAGTAGCGCAGCTCGTAGTTGTGGGTCGACACCGGGAAGACCATGCCCATGTTGAAGGTCTTGCCCTGGGAGGCCCAGGCCTCCATCACGGGGCGGAGGTGCTCGGCCGAGATCGGGTGCTCGGGCACGCCGTCGCCGTTGAGGGGCAGGTTGGGCTTCATGACCTCCCACACCGCGTTCGACACGGTGATGGCGTTGCCGTTGAGGTCGAGGCTGAGCGGGGCGATCAGGTCGGCGGCGGTGCCGTAGCCGATCGTGGCGGCGAGGGGCTGGCCGGCGAGCATGTGGGCACCGTCGAGCTGGCCGCCGATCACCCCGTCGAGGAGGACCTTCCAGTTGGCCTGGGCCTCGAGGGTGACGTTGAGGCCCTCTTCGGCGAAGAAGCCCTTCTCCTTGGCGATGGCGAGCGGGGCCATGTCGGTGAGCTTGATGAAGCCGAGCGTGAGCTGCGGCTTCTCCACTGCGCCGCCGGTGGCCGCCGGCGAGGCCGTGGTGTCGCCGGTCGATTCGGTGGCGGCGCCGTCGGAGTCGCCACCCCCGCAGGCGCCGAGCACCACACCGCCGGCCGTGACCGATGCCAGGCCGGCGAGCACTTCGCGACGTGAGGTCGGACGCTTGGGAACGGGGCTGTCGGTCATGGAAGGGGTCCTCTCCAGATCAGGGGTTTCGATCAGCTTGGAGGACGCGATTTTCCGAACCGTTCGCGGGGAGTGACGGTTCGTGGTCGCCCAACGCAACGCCGGGTTCGGGCGTGGTGATCTCTCTCACACGCCCGTTCGATCGGTGAGAGTTGGCCGCAACCGGCACGATCGTCGCCGCCGCGTGCTTGAACGACGGCTGGCGCGAGTAGGGATCGAAGTTGGCCGCCGTCACCTGGTTGGTGTCGAGGTGGTGCATCGGCAGGAAGAGCTGGCCGGCCTGGATCGTGGGCGTGACCCGGGCGGTCGCTTCGAGCGACCCCTGGGCCGACGCGACGATCACTCGATCGCCGTGGCCGATCCCCAGGCGTGACGCGTCGGCCGGGGCGACCTCGACATGGAGGCGGTCGGGCGACATCGCCCGCAGGACGGGAGAGCGGTCGGTGCGGGTGCCGGTGTGCCACTCGACGCTCGACCCCCGGCCCGAGAGCAGGACGAAGGGGAAGGCGTCGTCGGTCGTCTCCGGCGTCGGGGTCACGTCGTCGATCACGAAGCGAGCCCGGCCATCGGGGGTGAAGAACCGGCCGTCGGCGAAGAGGCGACGTTCGGCATCGAGCGACCCCGGGTCGGCGGGCGCCGGCCACTGGACGCCGCGTGCCCGGTCGATCTGGTCGTAGCTGGCGAGGCCGGAGAAGTCGCATGGCGTGCCGGCCGAGAGGCGGGCGAGCATCGAGAACGTCGTCTCGGGGTCGCTCCACGCGTCGAAGAGCTCGCCGCAGCCCCAGGCCTCGGCGATCGCCTTGAAGATCCAGAAGTCGGCCAGGGCTTGGCCGGGTGCTCGCCGCACCTGCTTGATGACCCCGATCCGGCGTTCGGAGTTGATGAAGGTGCCCGTCTTCTCACCCCAGCCGGCAGCCGGCAGCACGAGGTCGGCGTGGGCGGTGGTGGCGGTGTCGCCGTAGAGGTCCTGGACGACGAGGAAGTCGAGGCCGTCGAGGCGGGCCGCGGTCTGGCGCTGATCGATCCAGCTGTGGGCGGTGTTGGTGGCGATGACCCACAGGGCCTTGATGTCGCCGGTGTCGACGCCGCGCATGATCTGGTCGTAGGCCCAGCCGCCCTCGTCCGGCACGAGCGACTCGTCGACGCCGAACACCTCGGCCACTCGGGCCCGGTGGTCGGCGTCGCCGTAGGGGAGGCCGGCCGGGAGGCCGGTGGTGAAGCTGAACAGGCGGCTGCCCATCGCGTTGCACTGGCCGGTGATCGAGTTGGCACCGGTGCCAGGCCTCCCGATGTTGCCGGTGAGGAGGGCGAGGTCGATGATCGCCTGGGCGGTGCGGGTGCCCTCGTGGCTCTGGTTGACGCCCATCGTCCACCAGAACGACACCCGTTCGCCGGCCTCGATCAGGTCGACCAAGCCGGTGATCTCGGCGGCGTCGAGCCCGGTGGCGGCACACACCCGGTCGAGGTCGAACTCGGCGACGTGGTCGGCGAAGTCGTCGAAGCCCGAGGTGTGGGCCTCGACGAAGGCACGGTCGACGGCGTCCCGCTCGATGAGGAGAGCAGCCACCCCGTAGAAGAGTGCCAGATCACTCTTCGGCGCGATGGCCAGGTGGCGGGACGCCGCCACCGCGGTCTCGGTGCGACGGGGGTCGATGACGACCACCTCGGCGTCGCGCCGGTTGCGAGCCACCCGTTCCCAGAGGATCGGGTGGGCGATCGACAGGTTGGAGCCGACGAGCACGATCACGTCCGACTCCTCGAAGTCGGCGTAGCTGTAGGGCGGGGCGTCGAACCCGAACGACTGCTTGTAGGCGGTGGCGGCGGTGGCCATGCACTGGCGGGTGTTGCCGTCGCAGTGGCGCATGCCGAGACCGAAGCGGGCGAGGGCGCCGAGGAGGGCCATCTCCTCGGTGGGGATCTGCCCGGTCGACAGGAACGCTCGCTCGGCGGGGGCGACGGCCCGCATCCGGTCGCAGAAGATCTCGAGGGCCCGCTCCCAGCTGATCGGCTCGAGGGGCGCGCCCTTCGAGGGCCGGTACATCGGGGTGGTGAGACGGTCGTCGCTGGCGAGCGGGGTGAGGGCCTCCCAGCCCTTGGGGCACGCCATGCCGAGGTTGACCGGGTAGTCGATCGACGGCGACAGGTTGACCGCCTCGTCGTCACGGAGGTGGACGTCGAGGGAGCAACCCGTGGCGCAGAACCCACACACCATCGAGGTGGTGCGTTCCGGGGCGAGCCGTTCGGGCACCTGCCCGAGACCGAACCCGCCGGGTCGGCGCCGCAGCTCGGCGGTGAGCGGTCCGTCGTGGCGACGCACGAGCCGGCCGAGCAGGGTGTCGGCGAACGGGGACTTGGGGAGGTTCGTCATGCGGCGGCCTCTTTGCGGACCTCGGCGAGGTTCTTGCCCGGCATCCGGGGGCCTCGCATGGCTTGGAAGAACACACTGCGTTCGGCGACCTCGCCGACCACCGCAGCGACGACGCCGGCGCCGAGGAGGGCACCGGTGGCGACCCCGGCCGGGGCGGCCGCGGCGGCCAACCCGAGGGCGCCGGCCGCCAGTCGGGCTCGGCGGGCCCGACGCCGCACCGGAGCGAGGGGACCGCGGGCGATCGACGCGCTGGGCTCGGGGGCCGTGGCGTCGAGACGTCGCTCGTTGGCGAGGGCGACTGCGGCGGCCGCAGCGAGGGCGAGGGGGTGGGCGAGGCCGGCGCCGACCAGCGTCGTGATCGCGAACGCCGACGCGGTCCGGTCGGCGGCCCACCAGCTGCGTCCCGTGAAGATGTAGATCATCGCCGAACAGCCGACGGCGGCGAGGCCGAGCGCTCCGGCGATGGAGGTGGCGGCCGGGCCGGTGATCGGGACCGCGGCGATCGGGACCGCGGCAGGGGCGGCGACGGTGACCGTGGCGGCCACCGCGGCGGGAGCGAAGGCGCCGAAGGCGACGATCTCGCGGCTCAGCCACGAGTGGCCGACCCCGAGCACGGCCCGCCACGCCTGCAGCGGTCGCCCGAGATGGCCGACGCTGGCGGCGATCCCGCCAAGGGTCAAGGTCGACGCCACGCCGAGGGTCGCGGTGGTACCGAACACGGGGGCGCCACCGACGACCAGGGCGACGGCGGTGGCTGCCGTCGCGCCGACGGCCACCTGGGTGGCGACGAGCATGCCGACGAGGGGGGTGTGGCGGTGTCCCGGTTCGATCAACCAGTCGTCGTCGGCCTGAGCGGCCAGGGTCAGCGGGTCCCGGCGTCGGTAGACGGTCGTCGGGGTGGTGAGGGCCGAATCGGCCGCGCCCGGCACGAGCTGGGTGCCAGGGGCGGCCAGCTCACGGGCGTCATCGACGTCGACCACGCCGATCGCGATCGCCCCGTTGGGGCACGCCTGCACACACGCCGGCGCCTCGCCCTCGGCGAGGCGGCCCCGGCACATGTCGCACTTGCGGACCACGCCGAGCCGCTCGTTGAAGACCGGCACGTCGTAGGGACAGGTCCAGGTGCAGTAGCTGCAGCCGATGCACTGGTCGTCGAGGTGGGCGACGATCCCGGTGATCGGGTCCTTGTCGTAGGCGTCGACCGGGCAGCCCTCGAGGCAGGCCGGCTCGACGCAGTGATGGCAGGCGGTGGTGACGGTCTGCTGGGTGGGGCCGCCGGTGTCGAAACCGGCGATCGTGCCGACCGAGCGCCACGCCTCGTCGTCATCGAGGCCGTTGAGCGAGTGACACGCCGACACACAGGCCTTGCAGGCGGTGCAGGCGTCCATGTCGACCTCGAACCGGTACTGCTGGCCCGGGCCGGGAGGACTGGCAGGCAGCAGCGTCCGGTACCAGCCGGCGTGGAGATCGACGGTTCCGGCGTCGTGGAGGGTGGCGAAGTGCTCCACCGCCGACATGTCCTGCTGGCGGCGCAGGAACTCGTCGATCGGGGTGGTCACGGCGGACATGTCGCCAGCGTCGCAAACGGCGGTGCCCGGCCGGTGTCCCGGCCGTCACGATTCTGAAACGTCTGGTGCTCAGCCGTGCTCCGGGCCTGTGAGAAGTCGACAGGGGCTCGCGAGGTGGCAGCGCGGCGGGTGGATGTGCCAACGTGTCGACACGCGAGCACCGTTCACGAGGGG
>JAWSVN010000077.1:0-15293 GCA_033851875.1 Acidimicrobiales bacterium
TGATCGCCCCGGCCGACGCCCTCGAGCGAGCCGGCTCGACGGGCAAGGAGTTCTTCTACACCCAGGTGCGCGTCGTCGACCCCGAGGGCAACGACTGCGCCCCCAACGAGCCCGGCGAGGTGATCGTGGCCGGCCCGCACATCATGGTCGGCTATTGGAACCGCCCCGAGGCCACCGCCGAGACCGTGGTCGACGGCTGGCTTCGCACCGGCGACATCGCGATCGTCGACGACGACGGCTTCGTCTACATCCACGACCGGGTGAAGGACATGCTGATCAGTGGCGGCGAGAACGTCTACCCCGCCGAGATCGAGAACGTGATCCTCGGCATCGACGGGGTGACCGAGGTAGCCGTGATCGGCGTGCCGTCGGAGACCTGGGGCGAGTCGCCACTCGCCGTGGTGGTCCGCAACGACGAGGCCCTCGACGCCGCCGCCGTGCTCTCGCACTGCGAGGGCAAGCTGGCCCGCTTCAAGCAGCCCAAGGCCGTCGAGTTCATCGACGCCATTCCCCGCAACCCGACCGGCAAGGCCCTCAAGCGCGTGCTGCGCGACCAGTTCGAGGAGCTGGCGGTCGACTAGCGCCGGCTCGTCACCAGGCGATCTCGCCGATCTCTCGGGCCAGTTCGATGGCCCGGGGATCCGCGCCGCCCGGCCACGGGCCGCGGGCGATCGTGTAGCCGAAGGCCACGCCGGTGTCGGGGTCGAGGCAGGCCACCGCACCGGCGGCGCCGTCGTGCCCGAAGCTGCGGGCGCCGCCCCAGTGGAGCTGGCGGCTCTGCTTCTGGAAGATGATGGCGTGGGCCCGGTCCTCCTGGGCCAGCACCTCGTCGTAGCCCCGGACCTGCTGTTGGCCGACCTCGGCCACGGTCTTGGCCGACACGACCGGGTCGTTGCCGTCGACACCGGTCGCCATCGCCGCCATCAGCTCGGCCAGACCACGAGCGGTCGCCGTGGCCGACGCCGCCGGATGCCCGAAGCGCCACGACGCCTCGTCGTTGGCGAGGTCGACCGCCGGGCCAGGACGCGGACCGAACACGACCGAACGCATCGGCATGTAGTCGACGGGCGGATAGTCGCCGAGCGGCGGCACCATCGGCAGGGTCGGCGCCCGGCGACCGTCGAGGGCCTCGGGCAGCCCGAGGTAGACGTCGAGGCCGAGGGGCTCGCGGATGTCGGCCTCGTAGACCTCGTGCAGGGTGCGGCCGGTCGCCCGGAACACGAGCTCGTCGGCCAGGTTGCCGATCGTGATGCCGTGGTAGCCGAAGGCCGAACCGGGTCGCCACCACGGGGTCGTGGCCGCGAGGCGCTCGGCGGCGGTGTGGTGACACAGCATCTCGTGCCACTGCAGTTGCGGGTCGGCGTCGGGGATGCCGACCTGGTGGGACAGGAGCTGTCGGACCGTGGCGTGCTCCTTGCCGCCACCGACGAACTCGGGCCACAGGTCACGCACCGGGGCATCGAGGTCGAGGTCGCCGCGTTCCACCAGCAGGGCGACGGTCCATCCGATCGTCACCTTCGACGACGAGTAGGGCACCATCAGCGAGTCGGCGGCGAGGTGCGGACCGCCGACCACGTCGAGCACGAGCCGGCCGTCGACGAACGCCGCTGCCTGGAACGACAGGTCGGGGTCGTGGCGAAGGCGGCTCTCGAGGCGGGCCACCTGGCGGGCGAGTCGGTCGTCGGCGTGGCCCTGGAGCGGGCCGTCGAGTTTCTGGAGGCTCATTGCACCCGACCCTATGTCGCGACGGTGTCGCCGACCAGGCCGCGTACGATCGAACGCCTCATGGTCGAACGCGAGCGCTTCCTGCCCCAACGCCTCGGTCCGCTGTCCGAGCGGCTGTGCACCCTCCCCTTCGCGGACCCCGATGACACCGAGCGCTTCCGGTCGTTCACCCGACTGGCGTCGGCGCTGTTCCACGTCGAGTTCCACGAACGCGAGCAGGCCCTGCTCGAGGAATGGGAACGCGACGGTCACGCCCTCGCCGCCCTGCTCGAGGAGGCGAACTACACGGCGGTGTCGATGGCCGAACTCGACGAGGCGTTCGAGACCGAGTCGCTGATCCCGCTCCGGCTCGAGGTCGACCTCGAGGACTACGACGAGCTGATGGTGTTCCGTCGCGGTGCGCATGTCGAGACGGTCGAGGTGCCTCGTTGGCGGGGCCTGCGTCGGGAGGAGAAGGAGATCACGGTCGACGACCGGGTCGTCGTCCACACCCGGGTGAAGCCGCAGGAGTGGTTCGATGAACACGGCGTCGATCCCGCCGACCGCAACCTCGCACCCGGCCACGTGTCGCTCAAGCAGTTCCAGAACGTGCCCCGCGCCGATGTCGAGATGCTGCTCCCGTCTGCGACGGTGAAGTTCCGCACGATCGACACCCTGATGGTCGGCGTGCCCGCGCTCATCTCGGGGTTGATCGTGCTCAGCACGAAACTCCTACCGACGCTCGCCCTGATCTTCGTGCTCGCAGCGGCCGCCCTGGGCTTCCGAGAGGAGCGACCCGAGCTCGACCAGACCGCGCTGGTGATCCTCTTCGGCGGCGCGGTGACCCTCGGCGGCTTCCTGTTCAAGCAGTGGAGCAAGCTCAAGAACCGTCGACTGGCCTACCTCAAGACCCTGTCGGAGAACCTCTACTTCCGCACCCTCGGCGACGGCACCGGGGTGCTCCACACGCTGCTGGCATCGGCCGAGGAGCAAGAGGTCCTCGAAATGATCCTCGGCTACCGACTCCTGCTCGCCGCACCCGACGGGTGCACGGCGGCCGAACTCGACGCGGCGATCGAATCGTGGCTGGCCGACGACGCCGGGCTCGACGTCGATTTCGAGGTCGACGACGCCGTCGACAAGCTCACCGACCTCGAGGTGGCGACTGTCGCAGGCGACCGTCTCGTCGCCCGCCCGCTGGCCGAGGTGCTCGTGGCCCTCGACCAGCGGTGGGACGACCTGTTCCGGTTCGCCTGAAGCGGCCGGAACGGTTGCACGGACTGCCTTACTGCAGCTCGCCGCTATTGCAGTTCACCGATGTCGGCGGCGTCGATGCCGAGCGAGGCCCAGGCCGGCTCGAGGGCGGCACGCACCTCGTCACCGAAGCCGTTGGCGCCGGGTCCGGCAGCGAGGTTGTAGACCGCGTTGATGGCGTCGACGTCCGCGCCGGCGTCGGCGACGTAGGCCTCGATCACCCGGAAGAAGGCGAGCCCCTCGGCCTGGTGGGCCTCGGCGGCGGCGTCGTCGCCGTCGGCCAGGTCGCCCTCGACGACCGACGCGTAGCGGATGGTGGCCTGCGAGTAGATGACGACGAGGTTGCGCATCACCTCGTCGGTGGCGGCCTGGGCGCCCTCGGCGTCCTCGGCCAGCAGGGCATCGCGGCCCTCGATCATGGCGGCCTCGATCGCCTCGTTGGCCTGGGCGGTCTCGCCGTCGGCGGCGAGGGTGCCGAAGTTGCCGGCCCGGCTGTTGCCGGTGGCGTAGGGGGCACAGCCCGGCTCGACGCCGTGGTAGAACGCCCAGCCCTCGTCCCAGTTGTGGACGGCGCCCTCGTCGATGTCGAAGTTGCCGTCGGCCGCCTTGGTGAGCGCCGCCTCGAGCTCGTGGACGAGCCACGCCACCATCACCTGGTTGCGCATGCCCTTCTCCACGCCCTGCGAGCGGGCGCCGTCGCCGAGGCCCTCGAAGACGCCGGTGCCGTCGAAGGCGTCGGTGATGAAGTCGTCGAGCGGGGTGTCGGTGCCGTAGAACTCGGCGAGGCCGTGGCCTCGTTCGGTGGCGGTGGCGAACCCGGCGATCGTGCGGACCGAGCCGTCGCTGTTCACCGAGCTGCCGCCCTCGGTGTAGATGGTGGCGACGGAGTCGAACTCGCCGGCGTCGAGCAGGTCGCCGATCGGGCACAGGTCGGCGACGACCATGCGGTGGGCGTCGACGTTGGAGGCGTACTCGTAGCCGCCATCGGCGGCGCCCAGCGTGGTCTCTCCGGTCGAGGCCGGGGCGCTGGCCGAGCCGCTCGACGACGCCGAGGCCGAGGTGCTGCCTTCGGCTTCGGCTTCCTCGGCGCCGAGATCGCGCACGGTGGCGCCGTCATCGCTCGAGCTGCAGGCGCCGGCGGCGAGCGCCAACGCGAGGGTGGCGATGCCGGCGTTACGGCGTGTGGACATGTGGGGTACCTCCGGTCGGGGTCGGAATGGAGAGCTGGGAAGGCGTCGCAGCCGCCGATCGGGGCGGCCGGTTGACCAGGTGCCACACCGCCGGAACGCAGCGGCGCAGGTAGGTGCCGAGTCGGATGAACGATCGCCCGGTCGAACGGAAGGCGTAGGTGATCGGCACCTCGTGGTAGCCGAACCCCTTCCGGACCAGGTCGACGGTGAGCACCTGGGCGTAGTTGTAGTCGTGCACGATCTCGAGCTCGGCGGTGGCGGCGGCCGAGCACGCTCGGTAGCCGGACTGGCCGTCGGTGATCGGTCTGCGCGCGACCCAGCGCACCCAGCGGGTGAGGGTCTGGTTGCCGAAGCGGCGGTGGGGCAACATGCGACTGATCTCGCCGGCGAAACGGCTGCCGACGACGTAGTGGGCCTCGCCCCGCAGGATCGGACCGACCAGGTCGGCGAGATCGGCCGGGTCGTACTCGCCGTCGGCGTCGCAGAACGCTGCCGCCGCGGCGCCCCGTCGGTGGGCGTGAGCGAACCCGGTTCGGACCGCTGCACCCAGCCCGAGGTTGGCCGGGTGTGGGATCACGAGTGCGCCGGCGCCGGCGGCTCTCGCTGCGGTGTCGTCGGTGCTGCCATCGTCGACGACCACCACCTCGACGGGACGACCATCGATCGTCGCCGGGGCCCGTCCCACGACGTCGGCAACGCGAGGACCCTCGTTGTGGGCCGGGAGGAACAACACGATCGGCCCGTCGGGCGCGGGCTCGGTCGGGACCGGAGCGGCGATGCGGGCGGAGTCGAGCCGGAAGCGGCCGAGCAGGCCGGGGGCCGGCACGACCAGGGCAGTCCCACCGGCAGCCAGGCTGTAGAGGGTCTTCGCCGCGTGGAGGCCGACGACGGCGGTCACGGCGGCGGTCGGATCGATGCCGGCGGCGACCAGCGCGGCGGTGCCGGCCGCCTCGTAGGTGCCGACCCCGGCGGGTGTGATGGCGACGATCTGCGACAGCACCGCGGCGGCGAGGACGCCGGCGGCGGCCCGGAGTCCGAGGTCGACGCCGAACCAGCCGAGGACCTCCTGCACGGCGACCGCCTCGGCGCCCCAGGCGACGACGGCCAGGCCGAGAGCCAGTGGGTCGTTCCAACGCAGCGACCCCAACCACCCTTGACGGACGGCCGTGGCGACCCCGATCCCGACGGCGACGACGGCGGCCAGGGTGGCGAGCACGACGACGGCGTCGTCGAGCAACCGGGCGACGATCGCCGGAGCGGCCACCGCGCCGACCAGCGCCAGCGCGACGATGTCGGCCGACCGTAGCCAGACCGTCGACGCGACGAGTGGGGTGGCCTCGAGGTCGGTGCGGGATCGGACCGACAACACCCGCAGCGGCTCACCGAGCCGGAACGGCAGCACATGGTTGCCGGCGAGCGCCAGGTGGATCCCGGCTAGTGAATGGCCGAATGTCAACCCCGGCATCACCCGGCACCACGCGACGGCGCGGGCGGCGAAGGCGAGGAGGAGGGCGCCGAACGTGAGCACCAGGCCCCCCGGCTGCCCGAGGCCGACCCGAGCCCCGGCGACGAGGGCCGAGGTGTCGATGGCGGCGACGAGCACTGCGGCCACCACGATCGTGGCGACGGCGACCACCGCCATGGCGCGAGGCGACGAGAAGGAGCTCCAGCGCATCGTCAGGCCTTCCCTGCGGCCGCGTGGGCGAGCTGGTGGGCGATCTGGTCGGCGACGCCGGCCTCGAGATCGACGATCGGGACCCATCCGAGCAGCCGCTCGGCCAACGACAGGTCGGCGGCCGTGCGGCCGGGGTCGCCGCCGGCCGGGGTGAGCTGGTCGATCGGGACCGGGCGGCCGAGTTGTGCCTCGACCTCCGCGATCAGGGCCCGCAGCGGCACGGGCTGGCCGCCGCCGACGTTGATGACCGAGCCGGCGGGCACGGTCCGCTCCAGCGCCGAGCGGACCGCGGCGGCGACGTCGTCGACGTGGGTGAAGTCGCGGACCTGCGAGCCGTTGCCGCGCAGCCCGAACGGTCGCCCGCCGGATGCGGCGTCGATCAGCCGATGCAGCGCCATGTCCGGTCGCTGCCCGCGGCCATAGACCGTGAAGAACCGCAGGGAGATCGCGTTGACGCCGCGGGCGACGTAGGCGCCGACGAGCGCCTCCATCGCCGCCTTCGACACCCCGTAGGGGCTGAGAGGGCGGGGCGCCTGGGTCTCGGTGGCGCAGCCGCTGCCGACCTCGCCGTAGACCGAACTGCTCGACGCCATCACGACTCGACGGGGCTCGGTGACGAGGGCCGCCTCGAGCACCCGCTGGCTGAGCAGGGTGTTGTGGCGGAGGTGGGTGTCGAAGCCGGGACCCCAGCTGGTCTGGACGCCGGGTTGACCGGCCAGGTGCACCACGAGGTCGTGGCCGTCGAGCACGTCGACGAGGTCGACGTCGAGGAGATCGACCACCCGATGGGTCGCCTCCGGCAGCACCGCTCGGGCTCGCTCGTGGCGTGGGTCGGTGCCGTGGTCGACGACCGTGACCGACGCACCCGCGTCGAGCAGCCGCCGGGTGATCACAGCGCCGAGAAAGCCCGCTCCACCGGTGACGAGGATGTGGCTGTTCGCCAGGGGTTCACCGAACACGAGTGGCGATGTTATGCAGTCTTATCCATGTCGTGCAACGTGGCTTATGTGGATAGGGTCGGTGTCGCATCCGCCCCCGAGCAATTGGAGTGAATTCGTGCAGCATCGTCGAGGAGGCCGACGTGGCGTCGGCCGTCGGGCCGTCGCAACCGTGGCGATGGCGACGCTTGCGTTCGCGAGCGCCGCCTGCACCGGCGGCGGCGACGACGAGGTCGTGCGGGTCTACTCGGGACGCCACTACGACCTCGAGACGGCGTTCACCCAGTTCAGCGAGGAGACCGGCATCTCGGTCGAGTTCCGCACCGGGAGCGACGCCGAACTGCGGGAGTTGATCGAGGCCGAGGGTGACGAGACCGAGGCCGACGTCTACCTCACCGTCGACGCCGGCAACCTCGCCATCGGCGCCGAGGCCGGCCTGTTCGCCCCGCTCGAGTCCGAGCTGCTGACCGACGCCATCCCCGCCGAGCTCCGCGACCCCGACAACCAGTGGTTCGGGCTCACGCTCCGGGCCCGCACGATCGTCTACAACCCGGACCTCGTCGCCGCCGACGAGGTCCCGACCACCTACGAGGAGCTGGCCGAACCCGAGTGGGAGGGGCGGCTCTGCCTCCGGAACTCGTCCAACGTCTACACCCAGTCACTGGTCGCCAGCCTCATCGCCAACCACGGCGAGGACCGTGCCCTCGAAATCGTCGAGGGGTGGGCCAACAACGCCGAGATCCTCAGCAACGACGTGCTGATCCTCGAGTCGATCGCCGACGGCCTCTGCGACGCCGGCATCACCAACCACTACTACTTGGCCCGCCTCCTGGCCGACGACCCCGACTTCGGGGTGGAGCTGGTCTGGGCCAACCAGGAAAACCGGGGCGTGCACGTCAACATCTCCGGCGGCGGCGTGACCCGCTACGCCGACAACCCCGACCTGGCCCAGGAATTCCTCGAGTGGCTGGCGACCGACGGCCAGAGCGCCTTCGTCGACGGCAATCACGAGTATCCGGCCAACCCGAGTGTCGAGCCCGAAGCGTTGATCGCCGAGGCGTTCGGCACCGACTTCCTGCGGGACGACCTGTCGGCGTCGACCTTCGGCAGCCTCAATGCCCAGGCCGTCCTCCTGATGGACAGCGCCGGGTATCGCTGACCATCCTGGTCGGTCGTGACCGCCACCGAGGTACCGCCGAGCCCGCCGGGGGCGACCCGTCGAGACTCCGCGCGTCTCGACCGGGTCGAACGTCCCGTCGGCGATCGCGTCAGCGACCGCTCGTGGCCGACCGCCGCGTGGGTGACCGCGCTGCTGGTCGTCACCCCGATCGCCTTCCTGGCCACCAGCATCCTCGACCCGAGCACCGACGTCTGGCGCCAACAGTGGGAGACCCGCCTCCCCGGCCAACTGATCGAGACGGTCGTCCTCCTCGTCGGCGTCGCCGTCGGGTCGCTGGCCCTCGGCACCTCGTTGGCGTGGCTGACGGCCGCCCACCGCTTCCCCGGGTCACGGACCTTCGGCTGGCTGTTGATCGCCCCGCTCGCGATGCCGTCCTACGTCCTCGGCTTCGTCACCCTGTCGGTCGTGGGATTCACCGGCCCACTCCAGGGGTGGTGGCGCGACCAGTTCGGCGCAGATGCCTGGTTCCCGCCGGTGCGGTCGATGGGCGGCGCCATCGTGGTGTTCAGCCTCGTCCTGTATCCCTACGTCTACGTGCTGGCCCGGGCCGCCCTCCGAGACCAGGCCGGCACCGCCTACGAGACGGCCCGGAGCCTCGGCGCCGGCCCCGTCGAGGCGGCCCGGCGAGTGGTCCTCCCCCAGCTCCGACCGGCGATCGCGGCCGGCGTCGCCGTGGTGATGATGGAGACGCTCACCGACTTCGCCACCGTCCAGTACTTCGGCGTCGACACGATCTCGGTGGGCGTGTTCCGGATCTGGCGCGGCACCTTCGACCGTGACGCCGCCAGCGAACTCGCCACCCTCGTGTTGTTGTGCGCCCTCGGCATCATCGGGCTCGAGCGGCTCCTGCGGGGTCGTGCCCGCTTCGGCCAGGCAGCCGGCCGTGGCAGCGGCGTGGCCCCACGGCCCCTCACCGGCGCCCGGGCGTGGGCCGCCAGTCTCGCCTGCGTCTCGGTCCTCGGTCTCTCGTTCGGCCTGCCCGTCGCCCAGCTCGTGGCATGGGCCGCCAAGCGCGCGAGCGGGGACGACGGCACCCCGGTGCTCGACCGGTTCCTCGAGTTCCTCTGGCACTCGCTCCAGCTCGCCACCCTCACCGCGATCGTCTGCGTGGTCGTGGCGGTCGTGGTCACGAACGCTCGCCGATTCGGGCGCGACGGCCATCAGTCCTCGGTCGGGCTGGCCGCTCGTCTCACCGCCGTCGGGTACGCGGTCCCCGGACCCGTCGTGGCGATCGGTGTGCTCCTCGCCCTGGTCGCCCTCGACGACGCACTCGAGGCCGTCGGCCTCGGCCTCCCCGGCGTGGTCGCCACGGGATCCTTCCTCGGTCTCGTCTACGCTTACTCGGTGCGATTCCTGGCCCCCGCCCTGAACGCTGTCGAGGCGGGCCTCGAGCAGGTCCCCGACGACGTCACGGCGTCGGCTCGCAGCCTCGGACGGCGCCCCCACCAGGTGATCGGCTCGATCCACCTGCCACTGGCCCGCACCAGCCTGGCCACCGCCGCCGTGCTGGTCGCCGTCGACGCCCTCAAGGAGCTGCCGATCGTGTTGCTGCTCCGCCCGTTCGGGTTCGAGACGCTCTCGGTGTGGACCTACAACCTGGCCTCGGAGTCGCGCTTCGAACAGGCCGCGCTGCCGGCGCTGGCGATCATCGCCGTGGCGCTGGTGCCCGTCGCCCTGCTGTCGCGCCGCCTCGAGAACGCCGGTGGCGGTCGTGGCTGACGGCTCCCTCCGCGATGACGCTGCGCCGATCCTGCGGCTGACGGGGGCGACGAAGCGCTTCGGGCCGACCGTGGCCGTCGACGATGTCGACCTCGAGGTCGCCGACGGCGAGATCCTCGCCCTCGTCGGACCCAGCGGATGCGGCAAGACGACCCTCCTGCGGTCGATCGCCGGCCTGGTCGGCCTCGACGACGGCCGGATCGAACTGGCCGGCGAGGTGGTCGACGACGGCCGCCGCCAGCTCCCGCCCGAGCGCCGCAGCGTCGGCCTCGTGTTCCAGGAACACTCGCTGTTCGCCCACCTCAACGTGCTCGACAACGTGCGGTTCGGGATCCGCGACGCCGGCCGGGGCGAAGCGACCGAGCGGGCCGGGTCCGCCCTCGAACTCGTCGAACTCGGACACCTCGCGGGTCGCTTTCCCCACGAGTTGTCCGGTGGCGAGCGTCAGCGGGTCGCGCTCGCTCGTGCCCTGGCGCCTCGACCGCGGCTGATGCTGTTCGACGAGCCGTTCGCCAGCCTCGACCCGAACCTGCGGACCCAGCTGCGTCGCGACGTGCTGCAGGCCCTGCGGACCACGGGCACGCCGGCGGTGTTCGTCACCCACGACCAGACCGAGGCGCTGGCGATCGGCGACCGGGTGGCCGTGCTGCGGGCCGGACGCATCCAACACGTCGGCGCTCCCTACGAGGTGTTCCACACCCCGCGATCGCGCTTCGTCGCTGCCTTCATGGGCGACGCGTCGTTCCTGCCGGTGGCCGACGGCCACACCGCCCTCGGCCCGATCGACACGACGGCCGACCTGGCGATGGTGCGCCCCGACGACGTCGACTTCACCGGTGATCGCGAAGGCGACACCGAGGTGACGTCCGTCGAGTTCCGTGGCGAGCGGTGGATCTGCACGCTGCGGCTGCCCGACGGCACCGAGCTGATCGCGAACCGATCCCACCTCGCGCCGGTGGCGGTCGGCGATCGAGGTCGCGTGGCACTCGTGCCGGGCCATCGCCTGGTGCCCATCACCGACCCGACGTGACCGACACCCGGTCGAGCATCACGATCGTCGGCGGCGGCCCCTGCGGCCTCGCCGCCGCCCTCGCCCTCGCCCGGCGCGGGGTGGCCGTCGACCTCGTCGAGCGGTCCGAACGCCTCGGCGGCATGGCGGCGAGCATCGATGTCGGCGGCATCCGGGTCGATCTCGGCAGCCACCGGCTCCATCCGGCCCGCTCGGACCGGGTCGGCGCCCTGCTCGACGACCTCCTCGGCGACGACCTCCAGGTCCGCCCCCGCAACGGTCGCCTCCGCCTCCACGACCGCTGGCTCCACTTCCCCCTCCGCTTCGGCGAGCTCCTCACCGCCCTGCCGCGCCGAGCGGCGGCGGCTGCCGCCTTCGACCTGATCGGCACGATGCTGCCGGGCCGATCGACGGCGACGGCGGCCTCCTACGCCGACGTCGTGCGCCGAGGCCTCGGACCCTCGGCGCTGTCGACCTTCCATGGCCCGATGGCGGAGAAGCTCTGGGGCGTCCCGCCCGAGCAGCTGTCGGCCGAACTCGCTCACAAGCGCGTCTCGGTCCGCTCCCCGCTCGCCCTGCTCCGCACGCTGGCCAAGGGCGACGACGAGCGGGTGTTCCTGTCACCCCGACGCGGCTATGGCCAGATCGTCGATTCGTTGGCCGACGCCGCGGTCGCTGCGGGCGCCACGATCCGTACCGGGGTCGGGGTCGAGCGCGTCGTGGCCGACGAGACGGCACCGACGGTCCGGCTCGACGACGGCACCGAGCTCCGCCCGAGTCGCGTCCTGTGGACGGCACCGCCCGACGCCCTGCTGCGTGCAGTCGACCGGGCGGCGGCCCCGGACGGCGTGCCACACCGAGCACTCGTCCTCGTGTTCCTCGTCGTGCCCGAGACCCAGTACCTCGATGTCGACGCCCACTACGTGCCCGGCCTCGACGTCGCGTTCAGCCGACTGTCCGAGCCCCGGAACTACCGCGACGGCGACGACCCAGAGGGCCGCACCGTGCTCTGCGCAGAGGTGCCGTGCACCGTCGGCGACGAGACCTGGGCCGCCGACGACGTCGCCCTCGGCGACCTCGTGCTCGCCGGCATGGAAGCGTGCGGGCTGCGCCGACCCGAGGTCGGCGAGGTCGTGATCGAACGGCTGCCGGCCGTCTACCCCGTGATCGGTGTCGGCGAGGAAGACGCCCGACGCGAGACGATCGCTCGAGCCGAGGCCGTGGCGGGCACCACCCTGCTCGGACGCCACGGGCTCGTCGTCCCCGACAACCTGCATCACGTCCTCGAGATGGCGCTGACCGCCGCCGACTGCGTCGCCGGCCGCGCATCGTGGGACGCCGCCGCCTGGCAGACCGCTCGGGCCCGCTTCGACGACTTCGTCGTCGAGGACTGACGGTGTTGACCGGACTGACGGTGCCGACCAGCCGGCTCGCCGCCGTGGTCGCTGGCGCGGTCGTCGCCCTCACCGTCGTGGGGGTCGCCGCACGCGCCACCTACGGCGCCCGGACCTCGGCCGACGAACCGCAGTACCTCCTCACCGCCCTCTCGCTGGGCGAAGACGGCGATCTCGACATCAGCGACGAACTGGCGACGCGGGCCTACGAACCGTTCCACGAGATCACCGTCGACCCCCAGACCTACGAGCTGGCCGACGGCCGCCAGGTCAGCCCCCACGATCCCCTGCTCCCCCTGCTGCTGGCGCTGCCGATGCGTGTGGCCGGCTGGGTCGGGGCGAAGCTGATGTTGGTGGCGATCGCCGCAGTGACCGCGGCGCTCACGGCATCGGCCGCCATCCGGGGGTGGGGTGTCCGGCCGGTGACCGCTGGGGTCACGACGGTCGCCGCGTTCGGCGGGCTCCCCCTCGCCGGCTATGCGAGCCAGGTCTACCCCGAGATGCCGGCGGCGGCCGCGGTCGCCGTCGTGCTCCTGGCGTTCGGCACCGGAACGACGAGCCCCTCGTGGCGGTCCATCGCCGCGGTGTTGGCGGTGGTGATCGCACTGCCGTGGCTGGCGATCAAATACGTGCCGGTCGCCGCCGTGGCCGGGCTCGCCGTGCTGTGGCGGTGCCGCCGCGACCGAGCCCGCGTGGCCGCCGTGATGAGCGTCGCGATCGGGGCCGGCGTGCTCTATGCCCTCGCCCACCAGCGCTGGTACGGGGGTTGGACGGTCTACGCCACCGGCGACCACTTCGTCGACGACGGCGAGTTCAGCGTCGTCGGCACCGAGGTCGACCTCCTCGGCCGGACCCGTCGGATCATCGGCCTCCTCGTCGACCGACAGTTCGGGATCGCGGCGTGGGCGCCGCTCTGGTTCCTGCTCCCGGTCGCCGTCACGGCGAGCGCCCGCCGACGGGATCGCCGCCTCCTGCTCGGAGTGCTGGCCGCCGCCTGGGCGACGGCGACGTTCATCGCCCTCACGATGCACGGCTGGTGGGTGCCGGGCCGTCAGCTCGTCGTCGGGCTGCCGGCCGCCGTCGTGCTCCTCGCGGCGTGGATCGACGACGGAGCTGGCCCGTGGCGACGCCGCATCGTCGGCGGCCTCGGAGCGCTCGGCATCGTCAACTGGCTGTGGCTCGCCGTCGAAGCGTCGACCGGCCGCCGCACCCTGATCGTCGACTTCGCCGAGACCGGCGCGCTCCCCTACCGGGTGCTGGCCCCGATCCTCCCCGACGGGCTCCGTGCGTCGAGTGCCGACGACGTCTGGCTGGCCGTGTGGACGGCCCTCGTGATCATCGTCGCCGCCGTGGTCGGCCGGCGCTCTCAGGCCGCGGAACCAACCTGATCCAGCACGTACTCGGCGATCGCCAGGCTCGACGTCGCCGCCGGTGACGGCGCATTGCGGATCGTGACGACGTTGTCGTGCTCGTTGATGCGGAAGTCGTCCACGAGCCCGCCGTCGCGATCGACCGCCTGGGCTCGGATGCCCGACGGGCCGCGGGTGACGTCGTCCGGCCCGATCTCCGGAACGTAGCGGGCCGCGCCGGCCAGGTAGGCAGACGTCGACAGCGAGCCCCACACCTCCTTCACCCCGGTCCGCCAGTGCCGGGACGCCATCCGCCAGAACCCCGGCCACGAGATCAGGTCCCCGACATCGCGGAGGTCGACGTCGGTCCGCCCGTAGCCCTCACGGGCGAGCGCCAGGACGGCGTTCGGGCCGATGTCGACGACGCCGTCGACCCGACGGGTGAAGTGGACCCCGAGGAAGGGATAGCGGGGGTCGGGCACGGGATAGATCAGCCCTCGGACGAGATCCCGTTTGGCTTCGTCGATGACCATGTACTCGCCGCGGAAGGGCACGATCCGCGGCCCCGCTTCGCCGTCGACCGGGGCGGACACGCGATCCGACTGCAGGCCGGCGCAGACGATCACCTGCCGGGCCTCGACCGGGCCGTCGGCCGTGGTCATCGTCGCGGTGAACGGTCCTCGCTCGATGGCGGTGACCGTTGTGCCGCAGCGAACCACACCGCCGGCCGCCTCGACATCGACGGCCATCGCCTTCGCCACGGCGACGTAGTCGGTGATCGCGGTCGCCGGCGAGTGGAGGGCGGCGATCCCCGCCGCATGCGGTTCGATCTCGCGAATCCCGGCCCCGTCGACCCGCCGCAGACCGGGCACGCCGTTCGCACCGGCGGTGCGCTCCAGCTCGTCGAACCGCGCCATCTCGTCGGGGCCCACGGCCACGACGAGCTTGCCGCACTCGTCGTAGGGAAGGCCCCGCTCGATGCAGAACTCGCGGAGCAGGAGCCGGCCCCGGGTGCACAGCGTGGCCTTGAGACTGCCGGGCTTGTAGTAGATGCCGGCGTGGACCACGCCGGAGTTGTGGCCGGTCTGGTGGCCGCCGAGCTCGTCGTCCTTCTCGAACACCGTGATCGCCAACCCAGGCCGACGCAACGTGAGCTCCCGGGCGATGGCCAGGCCGAGGATGCCTCCACCGACGACGGCGACATCGAGGCTGGGACGTTCGGGCGTCGACACGCCTCGACGCTATCGGACGGCGACCCACCGGCCCGGTAGGGTTCGGCGCGTGCCCGATCGCTCCCCCACGCAACCAGACCCCGCCGTCAGCGAGCTGATGGCAGCATCCGAGACGTGGCCGGCCGAGATGGCGGCGCTGCGGCCGCTCCTGCTCGAGCGGGGCCTCGGCGAGCAGGTCAAGTGGCGCAAGCCGTGTTACGACCTCGACGGCGCCAACCTCGCGATCATGCAGGAGATGAAGGGGTTCCTGGCCCTGATGTTCTTCAAGGGGGCCCTTCTCGACGACCCGGACAGCCTGCTGAGGTCGCAGGGGGCGAACAGCCGGTCGGCGAAGCGGCTCGAGTTCACCTCGGTCGCCGAGATCGAGGCCGCCACCCAGGCGATCGGCGACCTGATCGATCGGGCGATCGCCGTCGAGGAGGCCGGGCTCGAGATCCCGCCGGCGCCCGAGCTCGAGCTGGTGGCCGAGCTCCAGGACCGGCTCGACGCCGATCCGGCACTGCGGGCCGCCTTCGACCAGCTCACGCCCGGCCGCCAGCGTGAGTACCACCTGCAGATCTCGAGCGCGAAGAAGGCCGAGACACGCGTCGCCCGGGTTGACAAGTACGTGCCGAAGATCCTCGCCGGCAAGGGATTCCGGGACCGATGA
>JAWSVN010000077.1:15375-36789 GCA_033851875.1 Acidimicrobiales bacterium
CCGATCCCCGAGATCTTCGAACGGTCCGGCGAGGACGGCTTCCGCGACCTCGAACGGGCGCTCGCTCGCGAGCTCGCCGCCGACGAGCGCGTGCGGGTGATCGCCACCGGCGGCCGCATGATGCTCGACCCGGCCAACGTCGAGGCCCTCGCCCCGGTGGCGACGATCCTGTGCCTGGTGGCCGACCCCGACGAGTTGGTTGCCCGGCTCCTCGCCAGCGCCCAGCCTGGCGAGAAGCCGGGTCACAAGCGCCCGCTGCTCGACACCCCTGATCCAGAGGCCCGCATTCGAGACCTGCTCGAGGAGCGTGCCGCCGGCTACGGGGCGTTCCCACAGATCGACGCCGGCCGCCCACGGGGGGACGTGGCGGCCGACGTCATCGAACGCTCGGGCCTCAGCGTGGAGCGTCGCCCACCACGGTGATGCGCTCCATCACCCGCCGCCGGGGGAAGTAGTCGCTGACGGCGTAGTGCTGGGTCGACCGGTTGTCCCAGAACGCCACGTCGCCCGGGGTCCACGTCCAGCGGCACTGGTACTCGGGCATCGTCGCCTGACGACACAGGAAATCGAGCAGTTCGGCGCCCTCGTCTGCGTCGAGACCGACCAGATGGTCGGTGAAGATCTTGTTGACGTAGAGCAGCTTGCGTCCGCTGACCGGATGGGTCCGCACCACCGGATGCTCGACGGCCGGGAAGTCGGGGCGCAGCGCGTCGCGCCGCTCGGGCGGCATCGTCAGGCCGAAGGAGTTGACCCAGTCGTGCTCGGCGGTGAGGCCGTCGATCCGTTCCTTCATGGCGTCGGTCAGGTTGTCGTAGGCGGCGGCCATGTCTGCCCACAACGTGTCGCCGCCGGTCGGGGGAACCTCGACCGCCCGCAGCACCGACCCGAGCGACGGTTCCCGCCGCCATGACACGTCGCTGTGCCAGATGTTCTCGTAGCCGCCGACCTGGTCGTCCTTCTCGAGCCGGACCACCTCGGCCTGCTGGCCCTGTTCGCTCACCTCGCGGAAGAAGGGGTGGCTCTCGAGCGTGCCCCAGTGGGCGGCGAAGTCGCGCTGCTGTTCCGGGCTCAGGTGCTGCCCCCGGAAGAACAACACCTTGCGCTCCACCAAGGCGGCGTCGAGCAGGCCGAACAGTTCGGCGTCGAGGGGCTCGGCGAGGGAGACGCCCTCGACGACCGACCCGATGCTGGGTGACAGGTCGGTCATCGTGAACCGGTCGGTGCGGGGACAGCGATCTCGTGGCAGAGTCCGCGGGCCGCCGAGCAAGCCGTGCAGCGGTCCGGTCAACGTCTGGTCGATCATGGGCACCCCTCGTGGTCGTCGGCGCCCCTCGGCGCCGGACTCCCATGATGAGGCACACGCCTTACCCTCGTCAAGGCGCGCGCCTTAACGCGTCGCATGGCGCCAGTTCAGGCCTTCAGGACCGCCGTACAGACCGCAACCAGGTCGTCGACCACCTCGTCAACGCGCTGCGGTGACGACTCCCGTTCGCACCGAGCGAGCGTGAGGAACACCAGGCCAACCACCTGATCGAGACGGCGTCGCCGGTCGGCCGGGTCGTCGAGGGTGTCGATGACGTCGAGCAGCCGGGAGCCGACGCCGCGAAACGCTTCTCCCTCGAGCCCATCGGCGACCACGCCCGCCACGGTCGGGTCGGCGAAGCCGGCGAGCACGAAGCGGGCCCAGCAGCTGTCGTCGACGCCGAGCACGGCTTCGGCCACCGGCCGGACGAGGGCCTCGACGAGCTCCTCGGGCGACGCCTCGAGCGGGAGACACGCGAGCAGGTCCGCCCGCCGCTCGTTGATCGGGGCCATCCGATGGGCGGTCACCCGCGCGATGAGACCCTCGCGCGAGCCGAAGTGGTAGTGCGCCGCCGACTTGTTGCGCTGGCCCGCCGCCGCCTGCACGGCCCGCAACGACATCGCGCCGAGTCCCTGCTCGGCGGCGATGCGCTCGGCGGCGTCGATCATCAACACTTCTGCGTCACTGGCCACCGGCCCATCTGAGGGGCCACGGCCTGCAGTGTCAAGCAATCGCCTCTCCACCAACCACATGGCGACGGGTCGCCCGCAGGACGACGTCGTCGACGTGGTGGGCCGCCGAGTGCGCGTGGGCGCCGGCCGGGCGGGACCGGGTGTCGCAGTGGTCGACCACCCATTCGGGATTGTCAGCGATCGCTGCGGCGACGTCCTCCGGGGTGACGTAGGCGTCGGGGTCGAAGGCGGAACGACGTTGCGGGTCACGCATCGGCACCGGGTCGTGGCCGACGACCAGCAGCGAGCCGCCGGGGGCGACGGCGTCGACGAGGTTGGCGATGCCGCGACCGTCGCCCGCACACGGGATCGACGAGTAGTGGGCGGTCACCAGGTCGAACCCGATTCCCGGCGCATCGGCGCCGCCCGAGCGCTCGACCCCGAAGGCGTCGAGCGCGTTGGCATCGACCTGCAGCGTCGCCAGCGCGAGGCCGCGTCGCTCGGCCTCGGCGGCAGCCCGGGCGAGGGCGTTGGCCGAGAGGTCGGCGGCGGTGACGTGCCAGCCCTGTTCGGCCAGCCAGATCGCGTCGCCGCCCTCCCCGGCCCCGACATCGAGCGCTCGGCGCCCCTCACCCAGCTCCTCGCCGAACTCGGCGACGAGGGAGCCGTTGGGGTTGCCGCTCCACACCTGCTCGCCTTCGTAGCGCCGCTCCCACTCGGCCTCCGCCGACCCCACGCCGGCGTCGTCGCCAACCAGGTCGAAGGCGACCATGGCGCCGACCCACGAACCGTCGGCAGCGGCGCGGATCACCTGCTGGCTGGGATCGCGGACGTTGCCCGCGGCGAAGACGCCATCGACCGAGGTGCGTCCGTCATCGGCGGCCGCGATGGCGGATCCGAGACCGGTCGGGTGATCGACGAGCTCGAGCTCGAGGTCGGCGAGCATCTCGATCCTGGGTTGGAACGGAGCGGTGACGACGACGGCGTCGGCATCGAGGCGGCGACCGCCGCCGAGCACCACGCCGACGTCGTCGACCTCGACCACGGCGCCCGGAACCACCGCGACGCCGGCGGGAAGCTCGGCATCGCCGATCGCGGAACGAACGTCGGACGCCATCACGAGGGTGAGCTGTCCGGCGAGATGCTGCCACAGCGGCACGCTGTGGAGGGCGGCGGCATTGTCGATCACCTGCACCACCACGCGGTCTCTGGCCTCGTAGCCATGGCAGAACGGACAGTGCAGGACCGTGCGTCCCCAGCGTTCCGCCAGGCCCTCGACCGCTGGCAGGAGGTCGGTGATGCCGGTGGCGACGACCACGCGGCCAGCTGCGACGACGACCGGCCCGTCGGTCTCGACCTCGAAGCCGGCGGCCGATCCCTCAGCACCGACGGCCCGCCCCACTCGGAGCGCCCGTGCCGACAGGATCTCGCCGCCGTAGCTCCGCACCTCGGCCCGAGCGGCGGCCACCATCGACGCCGGCGGCTCACCATCGCGGGTCAGGAAGCCGTGCATGTGCTCGGCCGGCGCGTTGCGTGGACGGTGGTCGTCGAGCACGATTACCCGTCGTCGCTGCCGGAGCAACTGGAGGGCAGAGGCGAGCCCGGCGCCGCCTCCGCCGAGCACGACGACGTCGGCCCGGCGAACGAAGCGCTCGTTCGAGTGGTTGTGCGCGTGGTTGTGAGCGTCGTCGTGGTCGTGATCGTGATCGTGAGCCATGTTGGGCACGCTACGCTCTCCCCCCAGGACCGCAAGCGGTCTTGCAGCATTCGCAAGAAACCAACGAGCCCGCAGAAGGGAGCGGTCGTGACCGCCTCCACCGATCTCGAACAGCTCGCCCGCTCCCGGCTGCGGGCGTTGCGCCAGACGCTCGGCTATTCCCTCGACGAGCTGGCCGCCCGCACCAACCTCAGCCCGTCGACGATCAGCCGGGTCGAGACCGGCCGACGATCGCTCAGCCTCGACGTCCTTGTCCCCTTGGCCGGTGCGTTGGGCGTCGACCTCGACGCCCTGCTCTCGGCCGATGACGACGAGGACGTCGTCATCCGGCCGTCGCCCGACCAGACGGGGGCCCGCACCACCTGGCTCCTGAGCCGACCCACCAGCCGGACCGTCGCACTCAAGATGCGGCTCGACGTCGCCGACCGGCTGCCCGAGCAGCGAGTGCACCCGGGCCACGACTGGTTCTTCGTGCTCGAGGGACGAGTGCTGCTGGCCCTCGGCGATCGGCGGATCGTGGTCGAGGCCGGAGAGGCGGCCGAGTTCGCCACGATGACACCCCACTCGTTCGCTGCCGTCGACGGCCCGGCCGAGGTCGTGATGCTCTTCGACCGCGACGGCCATCGTGCCCACGTGCACGGCGACGATGTCGCTGATCGCGATGCGTCCGACTAACGGGCCCGACCCCCACGACGTTCCCGTCGTGGCCCTGGCCCCCGACGCGGCGATCGTCGACGGGCCGAGCGGCGAGGTGGTCTGGGGCGGCTCGCCGTTCCGGCTCCAGCGCCTCGATCCGGCGGCCAAGGCCGTGCTCGACACGGTCGCGTCGACGCCGCCGGCCAACTGGTCGGACGCGGAGGCAGCTCTGGCCCGCCGCCTGTTGATCGACGGCGTGCTCGAACGCCGCGTCGCCGACCACGCAGCCGCCCCTCCGCTCGACCCGGGCACGGTCGATGTCGTGGTCCCGTGCCGCGATCATGGCCCGCTCCTGCCCCGGCTCGTCGAGCGACTCGCCGACATCGGGCCGGCGACGATCACCATCGTCGACGACGGTTCGGGTGCACCGCTCCCCCACCTCGGCGACTCGGTGCGGGTCGTCCGACACACCACCGCTCTGGGTCCGGGCGCCGCCCGCAACCGCGGCGCCGCCGAGGGCACCGCAGCATGGCTGCTCTTCGTCGACGCCGACATCGAACTGCTGGATGGCTGGTGGCCGCCGTTGGCAAGCGCCGCCACCTCCTGGCCCCATCCGGCTGGGGTGGCTCCTCGGGTGCTGGGCGCCGATCGGGGGGACCGACCAGCGATCGTGCGACCGCGATCACGTGTGCCGTTCACGCCAGGTGCCGCGCTGCTCGTGCAGCGCTCGGCGTTCGACGAGGTCGGCGGTTTCGCCACCGACCTGGTCGGCGGCGAGGACGTCGATCTCGTCTGGCGACTCATCGACGATGGACACCTCGTCGCCTACGAACCGGCGTCGGTGGTCCGACACCCGGAACAGGCGACCCTGCGAGCTCGGCTGCGCCAGCAGGTCTCCTACGGCGCCAGCCAGGCCGCCCTCGCCGTCCGCCACCCCGCCAAGGTGCGTTCGACCGAGATGAGCCCGTGGAGCGTGGCGATCTGGGCCTTGGCTCTCGGCAGCCCGAGGGCACGCATGGCGTCGGCTGCGCTGTGGGCCGTCTCCGCCGCCAGGTTCGCCGTGGAGCTGCGCACCTGGAGCCGGACGCCGGTCGCCGACGCCATCCGGCTCGCCGGCGGCGGCACGATCCGGGCCGGCGCACCACTCGCCGAGACGACCCGCCGCATCTGGTGGCCGCTGCTCGCGGCCGGTTCGTTGGCGTGGCGCCCACCTCGGCGCTGGCTCGCAGCGTCCCTGGTCGCCGGCGCTCGCCACCCAGCGAGGCTCCTCGACGAACTGGCGATGGGCGCCGGCTCGCTGCTGGGCGCCTGGCGGTGCCGATCGGTGAACGCCTACCGACCGGCGTCGATCACCTCCGACGACCTGCTCGGGCCGGCGTCAGGATCCTCCCTCAGATCGTGAACCCGTTGGACGCAGCCGCGGCCGAGAACCAGCGGGCGCTCTCCTTGGGTCGCCGTTCCTGGGTCTGGTAGTCGACCTCGACGATGCCGAAGCGGGGGCCGTAGCCCCACGCCCATTCGAAGTTGTCGAACAGCGACCAGACGAGGTGCCCTTCCACCGGAACCCCTCGTTCGATGGCGGCGTGCACCTGCGAGAGGTGGTCGCGGATGAACACCAGTCGGTCCTGGTCGTCGACACGGCCGTCGGGCGTGCGAGCCTGGTCGGGCATCGGCGCGCCGTTCTCGGTGATCAGGAGGCTCGGGAACTCGTACCGTTGGTGCAGATCCTCGAGCAGCCAACCGAGCGACGGCGGATGGATCTCCCACCCCATCGTGTTGCGAGGCGTGTCGGCCGGTGCGACGTAGGAGTCGTCGGCCGAGACGATGGTGCGGGTGTAGTAGTTGACGCCGAGCAGGTCGAGCGGCTGGGCGATCAGCTCGAGGTCACCGTCGAGCACCTGACGCTGGTCCCAACCCCAATGGTCACACGAGTCCTGCGGGTAGCCGCGGCCGGAGAGCACGTCGGCGTACCAGCGGTTCTCCCAGTTGTTGCGATGGTGACTGGCGTCGAGGTCGGCCGGCGAGTCGGTGGCCGGCTCGATCGGGGTGAAGTTGAGCACACACATCGCTCGCGCCTCGGGGGCCAGGGCTCGGATCCGCTCGAGCCCGAGGCCGTGGGCCACCATCAGGTGATGGGCGGCGGCGAGGCCAGCGTCCATCGAGGTGTGGCCTGGGGCGTGCTCGCCGGTCACGTAGCCGTGGTTGGCCGACACGAACGGCTCGTTGAGCGTGGCCCAGGTGTCGATCCGGTCGCCGAGACGCTCGACGACGGCCTCGGCGTAGGGACCGAAGGCTTCGGCCGTCGCCCGCTCGATCCAGCCACCCCGCTTCTCGAGCTCGTAGGGCAGGTCCCAGTGGTAGAGCGTGGGAAACGGACGAATCCCGGCGGCGAGCAGCTCGTCGACGAGCCGGTCGTAGAAATCGAGGCCGGCCTCGTTGACCGCACCGACGCCGTCGGGGATCACTCGCGGCCATGCGATCGAGAAGCGGTAGGCCTGTAGACCGAGGTCCCGCATGAGGGCCACGTCGTCGGCGAACCGGTGGTAGTGATCGCAGGCCACATCGCCCGTCGAGCGGTCCATGATCCGTCCCTCTTCGCGGCAGAAGACGTCCCAGATCGACAGGCCTCGGCCGTCGACGTCGGCCGCGCCCTCGATCTGGTAGGACGAGGTCGCGCTGCCCCACAGGAACCCCTGCGGGAACCGAAGCATCGAGCGCTCGGACACTACGGAAGCGCTTCCATTCTGTTGCACGGTGGGTCCCTCCTGGGTCCAGACGTCCGGGTGACCTTGACATGGAAGCGCTTCCAGCGCAATGGTTTTCTTCGTGCCATCCGCTGCAACCCTCCCCTGCCCGACGAGCCACCGCTGCCCGACGAGTCACCGTTGACCGCCGAGATCACCCTCGACGAGGTCGCCCGACGGAGCGGCGTCTCGCGAGCGACGGCCTCGAGGGCGCTCAACGACAAACCCGGCGTCCGGCCCGAGGTCCGAGAACGCGTGCAGACCATCGCGGATGCGATCGGCTACCGCCCCCACCGCGGCGCCAAGAACCTGGCGGGGGGACGGTCGTCTCTGATCGGCCTGGTCGTCGGGGCGCCAGATCTCGTCGACGAGCCGTATTCCCAGGCGCTCCTCCAGGCGATCGCCGAGGCCGCCGACCGCCACGACGAGGGCCTGATGCTGATCATGGACTCGAAACAGCCGAGTCAGCGAGTGCGGAACCTCCTCCTCGACGGACAGGTCGACGGGGTGATCGTCTCGGCCGTCACGGCGGGCGAGCACTGGATCGAGGGGCTGCTCGACGCCCGGATGCCGACCGTGTTGCTCGGCGGTCACCCCCGCCGTCGCGACGTGCCGGTCATCGACACCGAGGCGGAGGAGGCGACGGCGGCGCTCGTCGACCACCTCGTCGGCCTCGGTGCCCGCCGCATCGCCTACCTCGCCGGGGCCGCGCAGCGGGTCGACGCCAACAGTCGAGTCGACGGCTACCGCATCGGGCTACGACGGGGCGGTCTCGAGGTCGACGAGGGCCTGGTGTTCCAAGGCGACTTCTGGCGCGACAGTGCCCGGGCCCTGGCCGACGACCTGCTCGCTGCGAAGCCCGATGCGATCCTCGCCGGCAACGACCTGATGGCCTTCGGCGTGCTCGACCGCTGCCTCGAGCGGGGCATCGCCGTGCCGGACGATCTCCTCGTCGCCGGGTTCGACGGCGTCGAGAGCGCCTACCAGCCCTACGACGTCACGACGATGCGTCAACCCTTCGAGGCGCTGGCCGATCGTGCGGTTGGGACGCTCGTAGCCGCGATCAACGGCCAAGCCGTGCCGATGGAGCAACTGCTGGATCCGACCCTGCAGGTGCGGTCGACGACCGTCAGGCCCCGCCGCTAGGCCCCGTACCCCACGAGGCCGAGTCGAGCAGCGACGTCGCGAGCCAGGGCGTCGACCCGCCCCGGGGCCACGATGCACTCGGCCTCGGGCCGGAAGTGGGAGCCGTCGAGTTCGACGACCTCGATCGCCGGGTGGTGCCCGGTCCACGGCACGACCGTCTCGGAAGGATCGGTCTGCGAGGCGGCGTAGAGCACCACCGGGGCGACCGCCACCAGCCCATCGAGTCGCGGCGGTTCGTAGGCTTGGGCGGCCTGGCGCATCGCCGGCCCGAGGGTGCGCTCCGCATGCCGCAGGTCGGGGGCGACACCGGCTGACCGGGCCAGCCGATACCGAAGTCGGTAGAGGTTCGCCCGACTCCGATCGACGACCCGGCTACGCGCCTCGTCGGCGACGGCGGCGGCACCGCCGTTGCGCCACAGCGCGGCGTACTTGGAGCCGATCGCCTCACCGGCGCCGGGCATCGCTCCTCCGCCGAAGAAGGTGTCGACCAACGCCACCAACTCGACCGCCTCCCCCACGGCCGACAACCGTTCGGCCATCTCCCAGGCCAGCAGTCCCCCGGTCGACCAGCCCAGCAGTCGATAGGGCCCGGCGGGTTGCGTCGTCCGTAGCGCGGCGATCAGGCGCTCTGCCTGGGCCTCGATCGTGGGGAGCGGGGCGCTGCGGGCGTCGGCACCGGGCAGGCGCAATCCGAGGACGGGCAGCGTCGTTGGCAGGGCGTCGACCAGAGCGGCATAGCGAAGCAGATTGCCGCCGCCGGGTGGCAGCAGCACGAGCGGTTCGTGGCCGTCGCCGCGCCGGAGCCATTCGACCAGATCGTCTGCGCCGGCCGGGGCGTCGTCGGTCGCCGGCCCCGCGTCCGGCGCCAGCACCTCCGCCATGAGGCGCGGGGTCCGCAGCTCATAGAGCTGCCCGATCGACAGCCGAGCGCCGGTGGCGGCCTCGAGCTCCAGCACGAGTTCGACGGCCCGGAGCGAGTCGCCGCCGAGGGCGAAGAAGTCGTCGTCGGCGCTGACCGTGTGACGTCGGAACACTCGCTGCCACGCGGCCAGCACGGGTCCGGCCGTTTGGGATCTCGCCGTCGACCGGTGTGCGACGACGGAGTCGGGTCGGCGGTCGACGTCGAGCTCGGCCACGGCCGCCCGATCGACCTTGCCGTTGCGGGTGCGCGGGAGCCGGTCGACCACGTCGAGGCGAGCGGGACGCAGCGCGACCGGCAGGCGACGCGCGCAGACCGAACGGACCTCGTCGAGGTCGACGGCGACACCCGGGCGAGCGGGTTCGATGACCGCTCGGAGCGAGCGGCCGTCGGCGACGACGGCCGCGACTCCGACCTCGAGGGCGGCGGCGATGACGGCCTCGACCTCGGCGGGATCGACCCGGACCCCGCCGAGCGACAGTTGGTCGTCGACCCGACCGAGGAACGTCACGACGCCGTCGCGGTCCATCGCCGCGCGATCGCCGGTTCGGTAGGCCGACCGCCCGTCGGGGAGCACGACGAACCGGTCGCCGGGCTCGAGTGCGTCCGGGGCGCCCGGCCTGAGGTAGCCGGCGGCGACCGTCGGGCCGAGAACAGCGAGCTCGCCGATCACCCCGACCGGCCGGGTGGCGCCGGCCTCGTCGACGACCCGCAGGGTGACCCCGGGGATGGGGCGCCCGATCGGGATCGAACCCCGCTCGAGGTCGCCGGCACCCACCACGTGGGCGCTGCACCACACCGTCGCCTCGCTCGGCCCGTACTCGTTGACGATCGCAGCCGACCAACGACCGGCATCGACACCGGCCAGATGGCTCGCCACGACCGACGGTTCGCAGCGCTCTCCCGCCACGATGGCGGTCTGCAGCGACGGCAACCGATCGGCCCGCGCCAGTACCGCCGCCCAGAGCGACGGGACGCAGAGGACGTGGGACACGTCGTGCTCGACGAGCAGGCCGACGAGCCGGTCGACGTCGTGCACCTCGTCCTCGGTCGGCACGACGAGGGTGCCGCCGTCGACGAGGGTGCTGAACAGGCCTGCGACGGAGCTGTCGAACCCGGCAGACGACACCAGGAGGAACGCGCCGACGGACTCGGGGTAGAAGCTCCGCCGGGCGGCGGTGCTGGAAGCGAGGTTGTGGTGACCGATCGACACCGCCTTCGGAGTACCGGTCGAGCCGGACGTGAAGATGACGTACGCCTCCCGCTCGAGCGCTGGCTCGAATCGGCCGGCTGGCGCGTCGTCGGCCTGCGGCGCGACGTCGGAGGCGACCGCAACCGTCGTCAACCCCGCCACGCCGGCCGGTGCCTCGGCTCCGACGACGGCGACCGCGACGCCTGCCGTGCGACACATCGCCGCCATGCGTTCGGCCGGCTGGGCCACGTCGATCGGCACGTAGGAGGCGCCGCAGCGCCAGACAGCCACGACGGCGATCGGGAGTTCGACGCCACGCGGGACGACCACGGCGACCCGATCGCCCGGCGCGACCCCGACGGACCGGAGCGCTGCGGCGAGGTCGTCCGCTCGGGCATCGAGCTGTCGGTAGGTGATCGAGCGCCGCCCGGACTTCGCGGCGATCGCGTCGGGCGCGGCGGCGATCGCTCGGTCGATCAGTTCGGGGACGGCGACGACATCATCGAGGGGCGGGCCCGTTCGTTCGGCGAGGGGGGTCGGGTCGCACTCGGCTGCCACGGAGCCGACCGTCGCCTCGGCACTCCCGACCTTGCCCGCGATGTGCCCGAGGGTGGCGGCCAGGGCAGCGAGCACGTCGTCGGCCGCCTCCGCGTCGAGTCGGCTCGGGGCGTATTCGAGGGCGAGCTCGAAGTGGTCGTCGGCGGCCTCGACCACGAACGACAGATCCGCGACGGCGCCGCTGGCCCCGAGCGCGACCGCCTCGACCGCGTCGCCACCGAAGGCTGGAGCGGACCGTTCGTTGTAGGCGACGACGACCGATCCGGAGGGCTCGGGCACGCCCTCGCGACGGGCGTCGGCCACGACCTGGGCGAAGGGGACCCGGCGCAGGTCGATGGCGTCGACCAGCGAGTCGTCGACCTCGGCGGCGACCTCGGCGAGCGATCGCTCTGGCCCGGCGTCGACGCGGACGGGCACCAGGTTGACAGAGGAGCCGACGACATCGGCGAGGTCAGGATGGTCACGTGTCGACGCTGCGAGAGCGATCTCGACCGTCGTCGTGCTGTGACGGGGCGCCAGCACCGCGGCGATGGCGGTGAGCAGGCCGGCGAGAGGTGAGCGGGCCGCCCCCCGGATCCGTTCCGGAGCGATGTCGACACGTCGGCGTCGCCACCCGTCGGGCTGCCGGCCGCCGTCGTGGTGGAGCTGGAGTTCAGCCGCCGGCTCGACGAGGCGGTCGAGGGCGCGCCCTCGATCGGTGTGGCTGATCGAGGCGGCCTGGGCCACGGCGTGCTCGGCGTAGCTTCGGGGCGAAACCGGGAGGGGAGCGCCGTGGTACGCGAGGTCGACGTGGCGCCACAGCGTCGGCATCGAGCCGGCGTCGGCGGCGATGTGGTGGAGCTGGATGGCGACCCGATGGGCATCGCCGGCACCGGCGCCACCGAGGTGATGGACCCGCACGAGCGGGCCGTCGACGAGATCGAAGGGTGTCCGTCGGATCGCCGCGAGCAGCTCGTCGACGTCTCCACTGGTGGAAGGCTGATGGCGCACGAACGAGACCGCAGCCTCGGTGGGAAGGCGACGACGATCTGCCCCGAACCCCGTGTGCAGTGGCGGATGGTGAGCCACGACGGCCCGCACGGCGTCGTCGAAGCGGTCGAGGCCCACGTCGACCGGGAGCCGGAGCAACCACCCGCCGCCGTAGCGGGCGTCGGCCGGGTCGGTGTGCCACTCGTAGAGGAGGGCGCGCTGGATCGCCGACAGCGGTGTCGGCCCATCGGGTGAGCTCGGCGTCGACGGGTGTGTGGTCGAGGTCTCATCGACCGCTCGGTCGAGCGGGCCGTCGCCGTGACGATCGATGGCGGCCGCCAGGGCAGCGACGGTGCGGTGCTGGAAGACCCAACGTTCCGGGATGGGTCGGCCGAGCCGGTCGCCGAGGTGGAATGACATCTCGAGGGCGTCGAGCGACGCCCCACCGAGCGCGAAGAAGTCGTCGTCGGCGCCGACGCGTTCCCGGCCGAGCACCTCGACCCAGGTCTCCGCGACGGCCCGCTCGGTGTCGGTCGAGGGCGCACGGTGCGGCGCCTGAGCACCCCGGTCGATCCTGGTCGGCGGGGCCAGCCGCCCGGCGTCGACCTTGCCGTTGGCGGTGAGTGGCACGTCGTCGACGACCACGAAGGCAGCGGGGATCGCGTGCTCGGGCACGAGCGTCTCGAGATGGGCCCGCACCTCGGCCGGGTCGAGCTCGTCGCCGGGAACCGTCTCGATCCACGCCGTCAACATCTCGGGCGAACGGGGCTCGTAGCCGACCTGGCCGAGCATGCGAGCGATGTCGGCCAGCTCGCGCTCCCCCATCGGGTCGTCGAGCTCCTCGATCGCCTCGTCACGGGTCTTGTGGCCGAGCTTCACGTCCCAGCTGTAGGGCAGGGCGTAGTTGTGGTGCCCCTGTTCGAGCCGGTGGACGAAGATGCCGGCCGAGTTGATCAGGCAGTTGGTCGAACGACCGGTGTCGGCCGGACGCTGCCAGGCGGTCTCCTCGACCAGGAAGCGCAGCATCTCCTCGAGGGGTACGTCGACGTAGCGGTAGAAGTCGAGGAACCGGACCCGGTCGAAGATGTCGTCGGTCTCGAAGCGGGACACGTCGAGATGACGGCTGACGGCGTCGGGGGTGCGGTGGTAGGCCTTGCGGGCCTCGAGGACGGTGGCGTCGATGGCGTCGGGATCGAAGCGGTCGGCGCCGAACATGCCGGGGACGAGTCGGGTCTCGAAGAACTGTCCACGCGACAGCCCGGTGACGATGACGGGGATGCCGAGTTCGTCGGCCCGGTTGACGGCGAGGGTGTAGATCGTCTTGTAGCAACCCTGGCAGACGTTGGAGAACCGGGTGAGGCTGTCGCGGAAGATCTCGTTCATGGCGTCGGCCGTGACGAACTCGTGGTCGACGCCGAGGTCGGCCGCCGCCGCTCGCACGTTGTCCTTGGCCCCCTCGGAGATGAACCCGTTGTCGAGGGTGATCGACAGGACCCGGGCCCCCATGCCCACCAGTCGGTAGAGGGCGTAGGTGGAGTCCTTGCCGCCCGACAGCAGGTGGAGCACGTCGTAGTCGCCGGTGGCGTCGCGCCGAGCCGCTGCGAGCTCGTCGGCGAGGTCGTCGGGCGTGCGGAACCAGGCGTCGGCCTGGGGCGCCACGGCGTCGTACTGGTGGCAGGTGGAGCAGACCCCGTCGGCGTCGAAGGTCACGTCCGGGACGTCGCCGGGTAGCCCGCAGCGGACGCAGCGGTGCACGGTGTCGGGTCGCTCCGGGGTCCAGACGCGGACGACGGCGCGCTGCACCGACGGGTGCGACGCCAGGGCCGCTTCGACCTCGCCGACCTCGAGACGGACCCCGCGGACCTTCACCTGATCGTCGATGCGCCCCAGGTAGGTCATCGTCGTGTCGTCGAGCATGCGCACCAGGTCGCCGGTCCGGTACCGGACCCGGCCGTCGTCGCCGGTCACGAACCGTTCGGCGGAGAGGTCGGGCCGACCGAGATAGCCGGCGGTCTGGCCGACGCGGTGTACGTGGAGTTCGCCGATGCAGCCGACCGGCACCGGCCGACCGTGGGGGTCGAGCACGTCGAGCATCACGCCCGGCGCCGGGCGGCCGATCGGCACGTCGGGGTCGAGGTCGCTGGCCGGATCGAAGCGATGGATCATGCACCCGACGACGGTTTCGGTCGGGCCGTACTCGTTGAAGATCGCTGCGTCGAACCCGAGCCGGCCGACGAGTCGCAATGCCAGGCTCCGTTCGAAGGCTTCGCCGCCGACGACCAAGGTCTGCAACGGGTGGCCGTCCGGCAACATCCGCACGAGCAGTTCGAGATGGCTGGGCGTGGCCTTGAGGAGCGTGACCTCGGCGTCGTCGGCGATCTGTCGCAGCGCCGCGGTGCCCCCGTCGGGGTGGATCACCAGTCGACCGTCGGTCAACAACGGCATCGTGGCCGTCGTGATGGTGAGGTCGAAGGCCAGCGACGAGAACAGCGCCACGACCGGCGACGGTTCCCGCACGTAGTGGTCGAGGGCGAACGCGACGTAGTCGGCCAGACCCCGGTGGGTGATCGGCACGCCCTTGGGTTGGCCGGTGCTGCCAGAGGTGTAGATGACGTAGGCCTCGTCGTCGAGGGTGAGCGCGACGGGCTCGTGCGTCGGTCCCCCGGCGAGGTCCGGCAGGGTCTCGAGCACCAGACGGGCGCCCGAGTCGCTTCGCAGGAACGCACGTCGGGCCTCAGGGTAGGTCGGGTCGATCGGCACGAACGACGCACCGGCGACCATCACGGCGTGGAGTGCGACGACGGCGTCGAGCGACGGCGGCATCTCGATCGCCACCCGGTCGTCGCGGCCGATGCCTTGGCTCTGCAGCCACGCCGCCAGCAGCGAGATCCGCTGGCGGAGCTCGCCGGCGGTGGCCTCGGCTGTCGTGGCGATGCCCCGCTCGTCGGCTCGGCGTTCGGTCGCCAACCGCCGCTCGGGGTCGTCGGCGAGGGCGTCGAGGACCTGGTCGGGTACCGGCACCTGGGCTCGAGGGCCCGGCGGATCCGTCTGGTTGTAGACGCCGGCGGCCGCACGCTCATCGACGGTCCGGAGGTCGACGTCGTGGATCGAGGCGTCGGGGTCGTCGGCGAGGGCCCGCAACACGGCGGCGTAGTGTTCGCCGGCGCGCTGCCTCGACGTACGCGTGGTCGCCCGATGGTTCAGGTCGAGCGCCACCTCGAGTTCGCCGTCGCCGGTGTAGTCGAGCGCCTGGACCCGCAGCCGGTGGTGGGCGTCGATGTGGCCGTTGGGGATCCAGTCGGAGCGGGCCGGCACGGTACCGAACGGTCCGAAGGTGGCGCCGTGCACGTTGAGGACCACGTCGAAACGTTGACGAGGCGCGGTCCCGGGTTGGGCGTGCTTCAGGGTGTCGAGCACCGCTCGACGGGCCCGGTCGTGCACGGTGGCGAAGGTGTCGGCGGCCTCGATCTCGACCACCACCGGGAACAGTTCGACCAGCGGTCCGATCGTGCGGCGTGCGTCGCGGCTGCGGCGGTGGTGCACAGGGACCCCGATGCAGACCCGGTCGGCGCCACCGATGCGGTGGAGGTAGACGGCGGTCGACGTCGTCAACAAGGCGAGGAGCGAGAGATCGGGGCTGAGGGCCGCGAGGCGCCCGGCGAGCAGCTCGTCGAGCCGTCGCCACGTCGGCTGCTCCGGGGCGACCTCCACACGATCGGCCCGGGTGTCGGGTCCTCGGTCCGGTGCGTAGAGCGACGTGCGCCCGAGGTCCGGACCGGCCTCGTCCCACGCCTGCCAGTGGGCGGCGGCTCGAGCGACGCGCGGGTTCGTCGACTCGGCCGCGAGCCGGTCGGCGAGCTCGCCATAGGACGCCAGATCGAGGGGCTCACCGTGGTAGGCGGCGGCGGTCGCCTGGAAGATCAGGGCCGACGACGCGGCGTCGGTGACGAGATGGTGGACGTTGCACCACCACGACATGCCGTCGCTGCCGTGGTCGAGCAGGACCGAGTCGTAGCCGGCGGTCGACGTGTCGATCGGGGTCGCGACCCGGGCCTGCATCCACTCGTCGAGCTCGTCGAGCCCGACGGCGAGCACCTCGGCCGCTCGGGGCGGGGCAGGCACGACCGTGGCGATCGGCGTCCCCGCCTCCTCGATCACGACGGTCCGCAAGGCGTCGCTGGCCTGTACCACCCGGTGCCAGGCGTCGACGAAGCGGTCGGGGTCGAGGCGCTCGGCGAAGCGGGACAACACCGCCATGTTGGCGAGGGGGACGTCCGGGGCGAGGCGTTGCGATGCCCACAGTGGCGACTGCGCGGCCGTCAGGGCGCGCCGGGTGCCGATCGTCACCGGTACGGCGTTGCCCTGGCTGTCGGCCATCTCCCCTGCCTGCGCTCCCCTCCGCGTCCCGCCGTCGACTGCGCACCCAACGTGGCTCTCGACGTGCTGTCGACAATACTGAGGACCCACCGCAGCCGCCCAACCACGCAGAATGAGCAGATGACCATCGGCACCGAGTCCGATCGACCCAGACCGGGGCGCCGATCCCTGGAGCGGGCATTGTCGACCCCCGGGCGCCGGCGGTCGGCGTGGAACCTCTCGGGGTTCATCGGCAACGCCGTGCTCACCTTCGTCGCCGTCGTCGCCACCACCCGGGCGCTCGGCACCGAGACCTACGGCGTCTACGTCGGCCTGGTCGCCTATGTCGGCCTGGTCGCCCCCTTCGCCACCCTCGGCACGTCACAGACGCTGCTCGCCAGAGTGGCCACCGACCGGTCCCGGTTCGCCACGTCGCTCGGGTCGATGCTGGCCACGTTCCTGCTGATCGGCGGGCCGTTGTTCGCCGCGATCCTCGCCCTCGCCGTCGTCGTGATGCCCGATCAGTCGGTGGGCACGATCGCCGTGCTGGCCGGTGTCGAGTTCCTCGGGCTCGGGTTGCTGGCGGCGAGCGGCGACGCCTGCATCGCCCTCGACCGTCACGCCGCCCTGGCCGTGCACTTCGTCGCCGCCAGCGCCGCCCGGGCCGTCGCCGGGCTGGCGTTGCTGTTGACCGACGGCGACGACGTCCGCACCCTGGCCGCCTACCAGCTCGCCGGGATGGCGGTCGCCACCGCCGCCGCGGTCGTCTGGCTCGCCTCCAACGGGCGGCCGCGATTCGAACGAGGCGATCTGCCCGATGCCTGGTCGACGGGCCGGCAGTTCGCGTTCGGTCGGGTCGCCGACACGGTGATGACCAACGTCGACCGCACGATGCTGTTGCGTTTCGGGCTCGACGCCGACGCCGGTCTCTACGGCGCCGGCGTTCGCATGATCGCCTACGGCCTGCTGCCGGCGCGCTCGGTGCTCAACGCCGGCAAAGCGGGCTTCTTCGAGGCCGGCGCCCGCAGCGTCGACGACGCCGCCGCCCACGGTCGCCGGATCGCTCGCCCGGCCCTCCTCCTGACCGTGGCCGGCACGGCCGTCGCACTCGTCGGCACCCCGCTCGTGGTGCGGTTGTTCGGCCCCGGGTTCGGCGACACCGTGTGGGTCGTGCTCGCGATGGCGCTCTTCCCGCTCGTCCGCACCTCCCACATGCTGGTCGGCAACGTCCTCACCGGGTCCGGCCACCAACGGTTCCGGGCCCGAGCCCAGTTCGGTGCCGCCATCGGCAACGTGGCGATCAACCTCGTCCTCATCCCCCGATTCGGGTGGCAGGGGGCCGTGGCCGCCACCTACCTCACCGAGATCGGCTACCTCGCCACGCTCTGGTTCGGGCTGCGACGGCGCCGGGTCGCCTTCGCCCCTACCGGATGAAGAGCATCTCGCGATACTTCGGGTAGGGCCACAGATCGTCGGCCACCACCGCCTCGAGACGATCGGCGTGACCTCGCACGGCATCCATCAGCGACCGGATCGTTCCCGCGCAGAACGCCATGTGGTCAGCGGTGGTGGCGAAGTCGTGACGGTCGATCGCCGTGGACAGCTCGGCGACGGCCCCCATCATCGCGTCGGCTTCCTCGGCGACGGCGGCGATGTCGCTCGTCGCCAGCTTCACGCCGAGCGACGAGGCAGCCGCCGCTGCGGTCGAGAGTCGCCCGACGTGGTCGATCGCCGCCGGGTAGATGCCGGTGGACGCCATCTCGACGACCAGCTTGGCCTCGACACCGATCGAGAGGATGTACTGCTCCGCGTAGACCTCGTAGCGGCTCTCGACCTCGACCGGGGACAGCACGCCGGTCGAGCTGAACAACTCGACCACGTCCTCCTCGATCAGCACCGGGAGCGCGTCGGCGGCGGTGGGGAGATTGCGCAGGCCACGCTCCTCGACCGCCGCGGCGTGCCACTCCTCGGCGTAGCCGTCACCACCGAAGACGACGTCGCCGTGCTTGGTCATCACCTTCTTCACCACTGCAGCGACGGCGACGGACAGCTCCTTGCCGTCGTCGAGCTGCGCCTCCAGCTTCTCGGCGATCCACTCGAGCGAGTCGGCCAGCATCGTGTTCATCGCCACCAACGGCCCGGACACCGACTGCGAGGACCCGACGGCGCGGAACTCGAAGCGATTGCCGGTGAAGGCGAACGGCGAGGTGCGGTTGCGGTCGCCCGGGTCACGCAAGAAGGGCAGGATCTGCGACAGGCCGAGGTCCATCATGCCCCCGTCGGACGAGGCGGCGACCTCGCCGTCGCGGATGTCGTTGTAGACCGACTCGAGCTGATCGCCGAGGTAGACCGACAGGATGGCCGGCGGCGCCTCGTTGGCCCCCAGGCGGTGGTCGTTGGAGGCCGTGGCGATGACCGCTCGCAACAGCGGGCCGAACTTGTGGACGCCGCGGATCACCGCCGCGCAGAACAGCAAGAAGCTGAGGTTTTCGTGCGGCGTGCTCCCCGGGTCGAGCAGGTTGCCCTGCGTCGAGTTCCCGACCGACCAGTTCACGTGTTTGCCCGAACCGTTCACGCCGGCGAACGGCTTCTCGTGGAGCAGGCAGGTGAAGCCGTGGGCCTTGGCCGTCGACTTCATGATCGTCATCATCAGCTGCTGGTGGTCGGCGGCGACGTTGGCCGCCTCGAAATAGGGAGCGATCTCGAACTGGCCGGGCGCCACCTCGTTGTGGTGCGTCTTGGCCGGGATGCCCAGGCGATACAGCTTGTCCTCGAAGTCCTGCATGAAGACCTGGACCCGCTCGGGGATCGCGCCGAAGTAATGGTCGTCGAACTCCTGCCCCTTCGGCGACGGAGCGCCGAAGAGGGTCCGGCCGGCGAGGAGCAGGTCGGGCCGGGCGTTCGCGAAGTTCGAGTCGACCAGGAAGTACTCCTGCTCGGCTCCGCAGCTCGAGTTGAGCGGTGCGATATCGGTCTCGCCCATCAGCCTCAGCACCTTCTGTGCCGCCTCGTTCATCGCCGCGTTCGAACGGAGCAGCGGGATCTTCTTGTCGAGCGACTCCCCGGTCCACGACAGGAACACGCTCGGGATCATCAGGGTGGCGCCGTTGGTCGAACTCATCACGAACGCCGGGCTCGTGGGATCCCAGGCGGTGTAGCCGCGGGCGGCGTTGGTCATGCGCAGGCTGCCGTTGGGGAACGACGACCCGTCCGGCTCGCCCTTGATCAGCAGCGATCCGGTGAACTCGGTGATCGCGTTGCCCTCGGGGTTGGTGACGATGAACCCGTCGTGCTTCTCCGCCGTGATGTTGGTGAGGGGGTAGAAGATGTGGGAGAAGAACTTCGCGCCCCGCGCCAGCGCCCAGTCCTTCATCGCGGCGGCGACCACGTCCGCCGTCGCCGGGTCGAGCGGCGCACCGGTCTCGACCGTCGTCTTCATCGCCTTGAAGGCGCTCTTCGACAGCGCCTCCTCCATCGTGGCGAGGTTGAAGACGTCGCACGCCCAGATGGAGCCGAGCGGCTCGGTCGGGCCCCGAAGCACCCCGCCGCTGTTGGTCACCTCGCTGATCGCCGTTGCACGAACCGTGGACATCCCCTGCCTCCTTGGTTGCCGTCGGCGACGTCGAGTCGGTCACCGATGTCGGCCCGACACTACGGACAGCCACCGACGTGCGAGAGCGATCGGCGATCTGTTCGCGTCCCGTTCACGAACGGCAACGTCCACGTCGCCGAACCGATCCGCGGGGACGGGCTGGACGAACCATCGTGCGGCAAGGGAAGCTCGCCCGGTGCTGAACCGTCTCGACGACTTCCCGATCCACCAGACGCCGGAGCCGATCGCGCACCCGTCGACCTCGGATCCCAACTTCTACGACCGGACCTGGTTCAACGCCTACACCGACGACGGCTCCGCCTATTTCGGGCTCGGCATCGCCGTCTACCCCCATCGCCAGATCCTCGACTGCCACTTCAGCGTGATCGAGCGAGGCGGCCGCCAGCACTGCTTCTACGCGTCGCGCCGGGCACCCCAGGAACGGACCGTGCTCGAGGTCGGCCCGTTCCGGCTCGAGATCGTCGAACCGCTGCGCCGGGCTCGAGTCGTGATCGACGACAACGAGTCGGGCATCTCGTGTGACCTCACGTTCTCGGCCCGGACCTCCGCGATCCAGGAGGCCCGGCAGATCCTGTGGAACCGGCAGCGCAAGGTGATGGACGCCACCCGCTTCGCCCAGTTCGGTCGGTGGAGCGGCACGCTGCGCCACCCCGAGGGCGAGCTGACGGTCACCGAGGACGCATGGCGGGGCACGAAGGACCGGTCGTGGGGCGTCCGCGGCGTTGGCGAGCGGGTGCCCTTCGGCGCTCCGCAGATCCCGGGCGGGGCCTTCTTCACCTGGGCGCCGCTGTTCTGGGACGACCACGTGAGCCACGCCGTGTTCTTCGACGGTCCTCAGGGTGAGGCCCTGGTGCGCGAGGGCCTGACCGCGCCGCTGTTCGACAGCGAGGACGCGATCCCCGACGAGCTCGACGACGTCGTCACCCGCATGGCGACGGCGGTCCACCGCGTCGACTACCAGGTCGGCACCCGATGGGCGGAGCGAGCCGAACTCGACCTGATCGACCTCCACGGCAAGGTGCGCACGATCACGATGGAGCCGTTGCTGCGCTTCCAGTTCAAGGGGCTCGGCTACGGCCATCCCCAGTGGGGGCAAGGCATGTGGAAGGGCGAGCTCGAGGTCGGCGGGGAGAGCTTCGACCCGCTCGAACTCGACCCGTTGGCGCCCGAGAACATCCACGTCCAACAGGTCGTGAAGCTCGACGACGGCGAGCGTCAGGGCGTCGGCGCCCTGGAGCAGATCATCATCGGGCCCTACGCCCCGGCCGGCTTCACCGAGTACTTCGACGGGGCCAAGCCCCGGTCCTGAACCTCGAAGGTCGCGCCGCACTCCGGGCACGTGCAGGTGATCACGGTCGTGGCGGGTGTCGCCGCCCGGCCAGCGAATCGAGCCAGCACGGGGACGACGAGGGTCGCCGCCGCGACGAGCACCGCGTTCACGCCGAGGGTGCGGGCGTAGACCTCGTCGTCGGGGTTTGCCCAGATGCCGAAGAGCACGAGCCCGACGAGGGTCGTGATCAGCCCGGCAGCCACCAGCCGCGCGAATCCGAGTCGTTCGGGCACTTCCAGCAGCTCGAGGTTGGCGCCGAG